>NZ_SOFY01000009.1 GCF_004402595.1 Cryobacterium shii | reverse complement strand
TCCCGCCTTCTCCGGCCTGTTCGCGCCGTACTGGCGTGCGGATGCCCGCGGCGCACTGGTCGGACTGACCCGGTACGTGAACAAGGGCCACATCGCGCGCGCGGCCCTGGAAGCCACGGCCTTCCAGACCAGGGAAGTCCTCGATGCGGTCAATGCCGACTCCGGCGTGCCCCTGGCTGAGCTGAAGGTCGACGGCGGGATGATCGCGAACAACCTCCTGATGCAGTTCCAGGCCGATATCATCGGAGTGCCGGTGGTGCGCCCGGTCGTTGCCGAGACGACTGCCCTCGGCGCCGCTTACGCGGCCGGGCTGGCGGTCGGCTTCTGGAGCGACCTCGACGAGCTCCGGTCCCACTGGCAGGAAGACAGCCGCTGGACGCCGAGCATGTCCGAAGAAGAGCGCGGCCGTCAGCTCCGCAACTGGAAGAAGGCGGTCACCAAGACCTTCGGCTGGGTCGACGAGGACGTCGTCTAGAGCCCGGTTCAGGCCTGGCTGGACGCGACCCAGGCGGCGAGTTTGGCCGTGGCCGCCCCGGAGTCGACAGACTCCGCGGCCACGGCCATTTTCGTGCGGAACCGGTCGAGGATATTGACCTGCGCCTGTGCGGGATCGTTCGCGAGATCGAAGGCCACCAGGCCGGCTGCCGCGTTCAGCAAGACGATTTCCCGCACCGCATCGTCCTGGCCGGCCAGCATCGAGTGCACGACGGCGGCGTTGTGCTCCGCATCACCGCCCACGAGCTCACTCATCCTGGCCCGACGAAGGCCCAAATCGCGCGGATCGATGTCGTGCTCCGTCACGAGGCCCCTCGATACTTCCCACACGTGGCTGTGACCCGTCGTGGTGAGCTCATCGAGACCGTCGTCCCCGCGGAAGACGAGCGCCGTCGCGCCTCGAGTTTGAAACACGCCGACGATGAGCGGAACCCGGTCGAGGGCGGCGACGCCGACCGCAGACGCTTCCGGTCGAGCCGGATTGCAGAGCGGACCGAGATAGTTGAACACGGTCGGAATGCCCAGTTCTCGGCGGGCAACCGCAGCGTGACGGAAACCTGGGTGAAAGCCTGCCGCATATGCGAACGTGATCCCGGCCGTTTCCAGCGTCTCGGCCACCTTCTCCGCGGACATGGTCAGATCGATGCCGAGCGCCGACAAGACGTCCGAGGCGCCCGAAGCCGAGCTTGCGGCTCGATTCCCGTGCTTGATCACCGGCACTCCCGCCCCTGCGCACACGATCGACGCCATGGTGGAGATGTTGACGGTGCCGAACCGGTCACCGCCCGTGCCGACGATGTCCAGTGCCATGGGGTTCACCGGTAAGGGCACGGCATAGTCGAGGATCGCGTCCCGGAAACCGACGATTTCATCGACCGTTTCTCCCTTGGCCCGCAAGGCCACCAGAAAGCCGGCCAACTGCGCCGGCGTCGCCTCCCCGAGCATGACCTGTTCCATGCTCCACGCCGCGTCTGACACGCTTAGATCCTCACCGGAGAGCAGCGCGCTGATGACGTTCGGCCAAGACTGAATTTCAAGCATGAATCAATTTTAGCGAGAAGGATCCCCCATGCAGAATTCGGCGATGAGGGCCGGTTTGTTTCGATCCGGTAGTCATTCGAACAAAAGCGCGACAGGCATGCCCGGTTGAGAATATCCGGGGCGGAAATCGGCCATAATGGAACGGTGACGAGCCCCTCAATTTCTTATACGGTCAATGCGCCCGTTGTTAACCGGCCAAACAGCGTGGCTGTTGGCACCATTGTCTGGTTGGGCAGCGAAGTCATGTTCTTCGCCGGGCTCTTTGCCATCTACTTCACTCTGCGATCGACCTCGCCGGAGTTGTGGCAGGCCGAGACCGCGAAGCACGGCTTCACGTTCGCGCTGATCAACACGCTCATTCTGGTGTCGTCCTCCGTGACCTGCCAGTTCGGTGTTTTCGCGGCGGAGCGTCTTCAGTCCAGGTCGACGGGCTGGAAGCCGAGCCAGTGGGGCATGGTCGAGTGGTTCTTCCTCACCTACGCCCTGGGTGCGATCTTCGTTTCCGGCCAGGTGTTCGAGTACGCGACCCTCGTTTCCGAGGGCGTGACGCTGGCCAGCAACGCCTACGGTTCCGCGTTCTACCTCACCACCGGGTTCCACGGCATCCACGTGACCGCAGGTCTCCTCGCGTTCCTGCTCGTCATCGGACGTGCATTTGCCGTCAAGAACTTCGGCCACAAAGAGGCGACCAGCGCGATCGTGGTGTCCTACTACTGGCACTTCGTCGACGTTGTGTGGATCGGTCTCTTCCTCGTCATTTACGTACTTAAATAGAAACTCGGAGTGGACAACACGTATGACCACGTTTAACACCCCCAAGCAGCCCCGAGGCCGCAAGGCCGGGCGCCGCAGTCCACTGGCCAGTGTCGCTCTCATCGCGATCGGCCTCCTCTTCACCGGCGGTGCGTACGCAGCGTTCAGCACGAGCACCGCTAGCGCCGAGACCAACGCCACGTCACAGCAGACGGTCGGCGAGGGCCAGAAGCTCTTCGCCGCCAACTGCGCAACCTGCCACGGACTTGCCGCACAGGGCTCCGGCAGCGGACCCAGCCTGATCGGCGTCGGCGCGGCAGCCGTCGACTTCCAGGTCGGCACCGGTCGCATGCCCATGCAGATGAACGGACCGCAGGCCCAGAAGAAGAAGGTGCAGTTCACGGAGGAGCAGATCGCCTCGCTCGCCGCCTACGTCGCGTCCCTGGCCCCGGGACCGGGTAAGCCGGACGCGAGTCTCCTCGACGCCGAGGGTAACGCTGCCAACGGCGCCGAGCTCTTCCGCATCAACTGCGCCATGTGCCACAACGTCGCCGGCGCCGGTGGGGCCCTGACGGCCGGAAAATACGCCCCGAACCTCAAGGGTGTCACCGAGGCCCACATCTACGAGGCCATGGTCACCGGTCCGCAGAGCATGCCCGTGTTCAACGACATGAACATCTCCCCGGAGAGCAAGCGGGACATCATCACGTACCTCAAGTACCTGGAGAAGACCCCCTCTCCCGGCGGCCTCGCACTCGGCTCTCTCGGACCGGTATCAGAGGGCCTGTTCCTCTGGATCTTCGGCCTCGGCTCGATCGTCGCCCTAACGGTGTGGATCACAGCGAAGTCGAACTGACCGTCGACGCTCACGCATACAACATGTCTCACACAGAACTTCCGATGAAGGAGAATAATGGCCAAGGACGATAACAGCGGGAAGGACCTGACCGCTGCTGACTCGTCGACAGTCGGGCATGAGGGGGCTCCCGCAGGCACCGCCGTAGTCGTTCGCGACGCCGTGGCCAACCCGGGCTTTCCTCCGCACCGCCCACGTGTCACCGACCTCGACCCGAGCGCAGAACGTCAGGCCGAGCGCACTGTCTACACGCTCTTCTACCTGTCGATCGTTGGAAGCGTGTTCGCCATCGTGGCGTACATGGTGTTCCCGATCATCCCGGAAGACCCTGGTTCCGTTCGCCTGAACAACCTGTTCATCGGGCTGGGCCTCACCCTGGCGCTGATGGCCATCGGCATCGGGGCGGTGCACTGGGGCAAGGCGCTGATGTTCGACCATGAGGGCATTGACGAGCGTCATCCCGTCCGAGGAACGGACGAGACCCGCACGCGAGCCGTCGAGATCTTCCACGAGGCCAATGTGGAGTCCGGGATCGGACGCCGCAGCCTCATTCGCAACAGCCTCATCGGCGCGCTGATCGCCTTCCCGCTGCCCGCTGTTGTGCTCTTCCGCGGCCTCGGCCCGATGGACACCAACCCGTCCGCACTTCTCAGCCACACCATGTGGAAGGCGGGCACCCGCCTCGCGATCGACCCGACCGGTACGCCGATCAAGGCTTCCGACGTCACCCTGGGCTCCGCATTCCATGTGATTCCCGAGGGCCTCCAGGACCTCGAGCACGGCAAACTGGAAGAGAAGGGCAAAGCAGCCGTTCTCCTGATGCGCCTCAAGCCCGAAGACCTGAACGAGCTGCCCGAACGCAAGGGCTGGTCGTATGACGGAATCGTGGCCTACTCCAAGATCTGCACGCACGTCGGATGCCCCGTCGCGCTGTACGAGCAGCAGACGCACAACCTGTTGTGTCCGTGCCACCAGTCGCAGTTCGACGTCACCAACCACTGTGAGGTCATCTTCGGGCCGGCCAAACGCCCGCTTCCGCAGCTGCCCATCGCGGTAGACTCAGAGGGCTACCTCATCGCACAGAGCGATTTCACTGAACCCGTCGGACCGAGCTTCTGGGAGCGGCATTGAGTACTGCAACGACGACCACTGAATTGGTCGAGACCAAGAAGTCCGGCGGCCTGACCGGCGCCGCCGCAAACTACATCGACGAGCGCACCAGCATCTCGACGGCGGTCAAGGAATTGGGTCGGAAGATCTTCCCGGACCACTGGTCCTTCCTGCTCGGTGAGGTGGCCCTCTACAGCTT
This sequence comes from Cryobacterium shii, assembly GCF_004402595.1. GTDB lineage: Bacteria > Actinomycetota > Actinomycetes > Actinomycetales > Microbacteriaceae > Cryobacterium > Cryobacterium shii. The sequence goes on along the minus strand of NZ_SOFY01000009.1, from coordinate 97,394 downwards.
CGTCATCATCCTGTTGTCCGGGTCCTTCCTGACCTTCTTCTTCCACGCCTCCATGACGCCGGTCGAGTACGACGGTTCGTTCATGCCGCTCAAGGGTGTTGAGATGTCCGCGGCGATGGCTTCGTCGCTCGACATCTCCTTCGACATCCGTGGCGGACTGCTCATGCGCCAGGTCCACCACTGGGCGGCCCTGCTCTTCGTGGCGGCTATTGGCCTGCACATGCTGCGCATCTACTTCACGGGTGCCTTCCGCAAGCCCCGTGAGCTGAACTGGATCATCGGGTTCATCCTGTTCATCCTGGCCATGGCGGAAGGATTCACGGGCTATTCCCTCCCCGACGACCTTCTCTCCGGCAACGGTCTGCGCATCATCGACGGAATGGTCAAGGGAATCCCCCTGATCGGCACCTGGATCTCGTTCCTTCTCTTCGGTGGCGAGTTCCCCGGCGAACAGATTGTCGGGCGTCTCTACTCGCTGCATATTCTGCTACTGCCGGCCATCATCGTTGCCTTGATCGCGATGCACCTCCTGTTCGTGGTCGTCCACAAGCACACGCAGTACCCCGGAGCGGGCCGCACCAACCAGAACGTGGTCGGTTACCCGGTACTTCCGGTCTACGCAGCGAAGGCCGGCGGATTCTTCTTCATCGTCTTCGGCGTGGTCATGCTGATGGCGTCGCTGTTCACGATCAACCCGATCTGGAACTACGGCCCGTACGACCCCTCCCCCGTCTCCGCCGGAACGCAGCCTGACTGGTACATCGGATTCGCTGACGGCGCCCTGCGCCTGATTCCGCCGGGACTCGAGTTCGTCTGGCTCGACCGCACCTGGTCGTTCAACATCCTGATCCCGCTGATCAGCCTCGGCCTGTTCATCCTCGTCGTACTGATCTACCCCTTCATCGAAGCGTGGGTGACCGGCGACAAGCGTGAGCACCACATCCTGGACCGCCCTCGGAATGCCCCGACCCGCACCGCCATCGGCGCGGCCGGCGTGACCTTCTACGCCGCCCTGTGGGCAACCGCATCCTCCGACATCATCGCCACGCACTTCTCGGTGACGATGGAGGGTGTCATCCACACGATGCAGTTCCTCGTCCTGGTCGGACCGTTCATCGCCTTCTTCGTGGCCAAGCGCATCTGCCTTGCCCTGCAGAAGAAGGACCGGGAGATCGTCCTGCACGGCTACGAGTCGGGTCGCATCGTACGCCTACCCGGCGGCGAGTACATCGAGGTGCACCAGCCCGTCGACGAGTACGATCGCTGGAAACTGGTCAGCTACAACGACTACAAGCCCCTGATGATCCGCCCGAACGCCGATGGCAAGATCACCGTTGGGCAGAAGGCGCGCGCCGGACTGTCTCGCTGGTTCTTCGAGGACCGGATTGCACCGGTGAACAATACAGAACTCGAGCAGGCACACGGGGATCACCACTAGGCCATCCATCACAACAACAGAACGGGCATCGATGTCCCTCCAGACCCTGTCGGAGTGGCTTCGGTGCCCGAACTGTTCTCTCCCCCTTCATCCGGGCGGTGCCCTCGTCCTGAAGTGTGACGCCGGCCATTCCTTCGACGTGAACAAGCGCGGATTCGTTTCCCTCGCCGGCCAGGCACGACGATTGATCGGCGACAGCATCGCGATGGTCGATGCCCGGGACCTGTTCCTGGGCACGGGATGGTACGACCCACTCCGTGACCGAATCGCGGACCGGGTCGCGGCAGAGCACCCCGGCCGTCTCCTCGACATCGGTTGCGGCACCGGCTACTACCTGAGGGGCATTCTGGACCGGGTTCCCGGCATACGTGTCCTGGGCATGGATCTCTCCCCCTCCGCCGTGGGGCGCACGGTCGCCGGTCAGAGCGGCGTTGACGGGTTGGTAGCGGATGTCTGGTCTCCCCTGCCGGTGCGGGACGGGGCAGCCGACGTGCTCCTCAACGTCTTTGCCCCCCGTAATCCTCCCGAGTTCCATCGAATCCTCACGGATGACGGCCTGTTGGCCGTCGTCGTGCCGCAGGAGCGCCACCTGCGTGAGCTCCGGCAGGCCGGGCTGGCCCTGGACGTGCCGTCCAACAAGGTCGCCCACCTCGTCGAGACTCTGGCTCCCTTCTTCCGACTGGAGGCCGCAGAAGACCTGTGCTCGACGCTCAGCCTGGAGCCGATCCAGATCGCAGCTCTAATCGGCATGGGGCCCTCTGCCCACCACACCGATGCAGGCGCTCTAACGGACCAGCTCAGCGCCGTGCAGACGGTGACCGCCGCGTTCCACCTGTTGAGCTTCCGGCGGCTGGCTTACCCGTCGCGATGAGCGCCGCGCGTGCAGCGCCCACCGGTCTGCCGCAGTCAGCGCCAGGCGCCGAGGCCCGAATGTTGCTGGCGCGCCACCACCGAGCTCGCCTGTTCCGGTCGAGTTCGGCAGGTGTGCGGGGCGAAGTCGACCGGAAGTGGCGAACCCGGCGCGGATGCCGTCTCGGGAAAACGCAAAAACGGCGTCCGGGACAGTGTCCCGGACGCCGCCGAATCCCCGTGTGGGAACCCGTGAATCAGATCAACGCGCGAAGTTCCCGCGGTAGTACTCGTAGACCCAACCGACCAGGCAGATGATGCCGATGCCGAGGGCGATGATCGAGATCCAGACCCCGACGGCGAGTCCCATGAAAAGCAGCGCGGCGCTACCTGCGAGCAGGATCGGCCACCAGCTCCAGGGGCTGTAGAAACCAACCTCTGGGTCGCCGTCATCGATGTTCGCGTCGAGACGGTCCTCGGGAAGCTCGCCGCCCTGGGCGCCATGCACTCGGCTGAGATAGAACGCGACGAACGCGACGAACACTGCGCAGAGGCTCAGGACGAAGGTTCCGGCCCACTCCACTCGCCCTTGACTCGGGTCAATGAGACCCCAGACCGTGTACGCGGTCGCAACGACGACGAAGAACCCCGTGAGAATCCACAGCAGGTTGACGTTGGCTCTCATTACTTGACCTTCTTCGATATCGCGTCATACGTGGGCGAGTCCGGAGCATCCTTGCCGGGGCCGATTCCGACGGGCATCGCGACCTCAGGGTGGTTCAGGTCGAACGCCGGACGCTCGGAACGGATGCGCGGAATCGAGGTGAAGTTGTGACGCGGCGGCGGGCAGGACGTGGCCCACTCGAGCGACGCACCGTAGCCCCACGGGTCGTTGACCGTGACGAGCGGCGCCTTGCGAGCGGTGATGTACACGTTCAGGAAGAACGGAATCATCGACACGGCGAGAATGACCGACCCGATCGTCGACACCTGGTTCATCCAGGTGAAACCGTCCTCAGGCGAGTACGACGCGTAGCGACGCGGCATTCCGACGACTCCGAGCCAGTGCTGCACCAGGAACGTGGTGTGGAAACCGATGAACAGGAACCAGAAGTGCCACTTGCCGAGGCTCTCGTTGAGCATCTTGCCGGTCCATTTGGGCCACCAGAAGTAGAACCCGCTGAACATCGCGAAGACCACGGTGCCGAAGATGACGTAGTGGAAGTGGGCGACGACGAAGTAGGTGTCCGAGACGTGGAAGTCGAGCGGGGGCGATGCCAGGATCACTCCGGTGAGGCCACCGAAGGTGAAGGTGACCAGGAAGCCGAGCGCCCAGAGCATCGGGGTCTCGAAGGTCAGTGATCCGCGCCACATCGTGCCGATCCAGTTGAAGATCTTCACCCCGGTCGGGACGGCGATCAGCATCGTCATCAGAGAGAAGAACGGCAGCAGCACAGAGCCTGTGACGTACATGTGGTGGGCCCAGACGGCGACGGACAGCGCGGCGATGGAAATGGTCGCGTAGATCAACGTCTTGTACCCGAAGATCGGTTTGCGGCTGAAGACCGGGAAGACCTCCGAAACGATGCCGAAGAACGGCAGCGCGATGATGTACACCTCGGGGTGCCCGAAGAACCAGAACAGGTGCTGCCACAGGATGGCACCGCCGTTGGCCGGGTCGTAGATGTGCGACAGGAAGATGCGGTCGGACGCGGCAGCCAGAAGGGCGGCAGCGAGAACCGGGAACGCCATCAGGACCAGGATCGAGGTGACCAGCGTGTTCCAGGTGAAGATGGGCATTCGGAACATGGTCATTCCGGGCGCACGCATGGTGATGATCGTGGTGATGAAGTTCACGGCGCCGAGGATGGTTCCGAACCCGCTGAGGCCGAGACCGACCATCCAGAGGTTTCCGCCGACACCCGGTGAGAAGGTCGTGCTGGCGAGCGGCTGGTACGCGAACCAGCCGAAGGACGCCGCCCCCTGCGGGGTGAGGAATCCGCCGACGGCAACGAGGCTGCCGAAGAAGAACGCCCAGAAGGAGAATGCGTTCAAACGAGGGAACGCCACGTCCGGAGCGCCGATCTGAAGCGGCATCAGCGAGTTCGCGAAGCCGAAGAAGAGCGGTGTCGCGAACATGAGCAACATGATCGTGCCGTGCATGGTGAAGAGCTGGTTGTACTGTTCCTTGGTCTGAACGACCTCGAGACCGGGCGCGAAGAGCTGCGCGCGGATGACGAGGGCCATGACGCCGGCCAGACAAAAGTAGACGAAGGAGGTGATCAGGTACATGTACCCGATGACCTTGTGGTCGGTGGACGTGATCCATCTGACCAGGACGTTGCCCTTGCGCTCGACTCCCGTGGGGCGACGAGTGGCGGCCGGCGTTGTGGGAGCAGTGGTTGTACTCATGGCTTAGTTGCCCTCCTGAGCCGTCGGGGCGGATGTGCCCGGAAGATTCGAGTTGCGCTTGTAGTCATTATCGACCTGGCCCTCGTTTCCTGCAGCACGGAGAGAGTCGATGTAGGTGGCGTAGTCGGCCTTGGAGACGACTTCGACCTTGAACAGCATCAACGAGTGGTACTCTCCGCAGAGTTCGGCGCACTTGCCCGAGTAGGTACCGATTCGTTCCGGGATGACCGACATGTAGTTGGTCTTGCCTGGGATCATGTCCTTCTTGTACAGGAAGTCAACGACCCAGAAGGAGTGGATGACGTCGCGGGATTCGAGCGCGAGTTCGATCTTCTGGCCGACGGGAAGGACGAGCGTGGGGATCTCCGATTCGACCAGGGCCCCCTTGGCCCCCTCGAGGTCAGGCTGTCCCTGCACACCGGTCGTGAAGACGTCTTCATTCACGTAGTTGAAGTCCCATGCCCACTGCTTACCGATGACCTCAACCTTGATGTCCGGGGCATCGAAGCGAGCCTCGATCGCAGCCTGGTCCCGCGCGGTGAAGGCGAAGAAACCGACCACCAGGATCAAGGGAACGACCGTGTAGAAGATCTCGATCGGCATGTTGTAGCGCAGCTGCACGGGGAGACCGGTCTGGCCCTTGCGGCGGCGGTAGACGACCACTGCCCAGATGGTCAAGCCCCAGGTGATGAGGCCGACGATCATGAGCACAATCCAGGACGTGGTCCACAGGCCACTGATCCGTTCGGTCTGGTTTGTCACCGCCGGCTGACCTTCTTCGAAGCCGGGGAGGAAGCCGTGAAGCTGGGCTTGAGTGCACCCCGCGAGAACTACGGCCAACGACGCTGCGATCGGAATTGCAGCCCATCGGAGACGATGGTTTTTGCGCACCAGTTACCTTTCGGTGGGACTCGACGACACTCCATTGGAAGTGTTTTATAGGTTCCCAGCCTACTGGGAGGGAGGGCGTGGGTTGTGCAGGAACGCGCCCGCAGAGGTAACAAATTCGCCTCTAGTCACACGATTTGCGAGCCCGTCCCGCGGCCGGGGATCAGCTGAAGGAGTCCCCGCAGGCGCAGCTTCCACCGGCGTTCGGGTTGTCGATCGTGAAACCCTGTTTCTGAATCGTGTCCTCGAAATCGATGGACGCGCCATCCAGGTACGGCACGCTCATCTTGTCGACGACGACCTCGACGCCGTCGAAGTCGACGAGGGCGTCGCCTTCGAGGACCCGTTCGTCGAAGTAGAGCTGGTAGATGAGTCCCGAGCAGCCGCCGGGCTGCACCGCAACGCGCAGGCGTAGATCCTCACGGCCTTCCTGGGCCAGGAGGCTCCTCACCTTCGCGGCCGCGGTCGCGCTGAGACCCACGCCGTGGGCCGCCGTACTGGTGCTGAGTGTGTCGGTCATGGTGCTCCTCGTTGCTTTCTCGCTGCTGGTCAGCGGGCCAGATTCCCGTTGTTTCTCACCGAGATTCTACCGAGGGAAACCGATAAGTCTTCCCCGGCATTCCCGAAATTTCCGCGGCCGGGCAGGTTCAGTCGACTGAACGGTCATTCAGCCGTCCGAGCAGGAAGGCCTCACTGAGGATCGCCCGCTTGAGCACGCCCAGATGAAGGGACTCGTTCGGGCTGTGCGCCCGTGAATCGGGGTCCTCGACGCCGGTCACGAGAATTTGGGCCTCGGGGAAGACTCGCACGAGATCGGCGATGAACGGGATGGATCCGCCCACTCCGATGTCCACCGGTTCGACTCCCCAGGCTTCGGCCATGGCGCTCCGGGTCTCGGTGACGGCCCAGCCGCCGGTGTCGACCAGGAAGGCCTCCCCCGTGTCGACATCATCGATGTCGACACGGGCACCGAACGGCGCGTGGGCTCTGAGGTGCGCTTCCAACGCCACCAGGGCCTCCTGGGCCGGCTGTCCGGGGGCGACCCGGGTGCTGATCCGGACGGAGACGGCGGGAGAGAGCGTATTTGAGGCGTTGGCCACCGAGGGAGCATCGATCCCGGTGATGGTGATCGCCGGCTGCGACCAGATCCGGCTGAGCACGGATCCGTGGCCGATCGGCTCGACGCCCGCGCTGAGACCGGTTTCCCGTCGCAATTGCTCGACCGGGTAGTCCGGGGTGGGTGCATCGTGGCTGGTGAGTCCGGCGACAGCCACGGACCCGTCGTCGGCGTAGAGGGTGGAGAGAAGGCGGACGGTGGCCATCATGGCATCCGGCACCGCTCCCCCGAACATGCCGGAATGGGAGGCGTGGTCGAGGGTGCGCACGGTCAGCCGGAAGGTGACGTTGCCGCGCAGCGCGGTGGTCAGCGCCGGCGTGTTGATGTCCCAGTTGCTCGAGTCGGCGACGACGATCGCGTCCGCGCGCAGGGAGTCGCGATTCTCCTCGAGGAAGGTGGCGAACGAACGGCTGCCGAACTCCTCCTCGCCCTCGATGAAGACAGCGAGTCCGAGATCGAACTCCGACCCCTCTGCTTCAACCAGCGCGCGAATCGCGGCGATGTGTGCCAGCACGCCCGCCTTGTCGTCCGCGGCGCCGCGGCCGTACAGGCGGTCCCCGCGCACCGTCGGCTCGAACGGGTTCGACTCCCAGTCGGCGTCCTGCCCGGGAGGCTGCACGTCGTGGTGGGCATACAGAAGAACGGTCGGGCGCCCGTTGCGGGCTGCGCGGGTGGCCAGAACAGCCGGATGTCCCAGGCCGGATCCCCCGGGGATGCCGGCCCTCTTGACCTGGACCGACTCGAAGACCCCGGTGTCACGGACGAGGGCGGCGACGGCGTTCGCGCTGGCAGTAACCTGCGCGGCGTCGAAAGCGTCCCAGGATACCGAGGGGATCCGGACGAGGGCACACAGGTCAGCGATGGTCGTGGGCAGGCCACGCTCAACGGCGGTGCGAAGCGCCGAGGCGCCCGGGGAGGTTGCCGCGGGCTCTGTTTCTCGAATATCGGTCATCAGGTAATCTTAAGCCAATCGATTGCAAGGAACTGATGTGGCTAAGCCTGTGAACCCAGACGCACAACCATCCATGGAGACCCCGGACGAGACGCGAGCCCGCCTCGCTGCCGGCCAGTCCGCCGGCAAGGGGCAGGCGACGCCCAGCCGGAAGCAGCAAGAGGCGTTGAACCGACGCCCGCTGGTTCCGGACGACCGTAAGCTCGCCGCCAAGCAGGCCAGGGGCAAGGCGGCCGAGACACGGGACCGGGCCAGGGTCGGCATGGCTGCCGGCGACGAGAAGTACCTCCCGGTTCGCGAACGCGGCCCGCAGAAGCGCTTCGCGCGCGATTATGTTGACGCCCGCTTCAACGTGGGCGAATTCATGATCCCGGTGATGTTCCTCGTGATCCTCCTGACCTTCTTCCCTGACCCGTCGGTGCAGACCTATGGCATTCTCGCGCTCTGGGCCTTCTTCCTGGTCGCCGTGGTCGACTCGGTCATCCTCGGCTTCACACTCACCCGCAAGGTGAAGGCCAAGTTCGGCGAAGCCAAGGCGGAGCGCATCCGCTGGTATGCCGCGATGCGGGCGTTGCAGCTGCGCCCCATGCGTCTGCCCAAGCCCCAGGTCAAGCGCGGCCAGTACCCGTCCTGACCGCTCGGTCAGTTCGAGAAGGCCCCTGACCTGATCAGGGGCACGCGGAGTTCCTCGTCGGTCAGCGATCCGTGCTGGCCGACCATCGAGCGCGCGGACTGATTCGATTCGCGGGAATCGTAGTAGGCCACGAGTTTGCGCGCGGCCACGATCACATCCCCGATGCGGGGGCGCACCTCCGCCGCGATCTCCCCGAACAGTCCGGCCCGGATGGCGTCCTCTCTCGTGAACACCCACGCTCGCGCCCCCTCCACGTCGGACCAGGCGTCGGCGAGAGCCTGCGCGGAATCGCCGCCGAGCCCCGGTTCGAGATAGAGCTGGACACAGCGCGGGTCGCCCCCGATATGACGAACGTTCGCGACCAGCTCCGGCACGGTGTCGAAGAGCACCTGCCGGGTGGAGGGGACGTCGACGATGCCGTGGTCGGCCGTGACCAGAAGGCCTTCGTCGGCGCGGAGCCCCCCGGCGAAGCGCGCGAGGGCGCCATCGAGCGTTTCGAGCTCGGCCAGCCACCTGGCCGACTCCCAGCCCTGGGCATGGGCCGCCACATCGAGCTCGGGAACATACAGGTAGACCAGGGCGCGCGGCTCCGTGTCGAGCAGGTGCCGGGCCGCTGCGAATCGGTCAGCAAGGCTCTCCGCGGAGACGTAGCGGGCCCCGCGCAGCACGGCCTGGGTGAACCCCGATGCGGCGTAGCGCCTGGGGCCGATTGCGAAGCCGGGCACGCCGGCATCCGTGGCCTGCTGGAAGACGGTTCGTTGACGTTGCCAGATTTCGGGCTGCATTCCCGCGTCCCAGCCCGTGAGCTGATTGACGACGCGGTCGCGCTCGGCGTCGAACACCCGGTAGCCCACGAGGCCGTGCTGACCGGGCGGAACCCCGGTGGTGAGGGTCGCAATCCCCGCGGCGGTGGTCGACGGGAAGACACCGTCGACCACGCTGGTCTTCGTCAGCAGCGAGTTCAGGAACCGGGCATGGCCGGCCCGGGCGCGCAGCGAGCTGACACCGAGCCCGTCAGCGAGCACCACGACCGCTTTCGAGGCCGGGCCGAGGCCCAGCGGGTTCGGCCGGCCCAGAACGGATGACAGCGAACTTGCGAGAACGTCGGCAAGGCGCAGAGGGCTGAATTGGCGGGCCGGTAGCATGGATGGCATCGCGCCAAGTCTGACATAGACGTGGCCGGATCGATCCAGCGCCTACCCGCCAGCGCGTGTCCCGCAACGCGCGCCTCAGCAGAATCCACGAATGAGCCGCTCAGACAGCACCACACCCGCCGCCTTCACCGAGCGCATCGAGGACGTCGATGTCTCCACCGAGATGCAGGGATCCTTCCTCGAGTACGCGTACTCGGTCATCTATTCGCGGGCGCTCCCCGATGCCAGGGACGGACTGAAGCCCGTCCAGCGCCGCATCCTGTACCAGATGAGCGAGATGGGGCTGCGTCCCGACCGCGGACACGTCAAATCCGCCCGCGTCGTCGGCGAGGTGATGGGAAAGCTTCACCCGCACGGCGACACGGCCATCTATGACGCCCTGGTGCGGATGGCGCAGGCATTCACCCTGCGGGTTCCGCTCATCGACGGCCACGGCAACTTCGGCTCCCTGGACGACGGCCCGGCCGCGCCCCGCTACACGGAAGCCCGCCTCGCCGCGCCGGCGCTGGCCATGACTGAGAACCTCGACGAGGACGTCGTTGACTTCGTGCCCAACTACGACAACCAGCTCACCCAGCCCGATGTGCTGCCGGCGGCGTACCCGAACTTGCTGGTGAACGGTGCGAGCGGCATCGCCGTGGGCATGGCCACGAACATGGCCCCGCACAACCTGATCGAGGTCGTCGGAGCCGCCCGCCACCTGCTGGCCCACCCCAATGCCACCCTCGAGGACCTGATGGAGTTCGTCCCCGGCCCCGACCTCCCCACCGGCGGAACCATTGTCGGCCTCGCCGGCATCAAGGATGCCTACGCGACCGGCCGCGGCAGCTTCAAGACCCGGGCGCGCGTATCCGTTGAAGCCATCACGGCACGGAAGGCTGGGCTCGTCGTCACGGAGCTCCCCTACCTGGTCGGTCCCGAGCGAGTGATCGAGAAGATCAAAGACGGGGTCAACTCCAAGAAGCTGAGCGGCATCTCCGATGTCACGGACCTCACCGACCGCACCAAGGGCCTGCGCCTGGTGATCGGGATCAAGACCGGGTTCAGCCCCGAGGCTGTGCTCGAGCAGCTGTACCGGGTCACCCCGCTCGAGGACTCCTTCAACATCAACGCCGTGGCGCTCGTCGACGGCGGGCCGCAGACCCTGGGCCTGCGTGAACTGCTGCTCGTCTACATCGGGCACCGGATCGAGGTCGTCACCCGGCGCTCCGCCTACCGGCTGGCGCGGAGGAAAGAGCGCTTGCACCTCGTGGAGGGGCTCCTCGTCGCCATTCTCGACATCGACGAGGTCATTCAGGTCATCCGCGCCAGCGAGGACAGTGAACAGGCTCGCACCCGGCTGATCGACGTCTTCGATCTGAGCCAGGTGCAGGCCGAGTACATCCTCGAGCTGCGCCTGCGGCGGCTGACCCGGTTCTCGTTGATCGAACTGGAAGCCGAGCGCGACCAGTTGCTGGCCGAGATCACGGCCCTGGAGAAACTGCTGGGCAGCAAACCGGCCATCCGCTCACTGGTCTCCGACGAACTGGCCTCGGTGGCGGAGCGGTTCGGCACCCCGCGCCGCACGCTGCTCACGGAGGCGAAACCGAGCATCGCCGGGGCCGCCGCCAAGCGCCAGGCCGCCATCCTCGAGGTCACGGACAGCCCGACCCGCGTGTACCTGAGCGCCACCGGCCGGATTGCCCGGGTGGATCGTCCGCTCGACGACGCAGCGCTGCCGGATCGGATCACGCCCGCCCAGCGCCGCAGCAAACACGATGCCGTGCTGTCCACGTTGGACACAACCAGCAGAACCGAGATCGGCGCGGTCACCAGTCGTGGGCGGCTGATCCGCTTCTCCCCCGTCGACCTGCCCGTCATGCCCGCGTCGTCCATCCAGCTCGCGGCCGGGGTCAAGGTCAGCGACTACCTGGCCCTGCCCAACCGCGGCGAGTCGGTTCTGGCGCTGGTCTCCCTCGACTCCGATCGATCTATCGCCCTCGGAACCCGGCTCGGAACCGTCAAGCGGGTCACGGTGAATGACTGGGCGAACAAGCCCGACTTCGAGATCATCGCCCTGAAGCCCACAGACGTGGTCGTCGGCGCCGTGCAGGGCTCGGAGGATGACGAACTGGTCTTCATCGCCTCCGATTCACAGCTACTGCGCTTCCCTGCAAGCACCGTGCGGCCCCAGGGACGAACCGCGGGCGGAATGGCCGGCATCAAACTGGCCGCGGATGTCCACGTTGTCTTCTTCACCAGCCTGTCCCCGCAGACCATTGCCACGGCCGTCGTCGCCACGGTCGCCACCGGAAGCCACACTCTCCCGGGCACGGATCCCGGAAGCGCCAAGGTCTCGGACTTCTCCGAGTACCCCGCTAAGGGGCGTGCGACGAGCGGGGTGCGCTCCCAAAGGTTCCTGAAGGGCGAAGACACGATCTCCGTCGCCTGGGTCGGGCCGCTCCCGGCCCGGGCGGTCGGGCCCGACGGTTCTCCGCGCGTCCTCCCCGATTCCGGATCACGACGCGACGCGTCGGGGGCCATGCTCGATTCGGTGATCGGCGCGATCGGGGCCCGGATCGCCTGAGAGTCGTCGTCGCCGTGGTCGTTGTCGGCGCCGGCCCTGCCCCGGTCTCTCCCGCGCCGTTCTGGCGCAGAAGATGCTGGGTTAGGGTGACGGAATGACTCTCATCTCGGATTCGGCCATTCTCGTTGTCGGTGCCTCCGGCGGACTCGGCCGGGAGATCGCCCGGCTGCTCAACGCGGGCGGAGCCCGTCTCATCCTGACCGGTCGCGACCGCACGAAACTGGCGGCGCTCGGCATCCACGGAACCGTGCTCGAGGCCGATCTCTCCGATCCGGCGGCGATCGTCGGCCTCGTCGCCGACGCCGTCGGCGTGCACGGTCGCCTTGACGGTATCGTGAACGCGTCCGGCGTGGTCGCGTTCGGCCCGGCCACGGAGGTGAGCGATGAAACGCTGGCGGAGCTGTTCGCCGTCAACACCCTGGCGCCGATCCGCCTGCTTCGAGCGGCGCGCGCGGCGTTGACCGATTCGGCCGAGCAGGGCCGCGAACCGTTCGTGCTCACCCTCAGCGGGGTCGTGAGCGAGAGCCCGACCGCCAACCTGGCCGCGTACTCCGCCTCGAAGGCCGGCTTGGCCGCCTTCGGCCAGGCCGCCGCCCGGGAACTGCGGCGCAGCGGCATCCGGATCGTTGATGCCCGACCGGGCCATACCGAGACGGCCCTGTCCACGCACCCGATTTCCGGGACGGCACCCCGCCTTCCCTCCGGCTACCCGCCGGCCGCCGTCGCGCAGCGTCTGGTCGACGCCATCATCGGCGGCGAACGAGATCTGCCGAGCACGGCCTTCCAGCTGAAGGACGCCTGACCCCCCGCTCGGCGTTGCCCGCCAGCCGTCAGCCGACCGGGTCAGACGTCGATGCGGTCGCGACTGAGCTTGTCGGAGCTCTCAATGATGAACTCCTTGCGTGGGGCCACGTCGTTGCCCATCAGCAGCTCGAAGACGTTCCCGGCCATTTCGGCATCCGCGACCCTCACCCGGCGCAGCGTGCGGTGCGAGCGCTCCATGGTCGTCGTGGCAAGCTGGTCGGCGTCCATCTCGCCCAGTCCCTTATAGCGCTGGATCGGGTCCTGATACCGCTTGCCGCTCTTCTTCAGGCCGGCAAGGACACCCTGGAGCTCCTGCTCCGAGTAGGTGTAGATGGTCTCGTTGGGCTTGGTGCCCGGGTTCATGACCACGACCCGGTGCAGCGGAGGAACCGCCGCGAACACCCGACCCTCGGTGATCATGGGCCGCATGTAGCGGAAGAACAGGGTGAGCAGCAGCGTTCGAATGTGAGCGCCATCGACATCCGCATCGCTCATGATGATGACCTTGCCGTACCGGGCAGCAGACAGGTCGAAGCTCCGGCCGGAGCCGGCTCCGATCACCTGGATGATGGATGCGCACTCCACGTTGGAGAGCATGTCGGACACGGAGGCCTTTTGCACGTTCAGGATTTTGCCGCGGATGGGCAGGAGGGCCTGGTGCTCACTGTCCCTGGCCAGCTTCGCCGTGCCCAGCGCGGAATCACCTTCAACGATGAACAGTTCGCTGGTGGACACGTCGTTGCTGCGACAATCAACCAGCTTCGCCGGAAGCGAAGAACTCTCCAGCGCGTTCTTGCGCCGCTGGGTCTCCTTGTGCGCCCGCGCGGAGATGCGTGACTTCATCTCGGCCACGATCTTGTCGAGCACGACCGCAGCCTGGGTCTTGTCGTCGCGTTTGGTGGACACGAAACGCTCGTTCATTGCCTTGGCGACGACGTTCGCCACGATGGCCCGCACGGCTGGGGTGCCGAGCACTTCTTTCGTCTGGCCTTCGAACTGCGGCTCCGGCAGTCGCACCGTCAGAACCGCGGTGAGGCCGGCCATCACGTCGTCTTTCTCGAGCTTGTCCGAGCCCATCTTGAGGCGGCGCGCATTCAATTCGACCTGGGCGCGCAGGAACTTTAGCAGGCCGGCGTCGAAGCCGGCCAGGTGCGTCCCACCCTTCGGGGTGGCGATGATGTTCACGAAACTGCGCACGACGGTGTCGTACCCGGTCCCCCACCGGAGGGCGATGTCCACGGTGCAGTCCCGCACCAGCTCCGTGGGAACCATCGCTCCCTTGTCCGTCAGAACGGGGACGGTCTCGGAGAAGCTGCCCTGTCCGGTCAGGCGCCAGGTGTCGGTGATCGGGGAATCCGTCGCGAGGTGGTCGACGAACTCGGAAATGCCGCCGTCGAATTTGAATGATTCGAACACGTGGTCTGCGGTGCGCTGGTCGGCGATGTCGATGCCCAGCCCGGGCACGAGGAACGCCGTCTGCCTGGCCCGTTCGAGCAGCTCCTCGGTTTGGAAGGCCGCACCCTTCGTGAAGATCTGCCGGTCGGCCCAGTACCGGACCCGGGTGCCGGTCACGCCGCGTTTGACCTTGCCGATGACTCGGAGTTCGCTCTGGTTCTCGAATGGGGTGAACGGAGCATCCGGACTCTTCTCCCCCGTGTCGGCGAAGATGCCCGGTTCGCCGCGGTGGAAGGACATGGCCCATGTCTTCCCGTCACGGTCGACCTCGACGTCGAGGCGCTCCGACAGGGCGTTCACAACGGATGCGCCCACGCCGTGCAACCCGCCGGACGCGGCGTAGGATCCGCTGCCGAATTTGCCACCGGCATGCAATTTCGTGAAAACGACCTCGACCCCGGTCAGACCCGTTTTGGGTTCGATGTCCACGGGGATTCCTCGTGCCGTGTCGCGGACCTCCACGCTCTCGTCGGCGTGCAGAACGATGTCGATCCCGCTGCCGTAGCCGCCGAGGGCCTCATCGACGGAGTTGTCGATGATCTCCCAGAGGCAGTGCATGAGCCCCCGCGAGTCGGTGGAACCGATGTACATGCCGGGACGCTTGCGGACCGCTTCCAGCCCCTCGAGGACAGACAGATGGCGCGCGGAATAGTCAGAAGAGCTCACAACTTCCAAGAATACCGACTGTGGCCCCTCGGCCTTTCATCAACACTCCTCGGAGGCGGGCTACGCGGTGAGCGAAATAGCGTCCTCCGGGCTCGATTACCGGGCAGGAGCGTGTTTACATTAAGAACAGCAAACATTGGTATCGCTTGGTATCAGTCTGGAGGAGGAAACCATGTCTCAGATCGCCACCGAAAATGGTGCAGTCGGCCAAGAGAAGGCTCCCCACCAGCTCACCGCAGCGGACCGCTGCGACGCTTGTGGAGCCCAGGCCTACATCCGGGTCGTAGTCAACAACAGCGAATTGTTGTTCTGCGCTCACCACGGCCGTAAGCACCAGGAGAAGCTCGCAGCCATTGCCGAGAGTTGGCACGACGAGTCGAGTCGGCTCCTAGAGGACCAACGCTCCTAGAGCGAACGCACGACGAAACAAAGCTACGGCGCAGGAGCATCACGGTTGCTCCTGCGCCGTAGCTTTTTACTCCGCCGTGAGCCCCAGGCGCACCGCGATCGGGTTGCGCGCGGCCCGCGCTATCTCGTCTACCGCCACCGTGTGCGCGCCGGGCGTATAGGCGCGGCCGAGGCGGGCCAGCGCGGAGCGCAGCAGGTGATCGGCCAGGCCGGGATTGCGTGCAAGCACGGGACCGTGCAGGTGGGTCCCGACCAGGTTGCCCATGACGAGCCCCTCGAGTCCTCCACCGTTTCCGGTGCCCGACTCGACCCGGCCCAGAGGCGACGCCTCCGCGCCGACATACCCGCGAGCGTGATTCTCGAACCCCACCAGCCGACCGTGCTTCGTGGCGACGATGACGTCATCCGTGGCCCGGGCGGCCAACGGCACGGCGCGCCCGGCCACGATGCCCAGTCCTTCGATCACTGAGCCGTCCGCGAGCTCGATTCCCCAGCTCAGCAGTTCCCACCCGGTGCCGACAGCCAGAACCGGAACGCCCTCGGTCGTCCAGGTGCGCAGGTGCCCGGTCATCGTCGCCAGGATGTCTCGGGCGGTGACGAGGTCGGAATCCGAACCGGAGCCGATCACCACGGCATCGGCCCGCTCGGGCAGGTCGTCGACCGTGCGTACGTCCACGACGTGCGCATCGATGCCGGCCCACCGGCTGCGCTGGGCAAGAACGCGGGCGTTGGCCGCGTCGCCGTTCGTGCCCAGTAGCTCGGGCAACAGGGACACGATCGTCAGTGCCGTCGTCACTCCTGGCCCTCCTTGTTGCTGGCGAGCCCGAGGTGGGCCCGGGTTCGGCGCATCGAGTCCGCGGAGAAGATGATCGTTTTCAGTCCGGCAGCCGGTTTCGGCAGCGCCAGGAAGTCATCGAGCGCCTGGCCCAGGTCCGGCTCGACCCGCTCGACGATCACGTCGTCATAGGCGAGCTGCAGTGCGATGTCCGGCGCTTTGGATCCGGAGGCGATGAGGACGCGGCCGAGTACCGATGTGTTCACGGGCCAGAAGTAGGACGGATCGCGCACGTCGGAGCCGATGGCGATCAGGATCTGCTCTGTCCCGGGTTCCAGGCTGTCCACGTTGAGCTGGAAGCTGGCCGGATTCTGCACGAGGACGAATTCCACCTGTTGGCCGCGAACGGTGACAATCTCGCCGCGGCCGAAGACGGGCGGAATCGTCGAGATTGCCTCGGCGGCCACCCGGGGGTCGAATCGATCGCCCAGGGCTGCCCGGGCGGTGGCGAGAGCAGTCAGGGCATCCACGGCGTAGTGCGTCCCCCGTGAGGGCAATCCGACGGGGTAGTCCTGCCCGGCGATCGCGATGGTGGCGTTGCGGCCGTCGATGTGGGTCAGGAGCATTCCGGACTCCGCGGGGAGCCGGTCGTGAGCGGTGGCGCTGTAGCCAAGCCCGCGCGGGTTGGCCGCCAGCACCTCTGCGGACACTCCGTACCGGGCAACCGACACTCCGGCGCCGAGTCCCGCGGCGAGATCGGCGAGGTACCCGTCGTCGGCGTTGACAACGACCGTCCCGGTGGCGCGGGCCGCGATTTTCGCGAGCATCGCCGCGACCATGTCGGAATCGTGGAAGCGGTCGATCTGGTCCACCATCACGTTGGTCAGGGCGACCACGCGCGGAGCGAGAGACCCGGAGATCAGGGCGCCGTGGCCCTCATCCATTTCGAGCACGGCCATGTCCGCGGCGATCCTACCGTTCAGATTCACCCGCTCGAGGAGAGCGGACGTGAGCCCCTGGCTGATATTGGCGGTGGACTGGTTCGTGAAGACGTCGGTGCCGTGCGCGCGCAGGGCCGCGACCAGCATTTTCGTCGTGGTCGACTTGCCACTCGACCCGGTGACGATGATCAGCCCACCGGGAAAGCTGTTCAGCGTCCGCGGCAGGAACCCGGGGGCGACCCGGTTGACCACGAGGCCGGGGACCGCTGATCCCCCGCCGGGTTTACGCCAACGGGCGAGTATCCGCACGACCCGCCCGAGCAGGATCGCCGGTGCATAGAGCACCGGGGTTCCTATTCGAGGTAGTCGCGTAGCGACTGGGACCGCGAGGGGTGGCGCAGTTTCGCCATCGTCTTGGACTCGATCTGGCGGATGCGCTCACGCGTCACGCCGAACGTGTCGCCGATCTGGTCGAGCGTCTTCGGCATCCCGTCGCCGAGCCCGAAGCGCATCCGGATGACGCCGGCTTCACGCTCGGAGAGGGAATCGAGCAGGCTTTCCAGTTGCTTCTGCAGCATGGTGAACCCGACGGCGTCCGCCGGAACGACCGCTTCGGTGTCCTCGATCAGGTCGCCGAATTCGCTGTCGCCATCCTCGCCGAGCGGGGTATGCAGTGAGATCGGCTCGCGACCGTACTTCTGCACCTCGACGACCTTTTCCGGCGTCATATCGAGCTCGCGGCTGAGCTCTTCCGGCGTGGGCTCCCGACCGAGGTCCTGAAGCATCTGGCGCTGGACCCGGGCGAGCTTGTTGATGACTTCGACCATGTGCACGGGAATGCGGATGGTACGGGCCTGGTCGGCCATGGCGCGAGTGATCGCCTGGCGGATCCACCAGGTGGCGTAGGTGGAGAACTTGAAGCCCTTGGTGTAGTCGAACTTCTCGACCGCGCGGATGAGGCCCAGGTTGCCCTCCTGGATCAGGTCCAGGAACTGCATACCGCGACCGGTGTACCGCTTGGCCAGCGACACGACGAGGCGGAGGTTGGCGCCCAGCAGGTGGCTCTTGGCCCGGGCACCGTCTTTGGCCACCCAGAGCAGCTCACGCCCGAGGGCACTCTTCTTCTCCGCGTCGGTCATCTGCGCCATCTTGTCCTCGGCGAAGAGGCCGGCTTCGATCCGCATGGCCAGTTCGACTTCCTCGGCCGCGTTCAGGAGCGCGACCTTGCCGATCTGCTTCAGGTAGTCCTTGACGGGGTCGGCGGTGGCTCCGGTGATCGCGCTGGAGTAAACCGGGACCTCATCGTCATCATCCACGAGGGAAAGGACGAGGGCGCCGCTGGGCAGGGCCTCGGCGGATGCGGCACGCTTCTTCGCGGCGTCGTCTGAATCGTCGTCGGCATCCGTGTCATCGCCGGGGGCGTGCTCGTCGTGCTCGTCGGCCGCCGGCTTTGCCTTGGCCTTCGTGCTGGCGGCCCGCTTGCGCGGAGCTGGCTTTTCTTCTCCGGCGGCCGCTGCTGCTTCAGCTTTTGCCAGCTTGGCGGCGGCAGCCTTGGTCAGCGGCTTCTTCGCAACAGCCTGTGCGGCACCGGTTTCCGGGGTCTGGCCGACTTCAGCCTGGGCCTCTGCCGGCGTGCTCACGGGGGACTCGTCGCCTGGCTCGTTTTTCTTGCGGATTGCCATTCGAACACCTCTCATGCCGTGGCGCGGACACCTGCGGCGCTGCCTGGTCTGGTTCAGCCGGGTCGATCGGGCAGAACGGGCACCGGGGGCAGTGTGGATTTTGGGCAGTACTTGGACCCATGTCAAGTCCCGGGAGATTCACATTGACACTCATGTCGCTGTTCCCCGGACCAGAAAGGGCCCTATTGACAATTATTGCATGCTTTGTGTATGCGGCAAGCCAGCCGCGCCTATTCAGGTCGCCGTCGTCGGCGCCATGCACGAGCCAGTCCAACCCAGAGCGGAGCCACCTCGATCCCCTCTTCGCGCGACAGCTGGCTACGGGTGCGTGTCCTGGTCCGCAGGAGGAAGACAACCCCGATCCCCACGACCAGAAACTGCACGGAAAAAGCGAGACGGAAGGAATCGAGTGAGTAGAGATCACTCGCCGCTCCCCCGGAAACGCGCCAGGAGTCCTGAAGGTCCAGCAGCAGCCCGACCAGGTAGACCATGACGAAGCTGGCCGTGAACCCGCCCACGTTGACCACCCCGTTCGCCGAGCCGTGGCTGCGCTGGGGATTGAAGGTCCGGGCGAAGTCGAAGCCGATCAGCGAACCCGGCCCTCCGACGCCCAGGGCCACCAGCAACAGCACGATCAGCCAGAATGGCGGCTGCCCCGGCCAAAGCAGCACGGCAGCCCAGGCAACCGCCATGACCGTGACGATGCCGAGCACGATGTTGCTACGGCGCAGCGGGTACCGCGCCGTGAGGATTCCGAGGACCGGACCGAACACCATTCCCGTACCGACCAGGACCATCAGCATCGCGGCGGCGAGGGACGGGTCGTAACCGAGCCCGTAGACCATGAATGGGAAGCCCCAGAGCAGTGTGAAGACCGTGCCGGCGGACTGGGTGACGTAGTGCGACCAGAAACCCAGTTGGGTTCCCGGCCGCTTGAAGCTGTGTTTGAGCTGGGCCAGTGCCTCACCGAGGCTGGTGGGCCTCAACCGGTCGGACGTGCCGGCCGGCTGGTCCCGAATCACCACGATGCCGACGACCAGGGCAACCAGAGCGACGGAAGCGGCCGAGAGGAATGCGGGTGTCCACCCCCAGGTGTGCAGCACCCAGGCGAGCGGGACTGCCGAGAGCACCTGTCCGAGCTGACCGATGTTTCCCAGCCACTGGGAAAGCTGCGGAACGCTGCGACCGGTGAACCAGGATGAGATCAGCCGGATCATGGAGATGAAGATCATGGCGTCCCCAGCGCCGACAAGGATGCGGCCGACCACGGCGATCGAGATGCTCGGGGCGAGCGCGAGCGTGACCTGTCCGGCGGCCATCAGAGAGGTCCCCGTCAGCACGAGCACCCGCGGCCCGTAGCGGTCGATCAGGACACCCACCGGAATCTGGGCGGCCGCGTAGACCACGAGCTGGACCACGGCGAGGCTGGACAGGAGCGCAGCCGAACCGCCGAAACGGTCGGTCGCCGCGACGCCGGCAATCCCGAGAGACGATCGCTGGAGGACAGCTGAGAGATAGGCGAACGATCCGACGGAGAAGACCAACCAAGACCGACGCGAGTTCATTGCCCCTAACTTACCCGCGCTCGGGGCTGCTCCCGCACGGTCCGGCCTCCTCGAGCTCCGACGGACAGAAGCCTACGCCGTCGGGTCAGGCGAGTGTGCCGTCGTCCCTGCCGCGGCGGGTAGCGAGGAAATTCTCCAATTCCGCCGCGATTTCGTCGGCGCTCGGGAGCTCGCCGGACTCGTCCGTCAGGGGCGAACGCAGCGTGCTGCCCTCCATATAAGCGTCATAGCGTTCTTCGAGTGTGCCGACCAGCTTGGCCAGCTCGGGGTTGTCGTGAACCTGCTCGTCGATCCGGGCCACGAAATCGCGATTCTGCTCGCGCACCTGATCGGTCGGGAAGATCAAACCCGTCGACGCGCTCGTGCTCTCGAGTGCGGACAGTGCGGCCGCGGGGAACTCGGTGTCCGCGAGATAGTGGGGCACCAGGAGAACGAAACCGACGACGGTCGTGCCACTTTCCTGGAGCCGGAACTCGACCAGGTGCAGGGCGTTCGCGGGGACCTGCGTGTGCGGGCGCCACACCGACATGCTCTCGATCAGGTCGGAGCGGTTGCCGCTGACCGTGACTCCGATCGGACGCGTGTGCGGCACGGGCATCGGGATGGCGTGCACCCAGGTGGTCGAGGCCACCGTGAATCGACGCACCAGCTTAAGTACCGCGGCGGTGAACTGGTCCCAGCGGAAGTCGGGTTCGTACCCGGCAAGGAGCAGGAAGGGCTGGCCGATCTCGTCGCGGGCCAGGTAGAGCCGGAGAGCCGGCGGCTGGTAGCCGGTGAGGTGGTCCTGATCGAAGTAGATGATCGGGCGGCGGGCCCGGTAGTCCAGAAGGAGGTCAGGGTGGAAGGTGGCGATGACGGTGTGCTCTAGCGTTCCGAGCAGGTACTCCGTGAACTGGGACACCGCTCCCCCGGCATCCGCGAACCCCGTCAGACCCGCGACGAGGTGGAGCCCCTCCGGGACGTTCTCGGCGTCCGCGGTCAGCTCGTAGAGGTCACCAGGATCACGCATGTCGTTAACTCTAAACGTCAGAAACGGAGGCGGGGAGGAATCGACGCTCGGGCCGTGATGCCCAGAGCGAACACGGCCGCGGCGGACGATCCGCGTACCATCGGAAGATGACTGCTCCCCGTCTTACCCTGTCCCCAGCACCCGCCATCGAGTCGGATGCCGACGTCCTCATCGTCGGGGCGCTCCAATCGGGCGACACCGCAACGCTCTACGCCGACCCGGCCTTCGCCGGCCTCGCGGAGATTCTTTCCAGCCTCGACATCACCGGCGCCCGCGACCAGGTTGTCCGCCTGCCTGCATCGATCGGCAAAGCCCGCAGCATCGCCATTGTCGGCATCGGCACGGAAGCCACCGCGGACGCCCTGCGCCATGCCGCGGGATCCGCGGTTCGCCAGCTCACCGGCGTTGCCTCCGTCGCATTCGCCTTCCCGACCCTGACGGCGGAGGGGGCCGAGGCTGTACTCGAGGGCGCAGCGCTCGGTTCGTATTCGTTCACCGCCTACCGTCAGAATTCGCTGGCGGCCACGAAGCTGCCGGCTCAGGAGATCACGGTGCACACCGGCGTCGGCGCGGACGGCGCGGTCGACCGCGTGGACGCGATCACCGAGGCCGTCGGCCTGGTCAAGGACCTGGTCAACATGCCCCCGTCAGACCTGTATCCGGACTCGCTCGCTCGCCTCGCGGTCGAGGCGGCAACGGGCCTCCCGGTCACCGTGCGCGTGTGGGACGAGGAACAACTGGCCGCCGACGGTTTCGGCGGGATCGCCGGCGTCGGCCAGGGATCAACCCGACCGCCCCGGCTCGTCAAGGTCAGCTACTCACCGGAAGGCGCCACGCAGCACCTGGCGCTCGTCGGCAAGGGCATCACGTTCGACACCGGCGGACTCTCCCTGAAGCCGCCGGCGTCGATGGTGGGCATGAAGTACGACATGACGGGCGCGGCCACAGTGCTCGCCGTGACTCTGGCTGCGGCCCGGCTCGGCCTGGGCCTGCGCATCACCGCCTGGCTCTGCATCGCCGAGAACATGCCTTCCGGGTCGGCCATTCGCCCCAACGACGTTCTGCGCATCCGCGGTGGACGCACGGTCGAGGTACTGAACACGGATGCCGAGGGCCGCCTGGTCCTCGCCGACGGCCTCGTCGCGGCCGGAGAAGAAGGCCCGGACGCGATCGTGGACGTCGCGACCCTGACCGGCGCCGCCCTCGTCGCCCTCGGCACGCGGTACTACGCCGCCATGGGGCAGGACGCGCTCGTCGAGCGCGTGCTCGCCGCCGGCAAGTCGGTCGGCGAACTGATATGGCCGATGCCGCTCCCCGAGGAGCTGCGCGCCACTCTGAATTCCGACGTCGCAGACATCGCCAACGCCAAGATCGGCAGCAGCCACGGCGGAATGCTCCTGGCCGGAGTCTTCCTCCAGGAATTCATCGGCACCCGCGGAGTGGGCGAATCCGCGGAGACGATCCCGTGGGCGCACCTGGACATCGCGGGACCGGCACACAACACCGGCAGCGCGTGGGGCTTCACGAATGCCGGCCCGACCGGAATCTCGGTCAGGACACTGCTGCGCCTGGCCGAGGACTTTTCGCGCCCGTAGTACAGTCGAGTGGGCGAGAAAGCTCGCCCACTCTTCGCCTGCCCGGATGCGTCATCTCGCGTCGGGCGGATCGGGTTGTGATGCATAAGGGAGTATCTGGGTGTCGGAACAGAATTTTGACCTTGTCGTTCTCGGCGGCGGAAGCGGCGGTTACGCGGCTGCATTGCGCGCCGTTCAGCTGGGCCTCACGGTTGGTCTGATCGAAAAGGACAAGCTTGGGGGCACCTGCCTGCACGTCGGTTGCATCCCGACGAAGGCGCTGCTGCACTCGGCCGAGGTGGCCGACGTCAGCCGCGAGGCCGCCAAATACGGCGTCAAGACGCAGTTCGAGGGCATCGACATGCCCGCGGTGAACGCGTTCCGCAAAGGCATCGTGGCGTCCAAGTACAAGGGGCTGCAGGGACTGATCAAGTCGCGCGGCATCACCATGATCGAGGGCGAGGGCCGCCTGGTCTCACCGAACACCGTGCAGGTCGGCGCAGACACCATCGTGGGCAAGAACGTCATCCTGGCAACGGGCTCCTACTCGCGCTCTCTGCCGGGACTCGCCATCGGCGGCCGCGTCATGACCAGCGAGCAGGCGCTCGAACTCGACTTCGTTCCCCAGAAGGTCGCCATTCTCGGCGGCGGGGTCATCGGCGTCGAATTCGCCAGTGTGTGGAAGTCCTTCGGAGCGGACGTCACGGTCATCGAGGCGCTGCCCCACCTGGTTCCCAACGAGGAAGAGTCCATCTCCAAGCAGTTGGAGCGCGCGTTCCGCAAGCGCGGCATCGAGTACTCCCTCGGGGTCCGGTTCCAGAGCGTCACCCAGCACGAGAACGGCGTCGTCATCACCCTGGAAAACGGGACCGTCATCGAAGCGGAGATCCTCCTCGTCGCCGTCGGACGTGGCGCGGCGACTGCCGGACTCGGCTTCGAAGAGGTCGGCGTTGCCATGGATCGTGGCTTCGTCCTCACCGATGAGCGCCTCGCAACCAACATCCCGGGTGTCTTCGCCGTGGGCGACATCGTCCCCGGACTGCAGCTCGCGCACCGTGGATTCCAGCAGGGCATCTTCGTCGCGGAAGAAATCGCCGGACTGAATCCGATCGTCGTCGACGACCTGAACATCCCGAAGGTCACCTACTGCGACCCCGAGATTGCATCCATCGGCTACTCGGAAGCCAAGGCGGCCGAGAAGTTCGGCGCCGACCAGATCTCCACCGTTGAGTACAACCTGGGTGGAAACGGCAAGAGCTCGATTCTGGGCACTGCCGGTTCGATCAAGCTCGTCCGGGCCAAGGACGGCCCCATCATCGGTGTCCACATGATCGGCGCCCGGGTCGGCGAACTCATCGGCGAGGGTCAGCTGGTAGTGAACTGGGAGGCTTACCCGGAGGACATCGCCCCGTTCCTGCACGCGCACCCCACCCAGAACGAGGCACTCGGCGAGGCCTTCCTGGCCCTGGCCGGCAAGCCACTGCACGCGTAGCAGCCGAATCTCGGCATTCAGACTCTCAAACTCTAATTACAGACAAATGGCTTTGAAGGAGACAATCGCATGAGCGAATCCGTTAACCTCCCGGCACTCGGTGAGAGTGTCACAGAGGGTACGGTCACCCGCTGGCTGAAGAGCGTGGGAGACCGCGTCGAAGTCGACGAGCCGCTGCTGGAAGTTTCGACCGACAAGGTGGACACGGAAATTCCGTCCCCCATCGCCGGAGTGATCGAAGCGATCCTGGTCCAGGAAGACGAGACCGTCGAGGTCGGAACGCCCCTGGTCACCATCGGAGACGGCTCAGCCGCCGCTGCTCCTGCCGCGGTCCCCGTCGCCGAAGCGCCGGCCCTGGTCGAAGAACCGGCTCCCGCGGCAGAGCCTGCTCCGGTCGAAGCCCCGGCACCGGTGGAAGCATCTGCACCCGTGGAAGCGCCAGCCCCCGTGGAAGCACCGGCACCCGCAGCAGTACCAGCGCCCGCAGCAGCGCCGGTGTTCGCACCGACCCCCGTGTTCGCGCCGTCGCCCGTCGCCGCCCCGGCAGCGGCCCCTGCCGCTCCGCCGACGGCCGCGCCGGCAGCTGAGCCCGTCACGTCCCGCGGATCCCACGCGGGAACGTCCGGTTACGTCACCCCCATCGTCCGCAAGCTCGCGAACGAGGCCGGCGTCGACCTCTCCAGCGTTCAGGGCACCGGTGTCGGCGGCCGCATCCGCAAGGAAGACATCGTTCTGGCTCAGGCCAGTGCCACCACGGGCGCCGTCCCCGCTGCCGCACCGGCCGTCGAAGTATCCGCCCTGCGCGGCACGACGCAGCCGATGTCCCGCCTGCGGAAGGTCGTCGCCGAGCGCGCCGTCATCTCCATGCAGTCGTCGGCACAGCTGACCACCGTCGTCGAGGTCGACGTCACCCGCGTGGCGATTCTGCGGGACAAGGTCAAGGGCGAGTTCCACGCCAAGACCGGCAACAAGCTGTCCTTCCTGCCGTTCTTCGCTCTCGCTGCTGCCGAGGCGCTGCAGGCCAACCCGATCATCAACGCCACGATCGACGGCGACACGATTGTGTACCCGAGCCAGGAGAACATCAGCATCGCCGTCGACACCGAGCGCGGCCTGCTTACCCCGGTCGTTCGGAACGCCGGCGAACTGGACCTCGCCGGATTCGCCGCCCAGATCGCCGACCTGGCGCAGCGCACCCGCGACAACAAGCTGAAGCCGGACGAACTCTCGGGCGGTACGTTCACCCTGACCAACACCGGTTCG
Organism: Cryobacterium shii; assembly: GCF_004402595.1. Classification (GTDB taxonomy): domain Bacteria; phylum Actinomycetota; class Actinomycetes; order Actinomycetales; family Microbacteriaceae; genus Cryobacterium; species Cryobacterium shii. The sequence goes on along the minus strand of NZ_SOFY01000009.1, from coordinate 71,750 downwards.
CGCGGCGCCCTCTTCGACACTCCGGTGGTCTTCCTGCCGCAGAGCGCCATCCTGGGCACCGGCGTCGTCTACAAGAAGCCGCTCGTCGTCACCACCGACGGGCTCGACGCCATCGCGATCCGCTCCACCGTGTTCCTGGCCCTGTCCTACGATCACCGCATCATCGACGGCGCTGACGCGTCACGCTTCCTCGTCACCATGAAGCAGCGTCTCGAAGCGGGAGCCTTCGAAGCCAACCTCGGGATCTAGTCCCCATCGACGGTTCTGACTAGTCGTCGAAGATCTCCCTGATCCGCCAGCCGGCCTCGCCCTTGACCACAAGGACCGAGGCCGGCTTTCGTTGTGCGTCGGTTGCTGTCAGCGTCACCAGCGCGACGTCTCCGGTTCGGTAGGCGAGCACTGGCGTCCACGATGCCAAACCGATCGCCGCGGCCGCGGCCCCTCCCTGCTGCGCAAGGTGAACCGTGTGAGAGTCGGCGGCCAGCGCCGAAGACTGGGCCTGTTCGGCGCCGTCCAGGCACGCAACGGATGCCGCAGAGAGACACCGGTCGCGCAGCCCCAGCAGCGCCTGGACGGCGGTCACCGGGTCGTCTCCGTTCACCGCGACCCGGTCCGAGGGCGTCAGAGCGGCCGCCGAAGCCGGCACACTCGCAGCGGGCACGACCGGGGGCCCCGGGGCCGACTCGCCCGGACGGGCACCCGTGGCGGGCCGGAGACCGGAAACGGCGACTCCGGCCACGAGAACCGCGACGACCACCCCGGCGAGTGCCGGGCCCCGCCGGGCGCGAAGCGCGGGCCGCAGCCAGGCCCAGAGCCGGACGCCTGCGCCGTTGTCACGGCCGGCGCCCCTGCCCAGGACCGCCAGAACGACGCCGGCTGCCGCCCGCACCGCTGATACGGGCCCGGCGAACCACGGACCGCCCCAGCCCGCGCTCGAAGACCGGTCGGTTCCACCGCCACCGGCCGTGGCGGGCGACGCCCCCGTGACCGGAGCGACGCTTCGAAGGCGCAGGACGGTGACCGCGCTGTCCGGGTCGTGGCCGGGTTCCGCCCCTGACCCCAGACACACCGGTCCGGCGTCGCTCCACGCGAAGAGGCGCCGCTCCAGGTCAGCCAGCCTGGTCGCGCCCGGAACCCGCGGAGCTGCGGCGGCGAACCATTCGGCCAGTTCCCGCGCAGCATGGGTCTGCTCCGGGTCAGGGCCCACCCGGTCCAGCACGATTCGCACCAGGTGGGAGAGACAGCCCGCGGCATCCTCGGTCAGCGCTCTACGGGCAGGACCCGGTTCCGGAAACGCCCGAAGCCCGCCGAGTCCCGCCAGCACGGGGCGACCGCGGGAGTCGAAGAGGATCACGGCCGGGGTCAGCCCGAGATGCACGAGGCCGATCGCCTGGAGCTCCGCCAGCGCGACCACGACGGGAGCCAGGATCGTGACCGCCTCTCCCGGCTCCACCCAGCGCCCGTCGGCGAGGTGACGGCCGAGGCTGCCGCCGGTCAGTAATTCGAGTACGAGGCACATTCGGCCGCCCGGGAGAGTCGCCACGTCCAGGAGCCCCGCGAGGCGCCCCGGGCTGGTCTCGGTCAGGGCTCGGATCTCCCGTTCGATCGACGCGTCGTCCGCTTCCGGCCGAAAGACTTTCAACGCGACAGTCCTGGTCGGGGCGGCCATCTCGCCCTCCGGCGGCTCCCCCGAAGCCGCCCAGGAGGGGGCAACGCCGGCGTAGATGTCAGCTCGCTCGCTGGAGGCAAGGCGACGGAGCACCCGGTAACCGGCGATCAGGGTGAGGCGGTCGCTCGAGTCTGGGCGGCTGCCGGCGGCGGTCAGGGGGTTCGCCCGAATCGGTTCCTCATGGCTCGTCATGGCCGAATGCTGCACCCGAACGGGCACCGGCGGCGCACCGGGCGGACCCCGGAGCGCAACCAGGTCCCGGCCGGTGTGGGGAGGACAAGCTGGCCTAGACTGGTCGCATGCTCGACTTTGTCGTCGCGGGGCTAAGCGCCAACTCCGTGCCGTATGTTGAGGGCCTAGAGCTCCAACGCGCAGTCCATCGTTCCGTCGTCTCCGGGGTGAGGCCGGACACCGTCATCTTCCTCGAACATCCCTCCGTGTACACCGCCGGCAAACGCACCGCTCCGGAGGAACGGCCCACGAACGGAACCCCCGTCATCGATGCTGACCGCGGCGGGAAGATCACCTGGCACGGCCCCGGGCAACTCGTGGGCTATCCGATCATGCGTCTTGCGGAGCCGGTCGACGTCGTCGGCTACGTGCGCCGACTCGAGGGAATTCTGATCGACGTCCTCTCCGACTTCGGCGTCGACGGCCGCCGGGTGGCGGGACGGTCCGGCGTCTGGGTCGGCCCCGATGGGCAGGAAGACAAGATCGCAGCCATCGGAATCCGAGTCGCGGAAGGAGTGACCATGCACGGCTTCGCCCTCAACTGCAGCAACTCGCTCGAGCCGTACAGCCGCATCATCGCCTGCGGCATCAAAGATGCCGGCATCACCACCATGTCACGAGTCCTCGGCCGCGAGGTGTCGACCTCGCAACTGGTCGCCCCCCTCACTGCCCGGTTCCAGGCGGAGCTGGCGGCGGCATCATGACCGCGGCACCTGAGGGGCGGAAGATGCTCCGCCTCGAGATCCGTAACATGGAAACGCCGATCGAGCGCAAGCCCGCCTGGATCAAGACGGTCGCCAAGATGGGACCCGAGTACCGCAAACTCCAGGACCTGGTCAAAGGCGAGAACCTGCACACCGTCTGCCAGGAGGCGGGCTGCCCGAACATCTTCGAGTGCTGGGAAGACCGTGAGGCCACGTTCCTGATCGGCGGATCGCAGTGCACGCGGCGCTGCGACTTCTGCCAGATCGACACCGGAAAACCCGCGGACTACGACACCGACGAGCCTCGCCGGGTGGCGGAATCCGTCGTCAAGATGAACCTCCGGTACGCGACCGTCACCGGCGTCGCCCGGGACGACCTTGCCGACGAGGGCTCCTGGCTCTACGCCGAGACCATCCGGAAGATCCATGCCCAAAGCCCGGGCACGGGGGTGGAAATCCTCGTCCCGGATTTCTCGGGGAACCCCGAATTCCTCGGTGAGGTCTTCTCCGCCCGGCCCGAAGTCTTCGGGCACAACGTGGAAACGGTCCCCCGGATCTTCAAGCGCATCCGCCCGGCCTTCCGCTACGACCGGTCGCTCGACGTTCTCAGCCAGGGCCGGAACGCCGGTCTGATCACCAAATCCAACCTCATCCTCGGCATGGGCGAGGAACGTCAGGAGATCAGCCAGGCACTACAGGACCTGCACGATGCAGGCACAGACATCGTCACGATCACGCAGTACCTGCGGCCGACTTCCCGCCACCTCCCCGTGGCGCGCTGGGTGAAGCCGGAGGAATTCGTTGAGCTGAAACAGGAGGCGGAGGCCATCGGCTTTCTCGGAGTTCTGTCCGGCCCCCTGGTCCGATCCTCCTACCGCGCCGGACGGCTCTGGGCCCAGTCGATGGTGGCGACCGGGCGCGAAGTCCCCCCGCAGCTTCGTCAGCTGGCGGATGCGTCCCTGGGCTTCGCGCAGGCCGTCTCATGACCTGGAAACGGTCACGATCCGAGCGAGTGACTCGGTAGTCTTGACCCATGGCACGCAGCAAGGACAAGACTCCCAAACCCCCCAAACAGCCTGGCCGCTTGAAGCAAATGTGGCAGGTGTTCCAGATGACGCGACGGTACGACTCGAAAATCGTGCTCCTCATGATCGCCTCGTTCGTGATCCCGGTCGCGATCAGCCTCGTCCTGGGATTCCTCCTGTCGCCCGGCAACGTGCTGACGATCATCCTCTGGGTGATCGCGGGGATCCTGGCCGGAGTCCTGGCAATGCTCATCATCCTGGGACGCCGGGCCGAGAAGGCGGCGTACTCGCAGATCGAGGGTCAGCCCGGCGCGGTCGGCGCTGTCCTGCGCTCCTCGCTGAAGCGCGGCTGGGTGGGCAGCGAGATGCCCGTCGCCGTCAACGGGAAGACCCAGGATGCCGTCTACCGGGCCGTCGGGCGTGGTGGAGTCGTCCTGATCAGCGAAGGACCGCGCACCCGCACGGCCCGGATGCTCGAAGAAGAACGCCGCATGGTCACGCGACTGGGCGGCAGCATCGCCGTCACCGTGATCTCGGTTGGACCTGACGCCGACGCCGTGCCGCTGCACAAGCTCGCCCGTCGCCTGACCAAAATCAAGCCGACCCTGACCAAGGCCGAAGTCCTCGCCGTGAACAACCGCCTCACTTCGATGACGAAGAAGCTGCCGATCCCCAAGGGTGTCGACCCGATGAAGGCGCGTCCGCAGCGCGGAAACTAGCTGCGAATCAGTACGGTGCCTGCCACCTTGTCGTGAAACCCGCGTTGGTCGGAGTCCCAGACCAGCGCAGGAAAGGCGAGGCCGAGCAGCACGGCACGAACGACCGGGCGCCAGAGCCCGACCCAGCCTCCGCGCAGCGAAACCACCCGGAGCCCCACGAGACGGTGTCCGATGCTTCCGCCGAGGGTCGGGATGAATACGATCTGCAAGGCCACGAAGACTCCGGTGACGACGAATCCGTTGTAGTCCAGGAACGTGTAGTCGAAGAGCGCGAACGCGGCGGCCATGGCCAGGACCTGGTCGATCGCGAGGGCTGCGATCCTTCGTCCCACCCGGCCGACCGACTGGCTGCCCTGGTCGGGCAAGCCCAGGCGCTCCCCCGGCCATTTGCTGGGAGGAAGCTGTCCGAAAGGGATCGATTTCGAGGAGGCTGCAGACACGCGATGAGTCTACCGACCAGCCTCGGCTGTAACATGTGTGAAACATAAGCGTCACTGCCGGGTAATCCCATCCCACTAGCCTCAATTGAGCCGCAGTGCGCGACTTTTTCAGAGATCAACTGTTCAGAGATCAACGCCCACGTCGTTTGGAGTAAAACCGCATGTTCCGCGATTCGTCAGAAGTGCTCAAATTCATCAAGGATACCGACGTCAAGTTCCTTGACATTCGTTTCACCGATTTGCCGGGTGTGCAGCAGCACTTCAACATCCCCGCGTCGACCGTCGATGAGGAGTTCTTCACGGTCGGCCAGATGTTCGATGGTTCCTCGATCCGCGGTTTCGCGTCGATCCACGAATCCGACATGCAGCTGATCCCCGACGTCACCACCGCCTACATCGACGCGTTCCGCACCGAGCGCACGCTCATCATGCTGTTCGACATCTACAACCCGCGCAACGGTGAGATCTACTCCAAGGACCCCCGCCAGGTCGCCAAGAAAGCCGAGAAGTACCTCGCCTCGACCGGCATCGCCGACACCGCCTTCTTCGCTCCCGAAGCCGAGTTCTACATCTTCGACGACGTGCGTTACGAAGTGAACCAGCACTCCAGCTTCTACTCCGTCGACTCCAGTGAAGGCGCCTGGAACTCGGGCAAGAAAGAAGTGGGCGGAAACCTCGCCAACAAGACGCCGTTCAAGGGCGGCTATTTCCCGGTCAGCCCCGTCGACCAGCACGCCGACCTCCGCGACGACATCTGCCTCAAGCTGATCGACGCCGGCCTCATCCTCGAGCGCAGCCACCACGAGGTGGGCACCGGCGGCCAGGGCGAGATCAACTACCGCTTCGACACCATGGTGCACGCGGCCGACGATTTGCTCAAGTTCAAGTACATCGTCAAGAACACCTCGGCCGAGTGGGGCAAGACCGCCACCTTCATGCCGAAGCCGCTGTTCGGCGACAACGGATCCGGCATGCACACCCACCAGTCCCTCTGGGCCGACGGCAAGCCGCTCTTCTACGACGAGGCCGGCTACGGCGGGCTGTCCGACGTGGCCCGCTGGTACATCGGCGGCCTGCTCAAGCACGCCCCGGCAGTGCTCGCCTTCACGAACCCGAGCGTGAATTCCTACCACCGCCTGGTCCCGGGCTTCGAAGCTCCGGTCAACCTGGTCTACTCGGCCGGAAACCGCTCCGCGTCGATCCGGATCCCGATCACCGGCACCAACCCGAAGGCCAAGCGCATCGAATTCCGCGCTCCGGATGCCTCGGGCAACCCGTACCTCGCCTTCGCCGCCCAGCTGATGGCCGGCCTGGACGGGATCAAGAACCGGATCGAACCGCACGAGCCGGTCGACAAGGACCTCTACGAGCTGCCGCCCGAAGAAGCGAAGAACATCCCGCAGGTTCCCGCTTCCCTCGAAGAGGCCCTCGTGGCCCTCGAGAACGACCACGACTTCCTGCTCGCCGGAAACGTGTTCACTCCCGAACTGATTGAAACCTGGATCGGCTACAAGCGGGAGATGGAAATCAAGCCGCTCGCCCAGCGCCCGCACCCGTTCGAGTTCGAGCTCTACTACGGCGTCTAAAACGCAGAACCGCCCGCAACCTGAAAGGACCGCACCCCCTCGGGGATGCGGTCCTTTCAGGTTCCGGGCCCGGCGCTCAGCCGCCGAAGGGGCCGGCCCGCTCCGCGGGCCCGTAGAACCTGCGCTCGAATACGGCGCGGGCCCGCCGCGTCAGGGACAGATACTCCTCTTCGAGCTGGTTGGCGGAGCCCGGCGGGTACTGCATCACCCGGGCGACCCCCTCGAGCTGAGCCCGGTCAGTCGGCAGCACATCGGACGTCTTGTTGGTCCACAGGGTGATGGCGGACCTGCATCGGGACGCGAACTTCCACGCCACCGTCAATGTCTCGGCATCCGCGTCGCTGACCAGGTCGGCGTCGGCCGCGGCGCGAAGGGCACCCAGCGTCGATGTCGTGCGCAACGCCGGGATGGCCGCCGCATGCTGCAGCTGCAGCAGCTGCACGAACCACTCCACGTCGCTCAGTGAGCCGCGTCCGAGTTTCAGGTGCCGGTTGGGGTCCGCCCCCTGGGGCAGCCTCTCGCTCTCCACCCGCGCCTTGATTCGCTTGACTTCCCGGACAGCCTGTTCGCTGATCGCGGCGGGATACCGGACCGAGTCGGCCACCGTCTCGAAGTCGGCGAGCAGCCGCGAATCGCCCGCCACTCCCCTGCCCCGGAGCAGAGCCTGCGCCTCCCAGGTGAGCGACCAACGGCGGTAGTACGCCTCGTAGGATTCGAGGGAGCGGGCCACGGAGCCGTTCTTGCCCTCCGGGCGCAGCCCGAGGTCGAGATCGAGGGGCAGCCGGTTGTCGTCGGTCAGCCGGGCCAATTCGCGCACGATGAACTTCGCCCGGTCGTGCGCGGCCTCGCCGGTCAGGGTCCCGGGCCGGAAGACGTACATCACGTCGGCGTCCGATCCGAAGCCCAGTTCGGCCCCGCCGAATCGTCCCATCCCGATCACGGCGAATTCGATCCCGTCAGCGGCCGACCCCTCCGGCGCGCCCCCCAGGGGCGTGCCCCGGATGGCGGCGAGAACCCCCTGGATGATGGTGGCGGTCACGTCGGTGAGTCCGGTCGCGAGGGCCTCGATACTGATCTGGCCCAGGACGGCCGAGGAAGCCAGTCGCAACATCTCCCGGCGCCGGGCCGTGCGCAGGATGGACGCGGCGGCATCGGGGCTCTCATGCCGGGCCAGCACGGCGCGCGCCTCCTCGTGGAGGGTCGCCACACTACGGGGGCGCAGGTCGTCTTCGTCCTCCAGCCAGGCCACCGACTCGGGGATCGTCTCGAGCAGCTCCCCGACGAACCGTGACGAGGACAACACCCGGGTCAGGCGTTCGGCCGCCCCGGACGAGTCGCGCAGCATACGCAGGAACCAGTAGGTCGTGCCGAGGCTGTCGCTCAAGCGGCGGAAGGCCAGCAGACCGTAATCCGGGTCGGCGCCCTCCGAGAACCACTGCAGCAGAACGGGCAGCAGATGCCGCTGGATCGCCGCCCGGCGGGACACACCGCCGGTGAGAGCGGCGATGTGGGCCAGGGCGCCCGCGGTGTTGCGGAAGCCGATGGCCGCCAGCCGGGCTTCAGCCTGCGCACTGGTCAGGTTGAGACCGTCGGCCGGGAGCGCGGCCACGGCGGAGAGCAATGGGCGGTAGAACAGTCGTTCGTGCAGTCCCCGGACTCGATGCTTGACCTGGGCCCACCGGTCGGTGAGCTGTGCGGCGTTCGGTGCGAGACCCGTGGCCCGGGCCAGCACGCGCAGACTCGCCTCATCGCGGGGCACGAGATGGGTGCGGCGCAACTTCTCCAGCTGCAGCCGATGTTCCATCAGGCGCAGGATCCGGTAGTCCTGCGCGAACTCGGCCGCCTCAGCCCGTCCCACGTAGCCGCTGTCCACCAGCGCCGTCAGAGCGGGGAGGGTTCCGGCCTGACGCACGTCCGGGTCGGTCTGCCCGTGCACCAGCTGCAGCAACTGCACGGTGAACTCAATATCGCGCAGTCCTCCGGGGCCGAGCTTGAGTTGCACGGCAACTTCGTCGTCCGGGATGTTCTTTGTCACCCGTTCACGCATCCGCTGCACGGAATCGACGAAGTTCTCCCGGCTGGCGCTGGTCCACACCTTCGGGGCCACCGCCTCGACGTAACGGCCGCCGAGGCCGAGATCGCCCGCCAGCGGGCGAGCCTTGAGCAGCGCCTGGAATTCCCAGCTCTTGGCCCACCGGTCGTAGTACGCCAGGTGAGACTCGAGGGAGCGGACGAGTGCTCCGGATTTTCCTTCCGGACGGAGGTTCGGGTCTACCTCCCAGAGTTCGGGCTCGAGCGACGGCTGGTTCAGGCCCCGCATCACGAGGATGGCGAGCCGGGTGGCGATGTCGACGGCCCGCGGCGACTCCAGCCCCGCCTCGGGGTCACCCTCAGCGACGAAGATCACGTCCACATCGCTCACGTAGTTCAGTTCGCCGGCTCCGGCCTTGCCCATGCCGATGATGGCCAGCCGGGTGGCCCGAACCTCGTCCGCCGGGAACACGCCGCGGGCGGGGGCGAGACCGCTGGACATGCTGCGCGCGACGGCCAGGGACGCTTCCAGGGCGGCAGCCGCGAGGTCGGCGAGGGTGCGTGCGATCCCGTCGAGCCCCGCGACGGGATCGGCCTGCTCCAGGTCGAAGGCGGCCAACTCGGCCAGCCGGCGGCGGTAGCGAACCCGCAGCGCCACCCACCCGTCGTCGTCGACGAGGGTGGCGAAGCCATCATGGCTGCCGACGGAGTCCAGCAGGTCGGCGGTCAGTTCGGACGCACCCGGCAACCTCGCCAGGGGCCTGGCGAGGACCGCGAGCTCCTCCGGGCGTCGCAGGAAGAACTCAGCCAGGCCGCTCGAGGCCCCGAGGACGCGCACCAGCCTCAACGCCGAGTCGGCGTGGCCGAGGATGGCATGCGACTCGTCCGGCGACTGGCGCAGGAGCTCGACCAGGGAACCGAGGGCGGCGTCCGGGTTCGCTGTCCTGGTCAGAAGGGGCAGCAGCACTGTCGGCTCCGGACCGCCCAGTTCGCCTACCTCCATGAGCCGCAGGCGCACCTCGCTCAGCTCGACGAAACCCACCCGAGCAAGCTCGGTGAGAGTGAGTATTTCCCGCGCCATGAGTTCCGTTCCCGGGGCGGCTAGAGCATCTCGAGGTTCTTGTCGAGCTCGAACGGGGTCACCTGGGAGCGGTATTCCTTCCACTCCTGGCGCTTGTTGAGCAACACGTAGTTGAAGACGTGCTCTCCGAGCGTTTCGGCGACGAGCTCGGACTCCTCCATGAACTGGATCGCGTGGTCAAGGCTGGCGGGCAATTGACGATAACCCAGCGCGCGACGCTCGGTGTCGCTGAGCCCCCAGACGTTGTCCTCGGCCTCGGGAGGCAACTCGTAGCCCTCCTCGATACCCTTGAGGCCGGCGGCCAGCATCAGCGAATACGCCAGGTACGGGTTCGCGGCCGAGTCGATGGCGCGGTACTCGACGCGGGCGCTCTGGCCCTTGTTGGGCTTGTACAACGGAACCCTGATCAGGGCGGAACGGTTGTTGTGCCCCCAGCAGACGAAACTGGGAGCTTCGTCGCCGCCCCACAGCCGTTTGTAGGAATTGACGAACTGGTTCGTCACCGCGGTGATCTCCGGGGCGTGCTTGAGCAGTCCGGCAATGAACTGACGGCCGGTCTTGGAGAGCTGGTACTGCGCACCGGCCTCGTAGAACGCGTTGGTGTCGCCCTCGAACAGGGACAGGTGCGTGTGCATACCCGATCCGGGGTGCTCCGACATGGGCTTGGGCATGAACGTGGCGTACACGCCCTGCTCGATGGCGACTTCCTTGATCACGGTGCGGAAGGTCATGATGTTGTCGGCCGTCGTGAGGGCATCCGCGTAGCGCAGGTCGATCTCGTTCTGACCGGGACCCGCCTCGTGGTGGCTGAACTCCACCGAGATGCCGAGGTCTTCGAGCATCCGCACCGACCGGCGACGGAAGTCGTGGGCTGTGCCGCCGGGGACGTTGTCGAAGTAGCCGGCCGAATCCACCGGGACCGGTCCGTTCTTGCCGTACTTCGACGACTTGAGCAGGTAGAACTCGATCTCGGGATGCGTGTAGAAGGTGAATCCGCGATCGGCGGCCTTCGCCAGGGTCCGCTTGAGCACGTTTCGCGGGTCGGCGACCGCCGGCTGACCGTCGGGAGTCATGATGTCGCAGAACATGCGGGCGGTGGGATCGATCTCACCACGCCAGGGCAGGATCTGGAAGGTGGTGGGGTCGGGATGAGCGAGCACGTCCGCCTCGAACGAGCGGGTGAGGCCTTCGATGGCGGAGCCGTCAAAACCGAGGCCCTCAGCGAAGGCACCCTCCACCTCGGCAGGCGCGATGGCCACCGATTTGAGTGTGCCGACAACGTCCGTGAACCAGAGTCGGATGAACTTGATGCCCCGCTCCTCGATGGTCCGGAGAACGAAGTCGCGCTGCTTGTCCATTCACGCCCTTTCTTGTTGTTACCTAGGCTACTGGCTGGCGCCGAAACTCGGGCGAAACTGGGCGCCAGTCGGCGGATTACACCCTGACTACACTGGACCCATGCCAGAGTCGACCGTTCCCGAAGTGCCCGCCGCCGCCCGCGAGCTGAACCCGTTCGCGCCCGTGCCGCCCGGGCCCAAGCGGGTGCGCACCCGCCATTTTCACAATGCCAAACAGCAGGGCATCCCGATCACCGGGCTGACCAGCTATGACATGCTCACCGCCCAGATCTTCGACCAGGCCGGGATCGACTTCCTGCTCGTCGGGGACTCGGCCGGCAACAACGTGTTCGGCTACGAGAGCACCCTGCCCGTCACCGTCGACGAGCTGATCCCCCTCACCCGGGCCGTCTCGCGGGCGGTCACCCGAGCCCTCGTCATCGCCGACATGCCATTCGGATCGTATGAGACCGGCCAATCCGAGGCTCTGCACACGGCCGTGCGCTTCATGAAAGAGGCGCAGGCCCATGCGGTCAAGCTCGAGGGCGGCGTGCGCAGTCGCAAGCAGATCAAACGCATCGTGACGTCGGGGATTCCCGTGATGGGTCACATCGGCTTCACCCCGCAGAGCGAGCACGGGCTGGGCGGCCACATCATTCAGGGGCGGGGCGCGGCCGCCGACCAGCTGATCGAGGACGCTCTCGCGGTGCAGGATGCCGGCGCCTTCGCCGTTGTGCTCGAAATGGTGCCGGCTACGGTGGCCGCACTGGTGACCGCCCGGCTCGAGATCCCCACCATCGGGGTCGGCGCGGGCCCGGACGTCGACGGACAATTGATGGTCTGGACTGATTTCGCGGGCCTTACCGAGGGCCGCGTGCCCCGGTTCGTGCGCCAGTACGCGAACATGCGCAGCGTGCTGACGGATGCTGTGCACCAGTTCAAGGAAGACGTCGACTCCGGCGCCTATCCCGGCCCCGAGCACAGCTACGAGTAGGGCCGGTCAGCGGTCCTAGCGGTCGTTTGCCGCTTCTTCCTCGGCCCATTTGGCGCTGTTCGCGCGCAGTTTCTCCAGCGCGTGAGCGGCCTCGTCACGTGTTGCGAACGGCCCGACGCGCTCCTTGGAGGTGGACTGCATACCCTCCTCGACCGCTCCCGTGCGCATGTTGTACCAGAACTGGTGTTCAGTGTCTTCGGACATAAGCTGATCCTATGCCTAAGGATTCTGCCGGTCACCTGTTGCCGGGAACGGTCTCCCCGTTCCGCCCCGTTCCGCGCCACATCCCACGACCGGAGTACGTCGGCCGTGAGATGCCGGCGCCGTTCACCGGATCGGACGTGTACTCTCCGGACAAGATCGAGCTGATCCGCGAATCGGGCCGGATCGCGGCGCAGGCGATCGAAGCCGTGGGACGGGCCGTCCGCCCGGGCGTCACGACGGACGAACTCGACCGGATCGGCCACGACTTCATCATCCAACACGACGCCTACCCGTCGACCCTGGGCTACCGCGGCTACCCCAAGTCGCTGTGCAGTTCGGTGAACGAGGTGATCTGCCATGGCATCCCCGACGACACCGTTCTCGAGAACGGGGACATCGTAAACATCGACATCACTGCCTTCAAGAACGGGGTGCACGGCGACACGAACGTCACGTTCATCGTCGGCGAGGCCGGCGACGAGGTGAGGCTGCTGGTCGAGCGTACCCGGGAGGCCCTCGCCCGGGGCATCAAGGCCGTCGCACCGGGCAGGCAGGTCAACGTCATCGGTCGCACGATCGAGTCCTATGCGAAGCGTTTCAACTATGGCGTGGTGCGCGACTTCACCGGCCACGGGGTCGGAGAGTCCTTCCACTCCGGGCTGATCATCCCGCACTACGACTCCGCCCCCGTTTACGACACCGTGATGGAGGTCGGCATGGTCTTCACGATCGAACCGATGCTCACCCTCGGCGGATCCGACTGGGACATGTGGGCCGACGACTGGACCGTGACGACGAAAGACAAGAGCATCACGGCCCAGTTCGAACACACCCTCGTCGTGACCGAGCACGGCGCCGAAATTCTCACCCTCCCGTAAACGGTAGGTTTTGACTATGAGTTCAACCACGGCCATCGGCATTGATATTGGCGGCACCGGAATCAAGGGAGCGGTGGTCGACCTGGTCACCGGTCAATTTCTGTCCGATCGGGTGAAACTCCCCACCCCCAAGGGGGGACGCCCGGTGGACATCGTCGAGTCCACGCGCGCCCTCCTCGCCACGGTCTCCTCCGTGGCGGGCGCCTCCGCACTGCCGGTCGGGATCTGCTTCCCCGCCATCGTGAAGAACGGGCACACCATGTCCGCCGCCAATGTCTCGGACAAGTGGATCGGCCTCGCCGCCGAGAAGCTGTTCCAGAAGAGCCTGGGGCAGCCGATCCACTTCGTCAACGACGCCGATGCCGCGGGGTACGCGGAATCCGAGTTCGGCGCGGCCAAGGGCGTGCGGGGAGTGGTCCTGATGACCACCCTCGGCACCGGGATCGGAACGGCCCTGATCAACGACGGCGTGCTCGTGCCGAACACCGAGCTCGGTCACCTCCAGATCGACGGCGTCGACCACGAGACGCGCGCGGCATTCTCTGCCAAGGAGCGCGAACACCTGAGCTGGGATAAGTGGGCCTCCCGCCTGCAGAAGTACTACTCGACCCTGGAGGCCCTGTTCTCCCCCGACCTGTTCATCGTCGGCGGCGGCGTGTCCAAGCACCATCAGGACTTCCTGCCGCTTCTGAAGCTGAAGACCCCGATCATCCCGGCCGTCCACCGCAACAATGCCGGAATCCTGGGGGCAGCTGCCCTCGCCGTCAAGAACCTGAACTGACCCGTCCACATGGCGCCGCCACTCACTGACCTCCCGGTCCTTGAGCCGGCCGACCGCCAGGAATGGCGGGCCTGGCTCCAGACCCACCATGCAGAGAGCCGCGGCGTGTGGCTGGCCATCGGGAAGAAGGGAAACTCCGTCACCGAGCTCTCCTACGAGGCTGCGGTGGAAGAGGCCCTGTGCTTCGGCTGGATTGACAGTGTGGTCAATCGCCTCGGTGGCGACCGGTACAAACAGCTAATGACGCCCCGCAAGCGGGGAAGCGCCTGGGCGCCCAGCAACAGGGAACGGTGGGGCCGCCTGGTGGCGCAGGGACGGGTCGCCCCGGCCGGCCGTGCAGCCGTTGAGGCCGCGCAGGCAGACGGGTCGTGGACCCTCCTATACGAGGTGGAGGCGCTCATCGTACCGCCCGACCTCGCACAGGCACTTGCCGCGAATGAGGAGGCCAGCAGCTCGCTCGCTGCTCTTGCTCCGCCGACGCGCAAGCAGATCTTGTACTGGGTTGCCAGCGCCAAACGGCCGGCGACGCGTGCCAGACGAGTCGAGGAGGCGGTCGCGGCCGCGGCGGAGAACCGCCCGGTCCGGACGGACCAATGGCCACCTGACCGTCGCGAACCGTCGTGAGTGAAGGAATGGGCCGGCTGTTACGCCGGGTTCTGTCCCGGTGCGCGAAGCACCTTGGACGGCCATCTATCTCGGGACTACGTTGCCGCAGCCCTCCAGCGGTCTACCCGGAAACTCGGCGAGCCGCCTTGGCGTTTCCTGTCTGACCTTGCTCCGGACGAGGTTTACCTAGCCGACCAGGTCACCCTGGCCTCTGGTGGTCTCTTACACCACCGTTTCACCCTTACCTCCGGCCGAGGCCGGCGGCGGTCTACTTTCTGTGGCACTGTCTCGCGGGTTGCCCCGGGTGGGTGTTACCCACCATCCTGCTCTGTGGAGCCCGGACGTTCCTCGGCACCCGCACCCCCGAAGGGAAGCGGATGACGCGACCGTCTTGCCGACCCATTCCACTGTCCAGAATACAGGCCGCGGGCGGAGCCTCACTCCACCTAGATACCCGATTCCTCCGTGCGCACCAGAATCGCGCCGCAGTCCGGGCAGAAGAGCACGTCGTCGGCCGGTGCGGACCGCACGGCATCCAGGTCGCTGCCGGTCAGCGTCATCGTGCACCCGCTGCAGGTGCGGGCCCGGAGCAGGGCCGCGGCGTTCCCGCGCCCGGCCACGAAGCGCTTCTGGTAGAGCGCGGCGAGGTATTCGGTGACGCCGCCGGCGATGGCTGCCCGGTCGCGACGCAGCTCGCCGAGCTGCCGGTTCAGGTCAGCAAGGCTGAGGTCCCGCGCCACTTCGGCGTCGCGCATCCGGCCCAGGATGGCATCGCGCTCGGCCTCGACTGCGGCAGCGGCGCCCTCACGCTCTTCGAGGCGTTCCATGACCGCGATCTCGATCTCCTCGAGCGCCAGAAGCCGCTTACGGAGCGCGGCGAGCTCGGTCTCCAGTGCCTGGACGTCTTTCACCGAAGACGTGTGCTGCACCCGGTCGGCGTCCCTGGCTATGCGCTTCTCGACCACGTCGACATCGGACTCGATCCGGTTCAGTTCGAGCCGGACGTCTTCGACCTCGCCCGAGCGGGTGCTCAGAGTCATCCGGATCGTGTCGGCCTGCGCGCCGAGTTCCCGGAGCCGTGCAAGCTCCGGCAGGGCCTTCGTCTGGTGCTCGACCTGCTGGAGCCTGATGTCGAGGGCCTGAAGCCGGAGAAGCTCCTTCTGTTCAACTGGAGATGCCTTCACGATGTCCTGACCTTTACGAGTATTGAGCTTGAGCGGGCGTGGGGGTGGAACCGCATCCATCGGCAGGTTACTGCACGATGACGAAGTCCCACGGATCTGTGCGCAGATCACTGCAGGTGACCGTGATTCCGGGGAGCGCCGCCCGGAGCTGCTCGGCGGCGGGTTCGAGCCAGAGCGACTCGCTGGCCCAGTGCGACACGTCGATCAACGCCGGCGTGCCGCCGGAGTGCACGGCCTGCTCGCGGGCCTCGGAGGCCGGGTGGTGCCAGAGGTCGGCGGTGATGTACACATCCGCCGCGACCACGGACGGATGCGCGAGGAGTGAGTCTCCCGCACCTCCGCACAGCGCCACGGTCTCCACGACGGCGTCGCGCTCCCCCGAGACCCGGACGCCGGACACGGTCGCCGGCAGCAGATCGGCCAGTCGCCGGGCCAGCCGGTCCAGCGACGTGCGTTCCGGCAACCGGCCCACCCGCCCGATGCCGGTGCCGGGAGCGACTCCCGCCGTGATCGGACGCGTGTCCAGGAGGCCGAGGCGGGAAGCCAGGATGTCCGATACGCCGTCCACGACCACGTCCGCATTCGTGTGCGCCGCCAGGAGGGCGCAATCGGCCCGGATCAGGCGGCCGAGCAGCGCACCCTTGTACCGGTCCTCCGCGACCGACGTCACCCCGCGCAGCAGCAGCGGGTGGTGCACGAGCAGCAGGTCAGCACCCCGTTCGACGGCCTCGTCGACGGTTGCGGAGACCGCGTCGACGGCGAGGTGGATCGAGGTGACCGAGTGTGTCGGGTCGCCGCTGACCAGACCGGGGGCATCCCAGTCTTCGGCCCCGGACAACGGCCACAATTCATGGACGATCAGGGTTACATCGGCGAGCGAGAATGGCACCCCGTCAGCTTACCGGTGACCGGACGGCGCGGCTTCCTGCCGCCGGATCGCCGGAATGCCCAGGACCGGCGGTGTGATCAGGCCCAGCACGAGTGCGACGAGCACGCCGAGCGCGGTCGCCGCCAGGCCGCCGTGAGGATCGATGCCGGCCCAGGCGAGGAGGAAGCCCTGCCAGGCCAGCCATCCCGGGCCGGACTCGATCAGTCCGTAGCCGACGACCGTGATCACGGCGAGAGCACCCACGTTGACCCAGCGCCAGTCCGCATAGCGACCGCCGCGATGAAGCAGGCTCCTGGTGTCGAGCGGGCTCCGCCGAATCACCACCTCCGCGCAGAACAGGCCGGTCCAGGCCGCGACGGGCACGGCCAGCGTCACCGGCAGGGCCAGGGAGGCGTCGGCCAGGCCCGTTCGGCTGACGAGGATCAGCACGACGAGTATCGCTGTTCCCAGCGCGGCGAGCAGCACGCCGACGGGCCGGGTGATCCTGCTGTCCGCGGCGGTGACGGCGAGACCGCCCGAGTACAGATTGAGGTTGATCGCCGACAGCAGGGTGAGCGTGCCGACGAGTAGCAGGGGGATCCCGGTCCAACCCGGGAGGATTCGGGCCAGACTGCCGACCGGATCGATCGCGAAAGCGGCGGCCTGTGCGGGGTGCGATGCGGCCAGCACCGCCCCGAAACAGATCAGGACCAGGGCCGGCAGGCCCAGCCCGAGGTTCGCCCACAGCATCGAGGTCCGACCGGGCGAGTCCTCTCTCTGGTACCGGGCCAGATCTGCGCTGCTGGTCGCCCAGGCCAGCCCGAAATAGGCGAAGACGAGGATCGTGCCGGTGAGCGCGCCGAGTCCGATCCCGGTCGAGTCGGCCAGGGCGGGTCCGGGATCGATCAGCCCGGCGGTCATGATCATCGCCAGGGCGAGCAGGACCGTGGACGAGGTAGCGCAACCCGTAACCGAAAACGGCGACAGCGGCCGCGGCCACGGTGACGGCGACTGCGCCGACCAGAGCCGGGACGGTGCCGTACCCGGGTGCGTCGCGCCCTGCCGCCGCCGCAACCGTGCCGATCGCCTGCCCGGCCGCGGCCGCGAGCAGCGCCCCCTACACGACTCTCATCAGGACGACCAGAGCGGTGGGCACCACGTTCCCGACCAGGCCGAACGTGGCCCGGGACAGGACCATCGCCGGTTGCCCGGTCCGCTTGCCGGCCAGGGTGCCGAGGCCTACCGGGATGAACGACAGGGCGATTCCGAGAAGAGCGGACACCGCCGCTTCGAGGACATTGAGTCCGAGCGCAATCAGCCGGGCCCCCAGCGCCACGCTGACCACGGATGCCGTCACGGCGAACCAGAGGCGGAACATCCGTGTGGGGTGCCCGACCCGGTTCGTCACCGGAACCGGCTCCGTGCCGCTGTGTTCGATGCGGCGCACCGGGGGGGTGCCCGGAGGCCCGCATCAGGGATCACCGACTCCCTCTCCGCCACCCGCGGACTCGGGATCGGGCCGGGGACGCCGCTGACCACGTCGTCCGCGTCCTCCGGAAGCTCCCGGTCGACGTCGCGCCCGGCGATGTCCGGGGATCCGGTGCCGGGGGCAGATCGAACCGCCCCGGCGAGGTCGTCGCCGGGGCCACCAGGGGCGTCGGGGCCGTCGTCCCTCGCCCCGTGCAGCCCCGTCCCGCTCGGCCATGACCCGATTCTAGCGAGAAATGCTCATTCTTTCCCGGTTGTCGAGGCTGACCAGGGCCGTCACCGCCACCAGCAGCAGGCAGAGGCCGGCCCAGGCGGGCGGGGTCAGCCGTTCACCCACGACGAGGACAGCGAGCACAGTGGCGACGAGCGGTTCGAGCAGCGTGATGCTGGTGGCGAGGCTGCCCCGGACCGAACGCAGGCCGTGGCCGAAAAGCAGGTACGCGGCACACATCGGCCCGATGGCCAGATACGCGGCAATCCCCGCGCTGCCCGCGCTCTGGAGCAGCGGCGCTCCGGTCACCAGCAGCACGGGGACGAGGCAGACCGCGGTCACGCCGAACAGCGCACCCATCGTGGCCCGCGGGCTGTGTCCCGCCCCGATCAGCTGGTGCGACGCGTGGGTGTACAGGGCATAGCTGAACCCGGCCAGCACACCCAGCAACGCGCCGACCGGGGCGCCCGAGACCTCGGCGGCTCCGATGCTGCCGCCGAGCACCAACAGGCCTGTCCCGGCCAGGGCGGCCAACGTGCACAGGCCCCAACGCGGAGTGACCCGACGACGTTCGGCCAGGAACTCGATCCCGGCAGCGAACACCGGAGCGGATCCGAGGGACACGACCGTTCCGACGGCCACCCCGGCCAGGTGCATCGAACTGTAGAAAGCGAGCGGGTAGACGACGATGGCGGCGACGCCGGCCCCGCCCACCGGCGCACGGACCTGTCTCTCAGGACGGCTCGGGCGCCGCGCACCGACAGCAGCCAGAGCAGTCCCCCACCGACGGCCATCGTGGCTGCTCCGGTCGCCAGCGGGCTGAGGTCATCCGGCAGGAAATGCGCGGCCGTTCCGGTCGTCCCCCAGAGCAGGGCGGCCAGAAGGATCGGCATCACGCCGGGGCCCGGCAGGATCATCCGGGGCCCCGCAGTCACCATCCGAGCGTGCCGGGCTCCCCCTTGAACGGGCCGACCACCCGGGACGTGATCCAGCCGCCGTAGAAGTCTCCCGGCTGCGGCTGCACCCGTTCCCCGTTCACTGTGCACCGCTCCATCCGGCCGGGGTAGAGGGCAATGCGGTCGAGGAGCGCCTCATACCCCTTCCTCGGCGCCGGGTAGGTCCAGGCGGCGGATTCCTCCCGCCGTCCCGGCGTGACCACATTGAGGTAGGACGCCTGCCCTTTGTACTCGCACCACGAGTTCCCGGGGGCCGGTTCCAGGCTCCCGGGCCGGAAAGCCGATCGAGGCAGGTAGTAGACCGGAGGATGGCTCGTCTCGAGCACCCGGATCACATCTCTGGTGTCGACGATGACCTGGCCGCCGAACGTGACGACGACGCGGTCGGTACTCGGCTCGGCCCGGGGCGGCCGGGGGTATGTCCAGACCGATTCCTGGCCCGGGCCCGGCACGGCCGGAGTGACGCGATTCTGCTTCATCGGGCCAGCGTACCGGCAGACCCGGGGTGGATTCGAGAGCCGGAACCGCCCGCGGCCCGGGACAGATCGGCACCGAAGACCGCGGCCTGGGTTCTTCGCTGCATCCCGAGCTTGCTGAGTACGGCGGACACATAGTTCTTGACCGTTTTCTCGGCCAGCTCCAGCTCGGCGCCGATCTGACGGTTGGTGAGCCCCCGCGAAATGAGGTCCAGGACCTGCCGCTCGCGCAGGGTCAGTGCCTGCGCGGCCCGGTCCGGCTCGGCCAGGCTCAGCACCTCGGCCACCCGCCGGGCGGCCAGGTCGGTGAGCAGCCGCTCCCCGCGGGCCACCCGGCGGATGCCGTCGATCAGCCGGTCACCGCGGATGTTCTTCAGGACATACCCTGCAGCCCCCGCCAGCACCGCGGCGCAGGTGGCCTCGTCGTCGTCGAAGGCGGTGAAGATCAGGCACCGGATGCCCGGGTCCCGGGCGAGGATCTCCCGGCAGACGTCGATGCCGCTTCCGTCGGGCAGGCGGACGTCGAGGACCGCGACGTCCGGCCGGGTGGCGGCGACCCGGGCGAGGGCCTCCCGCCTGGTCGACGCCTCCCCCACGACCTCCAGGTCCGCTTCCGCGTTGATCAGGTGCACGAGGCCATGCCGGACGATTTCGTGGTCGTCCACGAGGAAGACGCGGGTCATCGGCGTGCCGTGACGGATGCACCGACCAGGCTGGCCGCCCAGCGCAGCCGTGTGCCCCGGGGCGCCCGGTCGTCGAGGGTGAAATTTCCCTGCCATCGTCCTGCCCGTGCCGCCAGGTTGTCGATTCCGCCGGAGTGCGCGGCCTTCGCCCTGCCCACGCCGTCGTCACTGATTTCGATCGTGATCGAGTCGGCGACCACGGTCAGGCTCACAACCGTTTCGCCGGCCCGGGCGTGCCTAACCACGTTGGTCAGCCCCTCGCGGATCACGGCGACGAGGTCGTCGGCCAGGTCGGCCGGCGTGACCAGGTCGATCGGGCCGGAGAAAACGACTCGTGGAGGCTGCTCGAACAGGGGCCCGAGTTCGGTCAGCAGGTCGATGACGCGATGTCGCAGGGACGGCCGGTCGGGGTGCGCCGGCAGGGTCAGGGCGAAAATGGCCGTGCGGATCTCGACGATGGCAGCGTCCAGGGCCTGCACCTCCTCGTCGAGCCTCAGGCGCAGCGCCCGGTCGGTTATCTCCCCGCCAATGGCCTGAATCGACATCCCGGCGGCGAAGACCCTTTGGATGACGAGGTCGTGCAGGTCCCGGGCGATCCTGCCGCGGTCCTCCAGCACCGCCAGCCGGGCCCGATCGGCCCGGCCCAGGGAGAGTTCCAGCGCCACACTCGCCTGCTCCGCGAAGTCCGAGGCCATCACGAGGTCCGAGGCGGTGAACCGGGCCGCTCCGAGGGGACGCGAGGCCGTCAGGACCCCGTGCGGGACTCCCGCTCCCAGAGGGATGACCATGGTGGACCCGCAGATCAGGGCGGAGTCCGGGCCCGGCCTGACGCCGTCCCCGCCGTCGACCAGGAGCGGCTGGCCGCCGGAGAATACCCGCCCGCACAGGCTCCCGGCGACAGGGAAGATGAGGCCGGCGGCCTGCTGCGCGAGCGGCCCCCTGGCGGTGGCGACGACCAGGGAAGCATCCGCGCCGGGGTCGATTCCATCGGGGACGACGACGCACACCAGTTGCGCATCCGCCGTCTGCGCGAATCGGTCGGCCAGGAGGGCCAGGGTATCGTCCGAGCGATCGGTCAGGAGGGCAGCGCTGACCCCGGCCGACGCGGCCGACCAGCGCTGACGCCGCTGGGTCTCCTCGAACAGCCGGGCATTGTCGATCGCGATGCCCGCGGTCGCCGCCAAGGCACACAACAGGTCCTCGTCTTCCTGGTCGAATGCTCCCGGCACCCTGCCGATCAGATACAGGATGCCCGAGACCTCGCCGCGCACCCGCACCGGGACGGCCAGGAGACTCTGCATCGGCGGGTCCTCACCCTCGAAACCAGCCGGACGCGGTTTGGCCTGCCATCGGCTCAGCCGAAGCGGAACCGGGTCATCGGCGAGGGTGCCCAGCAGCCCGAGGACCTCGGCCCACGCGCCCCCCGCAACGGCGGCATCCGCGGATGCCCCGACCTGGACGCTCGGCTCGAGACGGCCGTTGTCGGCGGTGGTCGCGAGCGCCCCGAACAGCGCCGGGCACAGGTCGACCGCCGCCTCCACGATGCGCCGCTGCACGGAGAGAAGATCGAGCTGGCCCACAATCGCCTGGCTGGCCAGGAGGAGGCGGCGCAGGCGCGCATCCGACTGATTCGCCGAGGGTTCGGGCCGCGTGAACGGGGTGGCAACCGGGGCTGTGATCTCGTGCTGGGGCATGGCCTGGCTCCGCTCTCGGTCTGATGCCGGGGATTCTACTCGCGTGGGACCTTCGCCCCTTTTCGGCGCCTCCCGACGCTGTCACCGTGAGGGGGGACGCGAGGGAAGGAGGCCAGCCATGGTCGAAAAAGTGATCGTCGCCATCGACGGCGGGCCCGCCAGCAGGGCCGCCCTCGAGTGGGCCCTCGACCGCGCTCTGGCGGCCGAGCGGCTCCCGTCAGCCTCGGTGAGCCTCGAACTGACGACGGTGGTGGAAATGGGCTGGTCCCCCACCGGGGGGCCGGAGGATGACTTCCAGCCCGCCTACGAACGCGCACTCGCCGAAGCCATCCGCCGGGTCGACCAGGCCGCACCGAACTGCCGCAAGACCGGGTACATCCGCCACGGGGTCCCCACCGATGAACTCGTCCGGGCGTCCGCCGCCGCGGACCTCCTCGTCATCGGCACCAACAAGACGGGGGTGCTCGCCGGAGCGGTCTACGGGACCCTTCCGTTGCGCCTCACCGCCCATGCGAAGTGCCCCGTCATCGTCGTCCCCGCGGTATGGGCGCCACGAACCGGGCCCGTCGTGGTCGGACTGGAAGACGATGCGTTGGCAGCCGGGGCCTTGGACTTCGCCGCCCGCGAGGCCGCTCACTTCGGCCGCCCGCTCAGCATCGTGCATGCCTGGACGATCCCGGCCACGGTGGCGGTCGAATTCGGGGCCGTGATTCCCTATGACGAGTTGCGGCAGGCGCACGCCGAGATCCTCGCCGAACGCGCAGAGCGGGTCCGGGCAGCCAACCCCGACCTCCAGGTCACCGAAGTCCTGGAACAGGGCCTGCCGGCGTTTGTTCTCGTGGAGGCTTCCCGGGACGCCTCCCTGATCGTGGTGGGCACTCACGGCCGCGGCGCCGTCGGCTCCCTCTTCCTCGGATCGGTCAGTCACGACGTCCTACTCAATCTGCCCTGCCCGGTCGCGGTCGTTCCTCGCCCCGACGACGCGGGTGACCGCGACCAGGCGACCGGAAAGGATGCACAGTGAACACCTACTACATCGGGGCAGACGGCTCCGAGCCGAGCCGAGCTGCGATCAGCTGGGGACTGTCCCGGGCAGCCGAGGACGATTCTCCGGCGGTCCTGGTCAACGTCGTCGACGACGAGTGGGGCCTTCTCGGCCCGTCCTATGCGCAGGATGCGGAGCGACACGCCAGTGCCCTGCTGGCCGAGGAGCTCGCCCTGGCGAAGAAGGCTCACCCCAGGCTCGACATCGGCGCCATCATCCTGCACGGCGCGCCGTCCTGGACCCTTGCCGCCCTTCCGCTGGCCGACGACACCCTCATCGTGGGCACCCACAAGACCGGGTTCCTGCGGGGGCGCGTGCTCGGATCCCGCAGCGTGCAGATCGCGGCCGCTGCGCCGTGCACGGTGGCAGTCATCCCGGACACGACGTTCGACACCCGGCGCGGGGTTGTCGTCGGGGTGGACCGGTTCGAGGGTTCGACGTCGGCCGTCATCCGAGGCGCCCGCGAAGCCGACCGGCTCGGCCAGGAGCTCATCCTGGTGCACGCGCCGCCGACACTTTGCACGGGGAAGGCGTCGCCTGAGCTGCCCGAGAGCGCCGACGCCGCGCACCTGCTCCTCAGCGAGGCGGCCGCGGTCGCGAGCGCCACCGCGCCGGGCGTGGTCGTTCGCCGGCGCCTGGTGAACCGCGACCCCGCGGAAGCCCTGCTGGATGCGGGCGCGGGCGCGTCCCTGATCGTGGTCGGCGTGTCCCACCCGCGAGGGGCGACACAGTCGGTGATCGGATCGGTCACCCACGACGTGCTCATGAACATCAACGTTCCCATCCTTATCGCCAGGCCCGCCTGAGCCCCGGCCCCGGACGTCACTCGCTGCGGGTCACACGCTCCGGATCACGGCCACCGGGCAGGGCATGGTCAGCACGATCACGTGGCTGACCGAACCCAGCCAGAAGCGGGCGAATCCGTTCCGGGAATGGTTGCCCACGACGAGCAGGCTCGCACCGGTCGCGGCCGTGACGAGCGCATCGACCGGCAGACCCAGGTCCAGCCGAAGGTCTAACTGCAGGTCGGGGTAGCGTTCGGCCAGTCCTGCGACCGCTTCGGAGAGGACCAGCCGGTCGGCGTCATCCGGTTGCATCGGCCAGTCGATCATGGCGCCCTCCTCGGTCCACGGAGCGGGCACGCTCCAGCAGTACACGGCGGTCAGGCGCTGCCCCAGACGGTCCGCCTGCTCGGCGGCGAACTGGACGGCCGCAAGCGAGGCCTCGGAGCCGTCGACGCCGACAACGACCCCGGTGCCGTCCCGGTTACTTCGTTCGGGAACGATGACGACGGAGCCGGGGGCACGGGCCGCGATCTGCGCGGAACGGGTGCTGAAGACATAGTCCCGAAAGCGCCCGAGCGCATGTGAGCCGATCACCAGCAGTGCAGCGCCTTCTGCCCGGTCGGCCAGCGCCCCGGCCTGCGAACCTGTGAGCACGGTCGCGTGGAGCTTCAGCTCCGGCGCCAGGGGTGCCGCATCCGCGATCTCCCGGGCGAGGTTGCGTTCAGCCTGCTCCCGCGCGGTGTGCTCGTACCCGGCGGCCAGACTCGCCCAGTTCTCGTCGACGACGTGAACCAGCTCGACTGCGAACCGTCTCGGGCGCGCGTAGTCGAGGGCCCAGTGCAGGGCATCCCGGTCCGACGGCTTGCCGCTCATCCCGACCACAACGCGTTCGTCCATGATCTTCTCCATTCCCGTGCACCGGCCTCAATGGTGTCGGGTCAGAACCGAGCCTGACAGGGCCGAAAGTCCCGGTCATCCCGCGGGCCGCTGCAGCAGACCGTCAGTATTCGAACTCGTCGAATTGCGGCGAATCAAGCCCGTCCCCGGTCCACGAAACCCGACCGCTCGCCGTGCCGGACAGCGCTTTGCGGCGCAGGTCATCGGACTTCGCCGATTCCACCAGCTCCTGGTCCACGGCGTCGGCAGTGACACAGACGAGCTGGCTGGATGCGCCAATCAGGAACTGGGCACGACCGGGCAGTCCAGTCTCATCCGCGACCGGGATGTCGATGACGTCGACCTGCCCGCGTGAACTCAAGGCCTCCGCGTAATGCATCACGGCATCCGCGAGTTCGCTTCCGGTGAGGACAGAGCCGCCGGGATGGAAAATGCGCTTCATGGTGACCTCGATAGCTCACGAAAATTACACGTGCAGCCAGGGTCTGGGGCGTGAGTCACACTATAGCCCGGCCGAGGCCGGAAATGCGGGCGTCCCGAGCAGCGGGGCTACAGCGAGAGGGACCGGTTGACGATTCGCTCCGCCACGTCGTTCAGCGGCAGGCCGTTGCTGCGCGCGTGCTGGCGCAGCAGAGCGAAGGCCTCGTCCATGTTGACGGTGTGGGTGAAAGCGACCACACCCTTGGCCTGCTCGATCAGCACCCGGCTGCTGAGGGCGTGCTGCAACTGGGCACGGGCCACGTCGCTCTCCCGGATGGCCCGTTCCTGCAGGATTCCGATCGTGGCGGTGTCGGCCAGAGCCTGGACAGTGCGCAGGTCGTCAGCTCCCAGCCCACCCAGGCGGTCCCAGAAAAGGTTGAGCGAACCGATGGTCGTGGAACGCAGGCGCAGCGGAACCGAGTGCATGGACTTGAATCCGAGCTCGATGGCTCCGGCCCGGAACCGCGTCCAGTCCGGCGAGAGAACCTCGAGGTTGGGAATCGCGACGGGCCTGCCCGTGGTGTAGCACTCGACGCACGGGCCGTTGCCGGCTCGAAGCTGCAGGATCTCGATCAGACGGCTGCACTCGTTGGTCGAGGCCACAACCTCGAGATCGGTGTCGTCACCGGCGGTCAGGATGATTCCGAC
Source organism: Cryobacterium shii (assembly GCF_004402595.1). GTDB lineage: Bacteria > Actinomycetota > Actinomycetes > Actinomycetales > Microbacteriaceae > Cryobacterium > Cryobacterium shii. The sequence goes on along the minus strand of NZ_SOFY01000009.1, from coordinate 46,049 downwards.
TGCTGACGCCTCGAAGAGCGTCGCGCACGTCTCAACCAGCGTGTGCAGCAGATCCACCACGTCGTAGCCGACCACCAGGGTGTCGGCCAGAGTGACGAATGTCTCAACCAGCTGACCTTCACGTGACTTGGTCACCATGAACTTATCCTAAGACCCGTCTAATTTAATTCTGAAGTAAAATCAATATTTCGTGCGACCACGTTCTCCGCGACCTCTCGCACCGTTTGACCGTGCGAAAAGGCGTAACCCTGCAGGATGAGAAGCGCGTCCGAGGGTGATACGTCTAATTGGGCCAGCACCATTCCGGTCGCCTGGTGCACGACGCGTCGGGAGTAGCCCCGATCGTCGTCGGCGTCCGGTTTCATCGTATTCGAGAGCAGCACCCGCCGAAGCACCTGCCGGGCCGCGATGCCGACGAGGGTGGTGGCATCCTCGATCTGCCCGAGGGTGAGCGCGCGGGGCATTCGCGAATAGAAGTCGACGGCGCCGATGTCCAGCGAGCCCACCAGCATCGGGAAGGCGAAGATCCCGCCGACTTCGGTGTCGCCGAGAGTGCGCTGGAAGACAGGCCAGTCGAGATTGGCCTCGTGACGGATGTCCGGGGACAGCACCGGCCGACGTGTCGCCCTGGCGTCCCAGCACGGCCCCTCGCCGAGATCGAATTGGATCTCATCGATGCGGGCCGCGGCGGCGTTGCTCGCGCAGATGGTTTCGGTGCCGAACGGCACCCCGAGGGTGGAGATCGCCAGCCCGTCGACGGGCAGCGCCCTGAGGAACGGTGCGCAGAGATTGGTCTGGTGCAGGTGAGCGCTGGTCAGCTCCTCGACCGCGACGCCGAAGGACAGCCGGTCAGACCGAGTCATGACGCCCACCCCCTCGACGCGCTCTGCCCGAAGCGGTCGTGGTGACGGCACCTGCGTGCTCATTCTGGTGCACAGTACCTCACGACCTCTCGCCCCACGGAGGGTTATGGGTGGTTCTTGAGGGGTGGGCCCTACCGGGCTCGAACCGATGACATCCACGGTGTAAACGTGGCGCTCTACCAACTGAGCTAAAGGCCCCTTGAAACGTCGACCTCTGCAGGCCGTGCACCATCATACCGATTCTGCACGGCCGCCGTACGCCAGGGCCGGTCAGGCCGGCTGGAGTTCCTCGATCGCGGCGCGGTACGCCTCCAGCGAGCGAGCCTCACCGGGGGCGGTGATGAAACTGGCCCGGATGATTCCGTCCGGGTCGATCAGGAACGTGGCACGATTCGCAAAGCCCTTATCCTCCAGGAAGACACCGTATTCCTTGGCCACCGCGCCGTGGGGCCAGAAGTCGGCCAGAAGGTCGAAGGTGTACTCCTCCTGCTCTCCCCACGCCCGGAGCGTGTGCCGCGAGTCGACCGAGATCCCGACCACCTCGACGCCACTGGACTCGAACAGGGAGAGGTTGTCTCGCAGTTCGCAGAGCTCACCGCTGCAGATGCCGGAGAACGCGAGCGGGAAAAAGACCAGGGCAACCGACTTCTTCCCGCGGAACCGGCTCAACTGGACCCGCTCGCCGAACTGGTTGACGAGCTCGAAATCGGGAGCCTGGGTGTCGTTCTCCAAAGCCATGCTGCGCTTCCTTTCCTCCGCCCGCGCGAACTTGAGCGGCGGCGACACAGCCTAGCCCCGGTGACTGGGTGAACCAAGAATCGGCCCCGCCCGGCGGCATCCTGCGGCCTGAAAACGACACGCATCGTTCGTGCACGGACCACAGGCATAATCTGTAGGCTTGCGTGGTGCCATCGGTCGTGACCCGACCGTGCAGCGGCGCAGCTATCCCGGCATGATCGGCACCAACACGGTCTGCCCAACAGAGACCAACAGAGAGAGGTCGAGTGTGACTGTCAACGACCAGGACCCGTATTCGGTGAACAGCACGGATGCGGACCCGGAGGAAACGGCCGAATGGTCGGAATCGCTGGACTCGCTCGTATCGGCCCAGGGACACGAGCGCGGTCGCGAGATCATGCTCAGCCTGCTGAAGCGCTCCAAGGAACTGCACCTGGGCGTACCCATGGTGCCGACAACGGACTACATCAACACGATCGCCGATGACGGCGAACCCGACTTCCCCGGCGACGAGGACATCGAACGTCGTTACCGTGCCTGGATCCGCTGGAACGCGGCGGTCCTCGTGCACCGAGCCCAGCGTCCCGGCATCTCCGTCGGCGGGCACATCTCCACCTATGCGTCATCCGCCGCACTCTACGAGGTCGGCTTCAACCACTTCTTCCGCGGCCAGGACCACCCGGGCGGTGGAGACCAGATCTTCATCCAGGGCCATGCCTCCCCCGGCACGTACGCCCGCGCCTTCCTCGAGGGCCGCCTGAGCGCTGACCAGCTCGACGGATTCCGCCAGGAGAAGTCACACGCCCCGAACGGCCTGTCCTCCTACCCGCACCCGCGGCTGATGCCCGAATTCTGGCAGTTCCCGACCGTGTCGATGGGACTCGGCCCGATCAACGCGATCTACCAGGCCCAGACCAACCGGTACCTCACCAATCGCGGGATCAAGGACGCAAGCGACCAGCAGGTCTGGGCGTTCCTCGGCGACGGCGAAATGGACGAGGTCGAGAGCCGCGGACAGCTTCAGGTTGCCGCCAACGAGGGCCTGGACAACCTCAACTTCATCATCAACTGCAACCTCCAGCGCCTCGACGGCCCGGTGCGCGGCAACGGCAAGATCATCCAGGAACTGGAGAGCTTCTTCCGCGGCGCCGGCTGGAACGTGATCAAGGTCGTCTGGGGCCGCGAGTGGGACGACCTCCTCGCCCGCGACTCCGACGGTGCCCTGCGCGCCCTGATGAACGCGACCCCCGACGGGGACTACCAGACTTACAAGGCCGAAAGCGGCGCCTATGTGCGCGAGAACTTCTTCGGCCGCGACCCCCGAACGCTCAAGCTCGTCGAGGGCTACACCGACGATGAAATCTGGAACCTCAAGCGCGGCGGACACGACTACCGCAAGGTCTACGCGGCGTTCAAGGCGGCCTCGGAACACAAGGGACAGCCGACCGTCATCCTCGCGAAGACCGTCAAGGGCTACGCCCTCGGGCCGAGCTTCGAGGGCCGCAATGCGACCCACCAGATGAAGAAGTTCACCCTCGACAACCTCAAGACCTTCCGCGACAGCACCCACATGCCGATCACGGATGCCCAGCTCGAGGAGAACCCGTACCTGCCGCCGTACTTCAAACCGGACGACAACGACGAGGCCATCCAGTACCTGCACGAGCGCCGCCGCGCCCTCGGCGGGTACCTGCCCGAACGTCGCAGCAAGTACACCCAGGTCAACCTGCCCGACGATGCGACCTACGCGCCCACGAAGAAGGGCTCCGGAACGCAGGAGATCGCGACCACGATGGCCTTCGTGCGGCTGCTCAAGGAGCTGCTGCGCGCCAAGGATTTCGGGAACCGCATCGTGCCGATCATCCCGGACGAGGCCCGCACCTTCGGAATCGACGCGTTCTTCCCGAACGCGAAGATCTACAACCCCAACGGCCAGCAGTACACCTCGGTCGACCACGCGCAGCTCCTGGCCTACAAAGAAAGCCCCCAGGGACAGATCCTGCACGTGGGCATCAACGAAGCCGGCGCGATGGCCGCATTCACCAACGTGGGCACCTCGTACGCCACCCAGGGTGAGCCGCTGATCCCGATCTACGTGTTCTACTCCATGTTCGGTTTCCAGCGCACGGGCGACGCCATGTGGGCTGCCGGCGACCAGATGGCCCGCGGGTTCATGATCGGCGCCACCGCCGGACGCACGACCCTGACCGGGGAAGGCCTGCAGCACGCCGACGGGCACTCCCCGTTGCTGGCCTCGACCAACCCGGCCGTCGTGTCGTACGACCCCGCATTCGGTTACGAGATCGGGCATATCGTGCGCTCCGGACTCGAGCGGATGTACGGCGGCACGCACACCGACCCGAACGTCATGTACTACATCACCGTCTATAACGAACCGCAGGTGCAGCCGGCGGAACCCGAGGAGGTGGACGTGGACGGCATCGTGCGCGGCATCCACCGCGTCAATCACTCGCCGATCACCGGGCCGAAGGCCCAGCTGCTCGCGTCGGGCGTGGCCGTGTCCTGGGCGCTCGAAGCACAGAAGCTGCTCGCCGAGGACTGGGGGGTGTCGGCAGATGTCTGGTCGGTCACGTCCTGGGCCGAGCTGCGGCGCGACGGCATCCGGGCCGAGGAGCACAACTTCCTCTACCCGGACAACGAAGCGCTCGTTCCGTATGTGACGGAGAAGCTCGCCGGAGCAGCGGGACCCTTCATCGCGGTCTCCGACTTCATGCACGCCGTGCCTGACCAGATCCGCCAGTTCATCCCCGGCGACTTCGCGACGCTCGGCGCGGACGGCTTCGGCTTCTCCGACACCCGCCCCGCCGCGCGCCGGTTCTTCAAGATCGACGGACCGTCGATGGTGGTGCGCACGCTGCAGCTTCTCGCCAAGCGTGGCGAGATCGACCGGAGCCTGGTCAGCCAGGCCATCGACAGGTACCGGTTGCACGACGTGACCGCCGGAACCACCGGTTCCGCCGGGGGCGAGAGCTAAGCGACCAGTGGCATCGACGCCGAAGACAAAAGAACAAACGCTCACCTGGCTCCGGACCATCTCGGGTGAGCTTTCTACGGCGACGCTGAAACGTCTCGAGGACACGCTGCCCTGGTATGGCGATATGCCGCCGGGGCGGCGGTCCGCGGTGGGGCTGGTCGCCCAGGCCGGGATCACGTCGTTCATCTCCTGGTTCGACGACCCACGGTCCACTCCCTGGATCGCCGCGGACGTCTTCGGCGCGGCCCCCCGCGAACTCCTGCGCTCCATCAGCCTGCAGCAGACGCTGCAGCTGATCAGGGTCACAGTCGAGGTGGTGGAGGAGAGGATCAAGGACGGTGGCGAAATCCTTCGGGAGGCCATCCTCCTGTACTCGAGGGAGATCGCCTTCGGAGCGGCCGATGTGTACGCCAGGGCCGCGGAAGCGCGCGGACTCTGGGACGTGCGACTGGAAGCCCTCGTCGTCGATTCGATCCTGAGCGGCGAATATGACGACGAACTTCCCAGCCGGATCGCCGCTCTGGGCTGGCACGGGCACGGCGAGGTGTGCGTGCTCGTCGGGACGACCCCCAAGATGCTCGACGTCGACCAGTTGCGGCGATCGGCCCGGCACATGGCCGCGGACGTCCTGATCGGCGTGCAGGGCAATCGTCTCGTGCTGGTGATCGGTCGCGCCCATCCCAGACCCGCGGATGCGGAGGAGAACATCGGCACGGCGTCCGCGCTCAGTTTCATGGAAATTGCGGTCCAGCTGGAACCGAGCTTCGGCGCCGGCCACCTGGTGCTCGGCCACGAGGTGCCCAATCTGGTGGACGCCTCCAAGAGCGCCAAGGCTGCCCTCGCCGGCTTCGCCGTGGCGCGGTCCTGGCGCAACGCACCCCGCCCGGTCCAGGCCGACGACCTGCTCCCCGAGCGCGCCCTCGCCGGCGACCCCCTCGCCCGGGCCACCCTGATCCACCGCATCTACCGGCCCCTGCAGGCCCATTCGACCGAGCTGCTCACCACCCTCTGGTGCTACCTCGACAACGGCCGGTCCCTCGAGGCGACCGCCCGGGAACTCTTCGTGCACCCGAACACCGTTCGGTACCGTTTGAAGAGGGTCTCAGAGGTCATCGGTTATGACGCGACCGGGGCCAGAGAAGCGCTTATTCTGCAGGCCGCGCTCATCATCGGTTCGATCAGCGATCACGACGGGTCTACTCGCCGACGGTGAACCGCACGTCGCCGACGGCGAACCGCACCACCCTCAGGACCGCCCGACTGGTGGTTACCGACAAACGTTTCCTGGATAGTTGGTGGAGGATCGACACCCGTTCCGGGAACGGGCTTGGGAGACTGGACAAATGATTGTTGTCGTCTGCCCGGGTCAGGGCTCGCAAACCCCCGGATTCCTCGAACCCTGGCTGGCGGACCCCGCTTTCGCCGCCGGCCTGGCCGAGATCTCCGACGTATGCGGGATCGACCTCGTGCGCCACGGCACGGTCAGCGACGCCGACACGATCCGAGACACCCGAATCGCCCAGCCGCTGATCGTGGCCGCCGGCCTCCTCACCCTGGACGCGATCCTGGTCGACGGACGCCGGGAGCGGATCAGTGGGATCGCCGGCCACTCCGTCGGTGAGATCACGGCCGCGGCCGGCGCGGGCATCCTCACCGCCGCGGACGCTGTGCGGTTCGTGCGGGAGCGCGGAAACGCTATGGCCGAGGCCGCCGCACTGGAACCCTCCGGCATGAGCGCCGTCATCGGCGCGGACGAGACGGAGCTCCTCACCCGCCTCGACGAACTCGGACTCGCCCCCGCCAACTTCAACGGCGGCGGACAGATCGTCGTGGCCGGATCCCCCGACGCCCTGGCCGCCCTCGGGCAGAACCCGCCGACCCGGGCCAGGGTCATTCCTCTCCAGGTCGCCGGCGCATTCCACACCCGTTACATGCAGCCCGCCGTGGAGCACCTCACCCGGGTAGCGGCGGCGCTGCCCGCCACTGATCCGACCCTGCCGATTTGGACCAACCGGGACGGCACCTCCGTCTCCAGCGGCGCTCGATTCGTCGACTTGCTGGTTCATCAGGTCTCGTCGCCGGTACGGTGGGACCTGTGCATGCAGTCGTTCGCGGCTGCCGGTGTCACCGGAATCATCGAGCTCGCGCCGGCCGGCGCCCTCGTGGGGCTCGCGAAACGTGCACTCAAGGGTGTACCCAGCGTCGCCATCAAGACGCCGGACGACCTGCCTGCTGCATTCGACCTGATCGACCAGCAGAACCAAGCCTGACCGAAAGAGACTATGTCCAAGCCAACACTCCAGCAGTCGCACGGCCCCCAGTTCACCCGGATCCTCTCAGTCGGCGCCGCGCGTGGGGATCTCCTCGTTCCCAATGACGCCCTGGTCGGACCGATCGATTCCTCCGATGAGTGGATCCAACAGCGCACGGGCATCGTCACCCGCACCCGGGCCAGCCAGTCCGTCGAGGCGGTCGACCTGGCCGCGGATGCCGCCCGCGAGGCCATCGAGAAGTCCGGCATTGCGCCGAACCTGATCGACGCCGTCATCGTGGCCACCATCAGCAACGGGCGCCAGACGCCCTCCATCGCCGCCGTGGTCGCCGACCGGGTCGGCGCCAACCCGGCCGCGGCGTATGACATCAACGCGGCCTGTGCGGGATACGCCTACGCCGTAGCGCAGGCCGACGCCCTGATCCGTACGGGGGCCGCCCACTACGCTCTGGTCATCGGCGCGGAGAAGCTGTCCGACCTCGTCGACCCGACCGATCGCAGCATCTCCTTCCTGCTCGGCGACGGCGCCGGCGCGGTCGTCATCGGTCCCAGCGACTACCCCGGAATCGCTCCCACAGTGTGGGGATCCGACGGCTCCAAGGCCGACGCCATCACCATGAACGCCACTCTTCAGGAGTATCGTCGCGGCGAGGCCGAGTGGCCCACCCTGCGCCAGGAGGGTCAGACCGTCTTCCGTTGGGCCGTCTGGGATATGGCCAAGGTGGCGAAGAAGGCACTGGAGGTCGCCGGCATCGAGAGCAGCCAGCTCGCCGCGTTCATCCCCCACCAGGCGAATATGCGCATCATCGACGAGTTCGCCAAGCAGCTCAAGCTTCCGGAATCCGTCGTCATCGCCCGTGACGTCGCGACCACCGGGAACACGTCCTCGGCGTCGATCCCGCTGGCCACCCACCGCCTGCTCGCGGAGCACCCTGAGCTCAGCGGCGGCCTCGCCCTCCAGATCGGCTTCGGGGCCGGTCTGGTGTTCGGCGCGCAGGTCGTCGTGCTTCCCTAGATTTCACCCATCCCCCTCTAAACTGAGTCTCGGTCATACGAAACACCCCCAAGGAGAAAAAAATGGCATTGTCCACCGAAGAAGTTCTTGCCGGCCTGGCCGAACTCATTAACGACGAGACGGGCATCGCAGCCGACACGGTTGAGCTGGGGAAGTCGTTCACCGACGACCTGGACATCGATTCCATCTCGATGATGACCATCGTCGTCAACGCTGAAGAGAAGTTCGACGTCAAGATCCCCGATGAAGAGGTCAAGAACCTCAAGACCGTCGGCAACGCCGTCGATTTCATCGTCAAGGCGCAGGTCTAGCCCTCACCGAACAGGGCCATCACGGATCAGGCCGGCCGGCAACTGCCGACCGGCCTGATCTGTGTGACCTGTCCTCGTTTTTTCGTCTCACGGAGAGTTAACGTTATGACCAAAAAGATCGTTATCACCGGCATCGGTGCGACCTCCCCGCTCGGCGGCACGGCCGCCGACAGCTGGACCGCCCTGCTCGCCGGCGAATCGGGTACGAGCACGCTGGACCACGAATGGGTGGCCCGCACTCAGCTCCCCGTGACTTTCGCCGCCCAGGCCCGGGTCTCCGCGGCCGATGTGCTCGCCCGGCACGAGTCGAAGCGTCTCGATCCCTCCAGCCAGTTCGCACTGATCGCCGGCCGTGAGGCCTGGGCGGACGCCGGTTCCCCCGAGGCCGACCCCGAACGACTGGCCGTCGACTGGGCGACCGGCATCGGCGGAGTCTGGACGCTCCTCGACGCCTGGGACACCCTCCGCGAACGCGGTCCCCGCCGTGTCCTGCCGATGACCGTGCCCATGCTCATGCCCAATGGCCCCGGAGCCGCGATCGGGATGGACCTGCATGCGCGGGCCGGCATCACGACCGTCGTCTCCGCCTGTGCCTCGAGCACCGAGTCACTCGTGAACGCCTACAACCGCCTCCAGGCCGGACTCGCCGACATCGTGATCGCCGGTGGCTCCGAAGCCGCGATCCACCCGCTGCCGATCGCATCCTTCGCGGCCATGCAGGCCCTCTCCAAGCGCAACGACGACCCGGCCACGGCGTCCCGCCCCTACGACATCAGCCGGGATGGTTTCGTGCTGGGTGAAGGGGCAGCGGCCCTCGTTGTCGAAACGGAAGAGCACGCGAAGGCTCGCGGCGCCCGCATCTACGCCGAGCTCCTCGGCGGCGCCGTGACCAGCGACGCGTACCACATCACCGCTCCGGACCCCGAAGGAACGGCCGCGGCCCGCGCCATGATCACGGCAATCCGCAACGCCGGAGCAAGCCTCTCCGACGTGGTCCACATCAACGCCCACGCGACCAGCACCCCGGTCGGCGACATCGCGGAGTACAACGCACTCCGGCGTGTCTTCGGCGACCTGCTCGAGGGCATCCCGGTGTCGGCGACCAAGGCATCCACCGGTCACCTCCTCGGTGGTGCCGGCGCGATCGAGGCCCTGTTCACGGTTCTGGCCCTGTCCGAGCGCACCCTGCCGCCGACGATCAACCTGCAGAATCAGGATCCGAACATCCCGCTCGACGTGGTGACGAGTCCGCGGGCCCTTCCGGCGGGCGACCTGCTCGCCATCAGCAATTCCTTCGGGTTCGGCGGTCACAACGCCGTCGTCGCCTTCCGCTCGGCGTAACGCCGCGGCGGAAACGGTCCCCGAACGAGAACGGCCCCGCCGGGTATCCGGCCGGGGTCGTTCTCATTGTGTCCCGGGTGTCAGCCGACCTGGTGCAGCCAGACCACGGCGTTGAAATCGCTCGCGTGGCGAAACGGCTCCAGCTCGTCGTCCCACGCCTGTCCCAGGGCCAGCCGCAGCTCCCGGTGCAGTGCGAGAGCGTTGGCCCCGGCCAGCTCCATCGCGTTGCGCAGCCGGTCCTCCGGGATCACGACGTTGCCTGCGGTATCCGTCTGGGCGAAAAAGATGCCGAGGCCGGGCGTGTGCAACCATCGACCACCATCCGTGCCGAATCCCGCATCCTCGGTCACCTCGTACCGCAGGTGATCCCAGCCACGGAGGGCGGAAGCGAGCACGGCCCCGGTGCCGCGCGTACCTTCCCACTGGAATTCCGCGCGCTGGGCGCCGGGAAGAACGGGCTGGTCGCTCCAGTCGAAATTGACCGCCAGCCCCAGCGCTCGACCGACTGCCCACTCCACGTGGGGACTCAGCGCCCGCGGCGCCGAGTGCACATAAAGAACTCCCCGCGCAGTCGTCGCCTGCCGAGCCTGGGTTGCCGCCATCGTTTTTCTCCGTTCTGTGAGATGCGTCTTCCCCAACGACCTCTGAACGAAGCACTGCCGAATGATTCAATGCCTGAATGAAACAATGCAGCGGATGCGTGAATCTATCCGGCCGAGGACCCTCGGGGCCTGCAACCGATAGCTGAATTATGCCTCAGGCACCCGGGAGATGACAAGACCGGCCGCGAGACGCCGTGCACGGTCGGATATACTGAGTAAGGTTTTCAACCGATTCGGAGGTCCCGTGTCCGTACGTTGCGGCTTGCTGGCTATCCTCACGATCGGCCCGGCCTACGGTTTCCAGTTGCACGGCGAGCTGGGGTCCAGAACGGGCGGGCGCCGACACGTCAACGTCGGACAGATCTACGCGACCCTCGACCGCCTCCTGAAGCAGGGGGCCATCGAATCGGCCGGCGCCACTCCGGACGGGCTACCGCTTTACCGCAATACGGCCCTCGGTCGGAGCGAGGCCCTGGCCTGGCTGCACGACACCGACAGCGCGAGCGGCGAGGAGTGGAACGACCTGGTCGACCGGGTGCTGATCGCGTCCTCCCTCCCCCACTCGGATGCCCGGGACATCATCGCCAGTTACCGGGATCGGTGGCGATCCGGAATCGACTCCGGCGCTGTCGGCCGCGACTCGGACCCGCAGTCAGGCACCGGGCAGGATCGCCTGGCAGTGCGGGCGCAACACGCCCTGGCCTGCGCGGCGCTGTCCTGGCTCGATGAAGCCGACGCACGCCTCGGCGACGGCCCCGCGGACGCGTTCCGGCACGGGCTCAGTACCGCCCGGCCCAGACGAGGGCGCCGCCCTGCTGCTGCCCCGGTCTGACCCAACGCACCGGGTCACTTGGCCTCGGCATAACTGTCGACCGCCGCGACCGTGAGCAGGAAGTCGACCGGGAAGTCGCCGAACAGGTGACGGCCGGCCGTTGCCGCAGCGCGGCTCACGATCCGTTGGACATCGTCGGCCAGGAGCTCCGGCGTGTGCACGATGACCTCGTCGTGCAGGAAGAACACGAGGTGCGGGGACTCGGCGAAGACCGGGCCCCGCGCCTGGCCCGGTTGGAGCAGACGGAGTTCCCGCCGGATCTCAGCCATCCAGCAAAGCGCCCACTCCGCCGCGCTCCCCTGCACGATGAAATTGCGGGTGAACCGACCCCAGTCACGGGCCTGGCTGCGGGCGCGGCGTTCGTCGGCATCCGTTGCCCCGGGGTGATAGGCCTGGGCCTGGGCGGCGAGCCAGCGTTCACCGGGGCGAGGCGAGGACCGCCCGAGCCGGGTGGAGACCACGTCACCGCGCTCGCCCGCGCGGGCGGCCGTTTCGGTGAGTTCGATCGCCCGTGGGTAGGCCTTCTTCAATTGCGGGAGCAGCCGCCCGCTTTCCCCGGTGGTCGCTCCGTACATGGCGCCCAGCATGGCCACCTTGGCGTGGTCCCGGGTTTCGACCACACCGCTGGACACGATCCCGGCATAGAGGTCGGTGCCCCGGCCCGCCGTTGCCATGGCGGTGTCCCGGGAGAGCGCAGCGAGGATGCGCGGTTCCAGCTGGGCGGCATCCGCCACGACGAGTTTCCAGCCCTCATCGGCCACGACCGCACCGCGAACCTGTTTGGGCAATTGCAGGGCGCCGCCGCCCCGGGTCGCCCAGCGCCCGGTCACCACGCCGCCCGGGATGTACTCAGGGTGGAAGCGGCCCTCGACGATCCAGGTGTCCATCCAGTACCAACCGTTGGCGCTCAGCAGGCGGGCCAGCTTCTTGTAGTCGAGCAACGGAGCGATCACCGGATGTTGCAGCTTCTGCAGTTCCCAGGCGCGGGTCGACGAGACCTCCAGTCCGACCCGCAGGAGCGCGCGCATCAGGTCCGGCTGCGAATCCGGGTTCAAGTGGGGGTCGCCCAGCTCCCGGCGGATGACCTGCGCGAGTTCCTCCAGGCGTTCCGGCCGGATTCCCGGGGCGACGCGCGGGCCCAGTTCGCGGGTCAGCAGCCGATCGTGGATGTCCGTTCGCCAGGGCAGCCCCGCGAACTGCATTTCCGCCGCGATCAGCGCCCCGGCCGATTCCGCCGCCAATAGGAGGCGGAGACGGCCCGGGTCGACGGCGGCGGCGACCGCCTCCAACTGGCGCCGGAACTCCTCCGGCAAGTCGTCGTGCGAGGCGTCGTCGTCGACGATGAGGTCGAAGAGCGTCGATCCCGGCTCCGCGGCCTCGGGTTCGAAGGCCGGCGCCCGATCCCACCGGCTCGGCTCCGCCCGGGCCAGCTCGCTCGAATCGGTCGCGGCCGCCAGCCGCAGGATCGCGTGGCACAGGCGCAGGTCATGGCCGCGCTGCACCCTCACCCCGCCGGCGAGCAGCAGGGGGTAGATGCGGGACGTGTCCTCGAACACCCAGCGCGGGAAGGATGATGACTCCTGCCGGAGGGCGAACCGGGGAAATTCGTGCTCGGCGAGCCGGGTGGCCGGTTCGACGGGCCGGCCCCGGGCGTCGAGGTGCCGGACGAGGATCTCGCCGTTGGCCGTTCGACTCGCCAGAAGGTGCACCCTTCCATTCTGCCGTGCGGATCAGACGTCCCCGGTTGCCGTTTCGTCGCGCCGGGCCCAAGCCTCCCGGAGCAACTGCACGGTCTCGTCATCGGAGAGCTGGTGGAAATCCCGGTAGAACGGGCCGATCGCCCAGAAGTCCCGGGGTGTCTGCAGCACGATCATCTCGTCCGCGTACCGCAGCATGTCGGCGATGGAATCCGCGGGAGCGACCGGGACGGCGAGCACCGCCAGCCGGGCCCCCTGGCGTTTCACTGCGGAGAGCGCGGCCTTGGCGGTTGCTCCCGTCGCGAGTCCGTCGTCAACGATCACCGCCACCCGCCCGGCCGGGCTGATCTGCGGCCGGTCGCCCAGGTAACGGATGCGACGGCGCTCGATTTCCGCCAGTTCCCGGCTTCTGGCGCGGCTGAGGCCCGCCGCATCGCCCCCGGTGGCGGCGAAGACGTCCTCGTTGAGGATGGTCTGCCTGTCGACGCCGTCGACCACCGCTCCCATCGCCACCTCCGGGTAGCCCGGCGCCCCGATCTTGCGCACCAGCACGAGATCCAGCGGTGCGTGCAGGCGCCGGGCAACCTCGACCGCGACCGGGACCCCGCCCCGCGGCAGGGCGTAGACGACGGGGTCGGACAGCGCGGGGTCTGACCGGCGCAGTTCGGCCAGGCGTTCCGCGACCCGGTCTGCCAGCAGCCGGCCGGCCTCGCTCCGATCCGTGAACATCCGGCTCCCGTCCGCTCCCGGTCTGGGCTCTTCTCTGGGAGATTCTGCCGTCCGGTCCTCCGTTTGTCGAGGCCCTCGGGTCGGACGGATCAAACCCCTGCGGAGGCCCGATGCAGAACAACATGCCGCTCAAGTACCTGCAGGCCCGGCACGGAGAAGTCGCCCCCGGCTATTTGCACCCGCGCTTCGAGCCGATCCTGCGGGAGACCAGGGGCGTCGTTATTTTCCACGAACAGGTGATGCGCCTGTTCGACGAACTCACCGGCTGCGGCCTGGGAAAAGCGGATGTCTTGCAGCGTCATCTCGGCAGACCAAGGGACCTGCCCCGGATCGAGGAGTTCGTGCGGCGCCGCGCCCTCGAACGCGGCTTCCCGCCCGCCTTGATCGCCCAGGTCTGGCGGGTGCTCGCCGGCTTCGGCAGTTTCGGATTCGCCAAGGCTCACGGGGCCGCCTTCGCCCTCCCGACCTATCAGTCGGCCTGGCTGAAAACCCACTACCCGGCCGAGTTCCTGGCCGGGCTCCTCACGCACGACCCCGGCATGTGGCCGAAGGACCTGATCGTGGCCGAGGCGAGAAACCTCGGCGTTCCCGTGCTGGGTCTCGATGTGCAGACCAGCGGGCTGGAATACCGGGTGGAGGAACTCGTCGACGGGAGTCTGGGCATCCGTCTGGCCCTGCCGGAGCTGGTCGGCAGCAGCGAGGCGGAGCGGGCGCGGATTGCCCGGCACCAGCCGTTCACCTCGCTGCAGGATTTCCGGAACCGGGTGCACCCCCGCAAGCGGACCTTCGAGGCCCTCGCCCGGGTCGGCGCTCCGGGACTGTTTCGTTGGCTATGACCTCGACCGCCGGCACCAGCTCCTCGCCCACGTTCAGGGGCTGCAGGGCCGGGCGGTGCACATCGACGATGACCAGCTCGCGTTCGACGTGGACCTGCCCCTGCCCGAGTCCGGCGGCGGGGTCACCTCACTCGACCTTTACGGCCGCACCCAGTCCGATCTGGAGCTCCGAGACCTGCACCTCTCGGTCAGCAGCCATCAGATGGCGCGCTTCCACCCGCTCTTCGGGAAGCTCGGCGTGACACCGGCCGCGCAGCTCGGTTCACTCCCCGGGGGTACCGAGGTGCTGGTCGCCGGGGTGCGGCGGGCGACGAACACTCCCCCGATGCGGCGCGGACGCCGGGTCGTCTTCGTCAGCCTCGACGACGGCAGCGGGCCGGTCGCCAACGTGGTCTTCTTCCACAACGCCCAGGAGCGCGTCGGCGGGCGGGTCTTCGCGACCCACTACCTGCTCGTGCGGGGCCGAACTCGCCGCTCCGGCGCCAAAGGGGTGTCCGTCACGGGCGAGAACCCGTGGGACCTGCTCGCGGTGGCCCGGCAGTCGGAACTGCGGCCAGCCGCGGACCACGCGGCGCCGGATGTTCCCTCGAAGCCCCTGGCACATCACCGGAAGCGGGCGTAGCCGCCCCGCGGCTCACGGTCAGGCTGCTCGGGCCAGACTGTCAGCCCGGGCCGATCAGTGCCAGGGTCAGTACCAGTTGTTGGCTTCGGAGTGTGCCCACGCCGAGCACGGCGAACCGTAGCTGCCGCTGATGTAGCCGAGACCCCAGGCGATCTGGGTGGTGGCGTTGGTGGCCCAGTCGGAGCCGGTCGTGGCCATCTTGCTGCCGGGAAGTGCCTGCGGGATGCCGGTCGCCCCGCTGGGGTTGTACGCCGTGTACGACCAGCCGGACTCGCGCTCCCAGAGCTGGTTCAGGCAGGAGAACTCCGAGTCGCCCCAGCCGTAGTTCGAGGCGGCCATCGCGCGGGCGGTGGCGCGGGCGGCATCGGGCGAGTTGCCCCCGCTTGGGGACGGCGCGGGTGCCGGAGCGACCTGGCTGGCCTTCGCGGCCTCCGCAGCTGCGGCCTGCGCCGCCACGGCCCTGGCCTGCTCGGCAGCGGCAGCTGCCGCGGCCGCGGCCTCCGCCTCGGCGGATGCGGCAGCGCGGTCGACCTCGGCCACGGCCGACTGGGCCGCCGCGGTCTCTGACTTGGTTTGCAGAGTCAGCGAGATGACGGCATCCGTCTCCAGCTCCTCATAGTTTCCGAGAGAGGCCACGGAAGAAGCCAGCGGGGTGGCGTCGACCTTGTTCGCCATGGTGGCGATCACGCCGGTGGCCGCGCTGATGGTGGATTCGGCGCGGTGGTCGGCGGTCGACTTGGCGATGGCCGAGTAAACCGAGAGCTGACCGTGGCGAACGCCCGTGCTCTCGGAGAGCACCCGCGTTTCCGCGATACTCTCGGCGCTGGCCGCCGAGGACTGGGCGACGGCCGTGGTGCCGACCCCCGCCACGAGCCCGGCGATGCCGAGGACGGAGCCGGCGACGATCAAACGGGTTCTGGTTCGGGTGCGCTTTCGAGCTGTGGAGATTTCCCTGCGGCGGGACTGGGGGTGGAGCGGGGGGAGGGTAAGCATGACTTCCTGCGATGCGCCCGGGGCAGGGGGTGCACCCGCCGCATCTGGATCAGTGGAACCGCGACCGTGTACAGCCGGGCGAACGAAGGTGCAAGCATGTCGGGGATTTCTGGATGAAACCTCATTTTTACCTGTCAAACCCCTGCACGGGGCGCTTATCAGAGTGGCGCCCAGAGAGCGGATTCACCCCGTTGAGGTACCCATTGGCGCGTCGAAACTGACCATGCCAGTCCGGCCGACCCTACGTCTATTTACTCGCTGACCCCAACTTGTACTGGAGAAACGTTGGGTTCCGGCCGGCATATGCCCGGGCGTCGATGAATGCGGGCCCTGAGATCCTTACACCGGTTTGCGCTTCTTAGCTAGGACTTGACTGAGACTTTCACGGAACCTGTATTTCTGACGCTTACGACCCGGCGCGATGAACGCAGACGCCCCTCAAGAGGTTGATCTGGTGGCCGCCGTCCCGGAATTTGTCAAGGTGAATGAGGCCAGCGTGAGTTTAGGCGGCTAGTTTTGCTTCCTGTTCCTTCTCTTCTTGCTCGGCTGGTTTGTTGATCCAGGTGGTGCCGGGCAGGGCGAGGATCTTCGGGTCGGCCGTGGTGCCGAATCGTTCCGGGTTCTGGGCGCGTGCGGCGGCCAAGGTCGCTGACCGGTCGATGGCCTTGCCGGCCGCGAGGCCGTAGTGGACGTCCGCGGGGGTATTCAGCCCGATCCCAGAATGGCGATGGGTGTGGTTGTAACCCTCGACGAAGTCGGCCATGAACACCCGCGCCTCGCCCACGGAGCCGAAGCGTTCAGGAAACACCGGGGCGAACTTCAAGGTCTTGAACCATGCCTCGGAGAACGGGTTGTCGTTGCTCACCCGGGGGCGGGAGTGCGACTTGGTGACCTCCAGGTCCGACAACATCGTCGCGACGGTCTTCGACGTCATCGACGTGCCCCGGTCCGCGTGGACGACGTGCGGGACGCCGTGGATGCCGAAGATTTCCCTCATCATCTCCACCGCCAACTCGCCGGACTCCGACGCGTGGACGTGGGCGCCGACGATGTACCGGGAGTAAATGTCGATCATCACGTAGCAGTCGAAGTACGTGCCCTTGATCGGTCCGGCCAGTTTCGTGATGTCCCACGAGTAGACCTGCCCCGGGCCGGTCGCGACCAGTTCCGGGATCGCCCGGGACGGGTGGCGGGCCAGGCGGCGGCGTCCCTTGACCTGTTTGTTCTCGGCCAAAATTCGGTAGATCGTTGAGATCGACGCCAAATAGACGCCCTGATCGAGCAGCTGCGCGTAGATCTGGATCGGCGGCAAATCAACGTAGCCGGGCGAGTTCACCACCGCCAGAATCCTGGCCCGCTCGAGGCTGTTGAGCTTGTTCGCCGGCACCACCGGGGGCGCCGGGACAGGCAGCGGGAGGGACGGTTTCCGGGTCGCCGTCGCCCGGGAGATCCCGGTCAGCCGTGCCGCGATCCGGGTCGAAACGCCAGCAATGGTCAGCTGTCGGTAGGCGGCCATCAGGAGTCGGTGTGCGGTTTGTCGTCCCGCGAGCTCTTGGACAACTGCTCCAAGAGCTCGTGCGCTTTTCCCATGATGGTTAAGGCCACCTCCGTGGTCGCGAGGCGCTGCTCGGCCTTGCCAAGCTGGCGACGCAGTCTCGCGATCTCGGCCTGTTCCGGCGTCAACCGGCCAATCTTCTCGCCCGGTTTCTTGCCCGCCAGGAGTTTGCGCCACTCGGTGATCTGCGAGGAGTGGATCCCCTGCTCCCGAAGGTAGGCGCCGCCCGTGTTGTTTTGGATGGCGGCCTCGTAGGCGGCCAGGTGCTCGAGTTTCTGCGCCGGGGTGAACGAGCGCCTCGGCGTCGGACCTCCGGATCTGGGTCCGGGACTGCTGGTATTCATTGGACTATCGTCGCGCACGGCGATCAAAGATGGGCTGGGCATGGTGGATCGGTTCCTGGTTCTCGCCCTACGTCATGCGGCGGACTTGCTGTTAGCTGCTGGCCTCACCCAACCCTGACACGTAGGGTCCACGAGTATGAGACCCATGATGCACCCCACGAGCGCGAGGAGGAGCAAGTGAGGGGTCACGTCCCGCTGAGTGGTGGAGTTTCTCGACACAGTGCGGGACCGACGGTTTCCGACGGCGCAAGTGAACGCCTCGACCGAAGCGTCTAGACCTTTCCTGATCTCGATCTGACCGGGAGTCCCCTGCAATTTCTGAGACGAATCTAGCGGAATACCTTGACCCACCTAACCGGCCTCGACGCAATGAACGGTGCATTGGGCAGCCCGGGCTGTGTCAGCACGGTCGCCCGGTATTTGTCGCAGGAAGCAATCCTTATCGCGCCTCAAACCGACCTGGACACTTGCCGCGTTGCAGAAGATGAGCCAGTCTGGCCGCGGGGTCCATTCAACGGCTCCGGCGGAGGCGTTCAGATGCCAGACCCGGCAGTGCAGGAGGCTCTGGCCCGGTTCGCCAGCCGCCCACCGGAGCAGGTGCTGGCCGACCTGGGGTCGTCCCCGGACGGCCTGAGCGACGACGAAGCGACTCGAAGATTGACGGAGTTCGGCCCCAACGCCGTGCGCACCCACGCAGCCCGGGCGTGGCCGGTGCTCGTGAGGCAACTGCGCAGCCCCATCCTGATCCTGTTGTTCCTGACCGCCGCCCTCTCGCTCTTCCTCGGCGATGTCACGAACTCGATCGTCATCGCCGTCATCCTGGTGGCGAGCGTGGGGCTTGGGTTCGTTAACGAGTTCCGGGCCGAGCAGGCCGTGGAATCCTTGCACTCCCGGGTGTCGCGGCGCGCCGTCGTGGTGCGGGACGGTGCCGCTCGGCAGATTGACGTGGTGGAGCTGGTCGCCGGTGACGTGGTGCATCTCGGGCTGGGTTCGATCGTGCCGGCGGACATCCGTGTACTGCGGAGTGAGGATCTACTCTGCGACGAGAGCATTCTCACCGGGGAGTCGCTGCCGGTCGAGAAGAACCCGACCCCAGTGCCGGCAGATGCCGCTCCCGGCGACCTGGCCTCCTGCGTGCTCATGGGCACCGTGATTCAGACTGGCAGCTGCATGGGCGTCGTCGTGGCCACGGGCGGACGCGCCGAATTCGGGCGGATCGCCCTGGGGCTCGGGGAAACGCAGCCCCAGACTGAATTCCAGCTCGGGCTGAAGCGCTTCTCGTTCCTCCTCGTGCGCGTGGCCGTGGTGCTGACGAGCCTGATCTTCCTAGCCAACTTGGTGCTCCAGCGCCCGCTGCTCGAGTCACTGCTGTTCTCTCTCGCCATCGCGGTGGGGATCACCCCGCAGCTTCTCCCCGCCGTGGTCAGCACGAGTCTGGCCACAGGTGCGCGACGTCTGGCCCAGCGCCGGGTCCTCGTGAAGCGGCTGGTCTGCATTGAGGATCTGGGCGACATGGATGTTCTGGTCACGGACAAGACCGGCACCCTGACCGAGGGGCGCATCCGGTTCACCGGCACCATGTCGGTTCGTCCCGAGGTCTCTGATGAGGAAGTAGCCGTGCTTGGGCTGGTTGCGACCGAGGCGGACTTCACCGGCGGCAAGGTCTCCACGGTGGGCCAGAATCCGCTGGACGCGGCCCTCTGGCAGTCCCCCGCCGCCGCGGCGTTCGAGCCATCGCGCTACGCGCACCTCGACGTGACTCCGTTCGACCACCACCGGCGGATGACCAGCGTGCTGGTCCGGGACGGCGAGGGAACGGTCAGCCTGGTAGCCAAGGGTGCGCCGGAAGACCTGCTGCGTATCTGCATCGGCACCTCCGACGCGGCCCTCGCACTGCTTGCCGAGCAGTTCGACTCCGGTGCCCGCGTCATCGCCGTGGCCAGCCGCCCGGCCGTGGGCCAGAAACGGATCAGCATCGCCGATGAGCACGACCTGGTTCTGGCCGGGTTCCTTCTTTTCGCCGACGAGCAGAAGGCGAATGCCCGCGAGTCCCTGGATCGGCTCGAGGCGCTGGGAATCACGGTGAAAGTTGCGACGGGCGACAATGCCCGGGTCACTGAGCGGGCCTGCGCCGACCTCGGCGTGATCTCCGGTGGAACCCTGACTGGGGTGCAGATCAATGGGCTCTCCGACGCGGAGCTCGGTCCGGCCGCCGAGCAGGCGACCATCTTCGCCCGGGTCTCGCCCGAGCAGAAGGCGCGGGTGATCCGGATGTTGCGCGCCAACGGGAGGGCGGTCGGGTTCTTGGGTGACGGGGTCAACGATGCGCTGGCGCTGCACGACGCCGATGTGGGTATCTCGGTGGACAGCGCGACCGACGTCGCCAAGGACGCGGCCGACATCGTGCTCCTGGAGAAGGACCTGGGCGTGCTGGCGGATGGAGTCGTCGAGGGACGACGGACCTTTGCCAACACCATCAAGTACGTGCTCATGGGCACGTCCAGCAACTTTGGGAACATGTTCAGCGCCGCCGTGGCATCCGTATTCTTGAGTTTCCTGCCGATGCTGCCGGGACAGATCCTGCTCAACAATCTGCTCTACGACGCGGGCCAGCTCGCCATCCCCAGCGACCGTGTAGACGAGGAGCAGGTTCGGGCGCCGGCGCACTGGAACATCGGGTTCATCCGCCGCTTCATGCTGCTCTTCGGCGGCATCAGCTCACTCTTCGACTTCGCCACCTTCGCCCTGATGCTTCTGGTGTTCAACGCGGGACCCGGCGAGTTCCGGTCGGGCTGGTTCATTGAATCGATCGCCACCCAGACGCTGATCATTTTCTCGATCCGAACCCGACGAGTACCGTTTCTGCGCAGCCGGCCGTCGACGGGGCTCACTGTGGCAGCGTTCGGAGTGGTGGCCATCGGCGCGTATCTGCCGTTCTCAGCGCTCGGGCCCCTGCTCGGCTTCGCACCGCTCCCGGCACCCTTCTTCCTGGCACTTGCCGGTCTGATCGTGGTCTACCTGCTGCTGGTGGAATTCGCCAAACTGTTCTTCTACGCCCGGGTGGCCGCGCCGCCTGTGCCAGAGCGCCGGAGAGCACCCAGCCACCGGATCGGCCGGCGAGCGGCCGCCTTCAGCGTGGGGCACTCCGGAGCAAGCGGCTTCCGGCCCGCTAGCTCCGGCCCTCGTTCGCGAGCGTGATGGCGGCCACATGCGGAATCAGGATCTAGGCCGCGGGACGGAACTTCACGCGAGAGCTCGCCGTCGAACCGCTGGATTTCGAGGTCGGCAATATCGTTCTCGGGTCCCGCGATGAGGGATGCGCCCACATCGACTACGTCGTCGAGGTCGATTCGGCGTGACGAACGGTGTCGACAAAGTGCGGAGCACGCAAATCGGTCTACGGGGGCGTTTGGCATGGTCTTTGGCGATGAACCGGCTTTGCGACAGACTCAGCTTGTGACCCCAATTGAGCAAGACCCCACTACGGTGGGTCCAATGGTTGACCGGCTCTCGCAACATTTCCCGGGTACGCCCCGAGATCACATCACTGAGACCGTCCGCGAGGGATATCGTGCTCTCTCGGAAAACCCTATTCGTGCCTACGTACCCAATTTAGTTGAGCATGCTGCACGCACCCGTCTGAGGCGCGAGGCGCGAAACGACAGCACCGCTGCCTGACCGCTCGTCACGCGCGCATCGTTCACCTCTAGGCCTATGACGTTTTTGTTGCGTCGTGAAGGCGCAGCCGTCCTTTGGCCCTGTGTTCAACCAGCACGGGCACGTATTCTCGGATCGGACGTCCATCCAAAGCCTTGTGCTCTTCAAGGACCGCCCGCCCGAAGCTGGGCCGCGGACTATGAGGGAATCTCTCGACGAGGCGGTCGACTACCTTCGCAACGGCCTTCAGGCTTCGCCGCCACGGACTTCATGATCACCATCACCCTGTCCGCGGCAGACGCCGCGGCGCACGCTATCGAGAATCCGTTCGCCCCGTCCTGGATGCAGGGCCAGGAGGTGCTGGTCACACTCTTCCTCGTCGCGCTCCTCAGCATCGTCTTCCTCCTCGGCTTCAAAGAGGCCATCGGTATCGCAGTTGTGCTCGTCGCGATCTATCTGCTCCTCAACCTGGTGGTGATCGTGGTGGCCATCGGTCATGTCGCCGAACACGCGACTTGATTACTGATTGGTGGGCGGCACTCACCGAGCAACACGCAAACCCGCTCGTCATGGTGGGCATCGCCCTGCTGGTTTTCCCCAAGCTAGCCCTGGGCCTGTCCGGATTCGAGACCGAGGTCGCCGTGATGCCGCAAGTGACCGGGGACGCGACCGATACCGAGGATGACCCCGCGGGCCGGATCCGCGGCACCAAGCGACTCCTGACCACGGCGGCTCTGATCATGAGTGGCTTCCTGATCACGTCCAGTCTCGTCACGACCCTGCTGATTCCACAGAAGGACTTCCAGCCCGGCGGCCCGGCCAACGGTCGCGCCCTTGCGTATCTCGCTCACGAGTACCTCGGTCCGTTTTTCGGGTCCGTCTACGACCCCAGCACCATCTGCATCCTGTGGTTCGCCGGTGCGTCAGCGATGGCCGGTCTGCTCAATCTCGTGCCGCGATATCTGCCGCGGTACGGCATGGCGCCGCAGTGGGCGCCGGCCGTTCGACCGCTTGTGCTCGTCTTCACCGCGATTGCCTTCCTCATCACTGTCGCCTTCCAGGCGAGCGTCGACGCCCAGGGCGGCGCGTACGCCACCGGAGTGCTCGTGCTGATGACCTCGGCCGCCGTCGCGGTGACCCTCTCCGCCCGGCGCAAGGGACAACGCTGGAGCGCAGTCGGGTTCGGCATCACGGCGCTGATCCTTATCTACACGACGATCGCCAACGTCATCGAACGCCCGGACAGCGTGCGGATCGCTGCGCTCTTCATCCTCGCCATCATGACCACGTCGATCCTCTCCCGGGTGCGACGCTCTTTCGAGCTGCGGGCGACCTCCGTAGTGTTGGATTCCCACGCGCTCGACTTTGTGACATCAGATGCTGAGGACTACGACGTCATCCGTATCATTTCCCACGAACCCGACGAAGACACCGAGGCCGAGTACCGGGTCAAGAGCCGTGACGAGCGACGGTTCGGTAACATCCCGCCAGGTTCACCGATCATCTTCCTGGAGGTGCATCCCTCGGACTCCTGTGCGCTCAGAGAGGAGGGCCGCTCGAACTCGGCGAGAGCTGCGAAGATCCCGGGGACCTTGCCGGATGCGATCGTGGTGTCGATCGCTGCGCCCTCTCCGGTGAGCAGCTTGGGACCGGTGCCCCGGTCGGTGAGGTCATGCACGGTGTTCGCGCCTGGCGTTCAAACGATAATACGCAATGGGGCAATACCTGGAATCTCGGAGATGAGCGAGCGGGATGCGCTCGAGCTCACAAACCGGTGTTGAATAAACGTGCGCGCATCAAGTCCCCAGACCCAGACGGTGGGCCGCTCTAGACTCTTTGGAGAATGCAGCCAATAGTTCTCTCAGTCCGTCTGGTGCGACAGGGATCAAACGGTTTGGGCTGACGCCGACGGGTCGTAGAGGTCTGGTCTACGGTCGTTTAGATACGGGTTTCGGAGGCGAGCTTGGTCGACGATTTCTGTATCGATGACCGCGGTCAGTATCCGTGTGCCGTGCACGATCGAGTCGAGCACCCTCGCATAGGGGTCCACAATCGAGCTGCGACCGACGTAGGCGAGGTCGCCTTCCTCTCCGTCATGGTTGACGTAGGCCATGTAGATCTGGTTTTCCCAGGCGCGCACTGGAATGAGCTGCTCTGCGATGAATTTGAACGGCGTCATCTGCGCGGTCGCAACAATGACCGCATGAGCTCCCGCCAACGCCGCGGCGCGAACGGTCTCGGGGAACTCAACGTCGTAGCAAATGAGCATGGCTAGACGAACACCTCGATAGTCCACAGTGGATACGAGCTGCTCGCCGCGGGTGAAGAGCTCCCGGTCGAGGCTGCCGAACAGGTGCGTCTTGCGGTAATGACCGAGCACCGCGCCGCCCTCGTCCAGGAAGACAACTGAGTTGTAGAGGCGATCCTCCTCGTACTCTGGCAGCCCCACGATCATCGCGAGACCCTCCTCCCGCGCGATCTCTTGCACCTTGATGAGCAGATCCAACTTGGCCAAATCGAACAGCTTGTCGCCGAGGTTGTATCCAGTGAGGAAGAGTTCGGGGGTGATCAGGAGCTCTCCCCCACCCGCCTTCGTTGTTCTCGCCGCTGCCCTCAGTTCTCCGAGATTGGAGGCGACGTTCCCTGGGGAACCCGCGGTCTGCAATCCAGCGATGGAGAGTTTCATGTCTACCTTTCGGTGTGAGCTATATGCACGCATGGACTAGTTACCGTGTGGTCATTTTCATGTTTGGCCCGGAGGCCCGGAGCTGGATCGCTCGGCGGCAAGACGTACGCGCAGACCCTCGACAAGCGCTTCCATCCCCAGCACGAACGCCGCCCGGGCCCCCGCACGGTCTCGGTGTCCTGGCTCGAGTGATCGACGGAGGGCCTCGAGTTCTAACGGAACAGCATCCAGTGACAGCAACGAACTCGGTGCGATCGCGTCGAGCGCGGAACCGAGCACGAGTGCCTCAATCGTCCGCATGACAGCGACCGCGTCACCGTCGGCCCAACCGCCGCGCACAAGGGCGCTCACCACGATGTCGTACATGCGCAACGTGGAAGGATCGGTGATGGGCGTGGTGGCCAAGAGGCGAATGCAGCTCGGTCGCGCCGCAAAGGCAGACAGGTAGGACTCAGCCCAGACAATGACGGCATCGTCCCAACCTTTGACTGCGAAGACGGAGGTGTCGATTTCCTCGACGACGAGTGCCCGCATCCCTTCGATCAGATCATCCCGACCGGAGATGTGATTGTAGAGCGACGATGGCCGTCGATCCAGGTTCGCTGCGAGGCTGCGCATTGTGAGCCGTTCGGCGCCCTGCTTCTCCGCGAGTTCGAGCGCGGCAATCACAATCTGTCGTTTCGACAGCGACACAGAGCACCTCCCTGAAAACTGGTTCTTCCCCCGAGGAGTCCGAACCCATACTCTACTCAATACGAACAACGTTCGTATCGAAAAAACGCACTGCGAGAATCAAGGAGACTCACCGTGTCAGAACTGATTGCTCCCGACCCCGCCCTGACATTTTTCATCGGCGGAACCGCCTGGTTGGGTGCGGGGGTGCCCGAGGCAACCGCCGTGCTCGTGAGCGAGGGGCGTATCGCGGCCCTCGATGATGACGCCCGTGAACTGATGCACCAGAACCTGTTGTCCCCCACCCCAGCGACCTTCGAGGTCGTCGACCTCGATGGCGGCTTCCTGATGCCTTCCTTCGGAGAGGGGCACGCCCATCCGCTCTTCGGTGGTCTCGAGGAAAACGGGCCGAGCGTGCGCGCCTGCACGAGTATCGCCGAGATCGTCGCTGAGGTGCGCCGCTATGCCGAAAAGCACCCACAGAAAGAGTGGATCATCGGCGCTTCCTACGACGGATCCCTCACACCCGGCGGCTTGTTCGACGCACGATGGCTGGATGAAGCACTCTCCGACCGACCGGTCATGCTGCGCGCCTGGGACTACCACACCGTCTGGTGCAACTCGCTGGCCCTTGAACGCGCCGGCATCGACGCGAACACACCGGAACCGGAACTCGGCGAGATCCCAAGACGGGCGGACGGGAGCCCGCTCGGCATTCTGCGGGAGTGGGGGGCCATAGAACTCCTCACAACCGTCAGCCCCGGCTTCAGCTTCGACGAGCAGATCGATGCGCTCCGCCGAGCGACCAAGCACTTCGCCGAGCTGGGAGTGACGTGGGTGCAGGACGCCTGGGTTGAGCCGGCCGACGTCGTCGTCTACCTGGAGGCCGCGCGCCGCGGTGCACTGTCGACCCGGGTCAACCTCGCACTGCTCGCTGACCCGCGCCACTTTCCCGCTTCGCTTCCCGCCATGATCGAAGCACGGAGGCAGGTCGAGCTTCTGGGGCACCCCCTACTCACCGCGAACAGCGTGAAGTTCTTCGCTGACGGCGTCGTCGAGAATGAGACTGGCGCGCTGCTCGAGCCGTACTGCTCCGGCCTGCATGGGCACGGGATGCTCGTTTGGACGGCCGAACACCTCGCCGATTCAGTCACCGCAATCGACGCAGCCGGGTTCCAGGCTCATATCCACGCGATAGGAGACGCGGCCGTTCGACGTGCCTTGGACGCCATCGAGCTCGCCCGGCGTGTGAACGGGCCAGCGGATCGCCGGCCGGTGATCGCGCATGTGCAACTTGCGGCCGCGGATGACCTCCCCCGGTTCAAGGAACTCGATGTGATAGCTGTGATGCAGCCGCTCTGGGCGCAGATGGACGCTCTGATGACTGTACTCACGGTCCCTCGCTTGGGGCTCGAGCGCACGGATCGGCAGTATCAGATGCGCACTCTCGTCGAAACTGGGGCAACGCTGGCATTCGGTTCGGACTGGCCCTGCTCGTCGGCGTCTCCCCTGGAGGGCATCGGCATCGCGGTCTCCCGGGCCACGATCGACGGCGAACCGGCAGGTGGCTGGATGCCAGAGCAACGGCTCGACGCCGAAACCGCCCTCGCCGCCTACACAAGCGGCGTGGCCAGTCAAGCCGGTGCCGCGCGAACGCAGGCGCCGTGGGGCGAAATCCGCGTGGGCGCCAGCGCAGACCTGGTTTGGCTCGCCCGGGACCCCAGGACGGTTTGCCCCACCGAACTGCCATTGACCGGTATCCGTGCCACCTACCTCGCAGGTGCGCCGACGTTCCAGCGGTGAATGCCGTGGGTCGAAACAATCGCGAACACTAGAAGAAGAGAGAAGATCCATGACGACAGAGTCCACCGCTGTACCTGCCGCCTCGGCGGAAGTCGCTACCAGCCAGGGGCAACTGCGCCGGGTACTGGGAGTGCCCTCGCTTGTGCTGTTCGGCCTCGTTTACATGGTGCCACTCACCGTGTTCACCACCTACGGCATCGTCACTCAGATGACCGGCGGGCGCCTGCCGTTGGCGTATCTGATCACCTTGGTTGCGATGGTCTTCACGGCGCGTTCATACGGCCAAATGGCACGTGCGTTTCCGCTTGCCGGATCTGCGTACACCTACACTCAGCGCAGTTTCGGACCAGCGGTCGGTTTCCTGACCGGGTGGTCGCTCATGCTGGACTACTTGTTCCTGCCCATGATCAATTACGTGGTTATCGGGATCTACTTGAATGCGGCCGTTCCGAGCGTTCCTGCTTGGACCTTCGTGCTGGCTTCGATCGCACTCGTGACCATTCTCAACATCGTTGGGATCGCGTCCGTAGCCCGCGCGAACGTGGTCGTCATCGCCGTGCAGGCGATCTTCATCGTCGCCTTCGTGGGTGTGGCGGCGGCAACCATCGGGCGCGGAACGAGCGTCGACTTGCTCGCACCCTTCGTCGGGAACGGTACGGCTCCCGGATTCGGGCCGTTGGCCGCCGGTGCTGCTGTACTCTGCCTATCGTTTCTGGGTTTCGACTCCGTCTCCACGCTTGCCGAGGAGACCCGCGATCCGAAGAAGAGCCTGCCCCGCGCAATCATGATCATCACCCTCATTGCTGGAGTGACTTTCATCGGGTTGGCATATGTGAGCCACCTCATCCTGCCGAGCCACGCCTTTACCAGCGTGGACTCCGCAGCTCTTGACGTGGTCGCCCAGGCAGGCGGTGCGTTCCTTTCGACCTTGTTCCTCGCCGCTTATATCGCCGGTGCGGCTGGTTCCGCCCTGACTTCGCAGGCCTCTGTCGCCCGCATTCTCTTCGCTATGGGACGAGATGGTGTCCTCCCGTCGCGGATCTTCGGTCGACTCAGCGCGCGCTTCGACACACCTGTGCTTTCGATCTTGACAGTTTCAATCGTGTCGCTGCTTGCCGTGGTGATCGACCTCGGGCTCTTGGCCGAGATGATCAGCTTTGGCGCACTCATCGCTTTCAGCGCGGTCAACCTGTCGGTGATAAAGCACCACTTCTTCGGCCTGAGGAAGCGAGGAGGGCTGCAAACGCTCAATTACCTATTCGTTCCGGCCATCGGCGTTGTGCTCACGTTCTGGCTCTGGACCAGCCTGTCGCCGCGCGCGCTCGTCGTGGGCCTCGTTTGGCTGGCCGTGGGCTTTGTGTACCTGCTCGTCTTGACCCGCGGCTTCCGCCGGCCTACCCCCATGCTCGATCTGAAGGAGTAACCAGGGCGAGGCGCTCTGAGAGCGTGCGCCAAGGCGAAGAGTG
Organism: Cryobacterium shii; assembly: GCF_004402595.1. Lineage (GTDB taxonomy): Bacteria > Actinomycetota > Actinomycetes > Actinomycetales > Microbacteriaceae > Cryobacterium > Cryobacterium shii. The sequence continues at coordinate 18,020 of NZ_SOFY01000009.1, read as the reverse complement.
GGCACCGGACACCAACCGGCACGCCCCTCAAATTGAGCCCCGAGGGGGGCTCCCTCGAGCGGGCAAGGGTCTCGTTTGCGAAACTGCGAACGGGCTGCTGCTCGGCCAAAGGTCCCCGCCCAGCCACGCTAAGGAGCGTGGCTGGGCCAGGTATCGGCTTGAGGTTGCAGGTCGCACTCGGGCGCGCCGCGTACCGCACCCCCAGCGGGACGTGACCGGGCAGCCAAGCCCGTCATGGCTCGACCCGGTGGCCGTGACCTGGCGCGTCTGGCCGTCCCAGTCACGGAAGCGGGTCCATGCCCGGTAGTGACCCGTGCCGACCTCGGCCGTTTTGATGGCGCCAAACGTACTTGTCGGCAGTCGCGGCCGGCCGGCCATCAGCGAGCTCCCTAACCGGTTCTCACGCTGCCTGAGGGCTCATGAAGATCGTCCAACCAGCAGAGGACGTCAGAGACGCGGTACCGGATTTCCCAACCGACACGAAGGCCGGACGGGCCCCGCCCGTCGGTGCGCAGATCGTAGATGGCCTGCACTTGCACCCCCAGATAATCAGCGAGCTCGCTGGTCGTGAGCAGGAGCTCGAGACCCAGTAGGGAAAGACGTTCGGTGTTCATGACCCGTAGGTGTTCCAGGCCAACCCAGATGGGCCGATACGCGTCGTGCGCCGCGCCGGCGGAGTCCCCCGTCCAACGGGTCTCGATGAATATTCGTTGAATAAGCGTTAAGCGCATCAAGTCTCTGTCCTGTCTGCTTGGACAAGAAACCTTGGTCAATCGATGTTTCAGTGTAGGGCGGCTGGGACTTGAACCCAGGACCGACGGATTATGAGTCCGCTGCTCTAACCAGCTGAGCTACCGCCCCGATGACCGCGACTACTCGCGAGTGGCTTACTCGGGAGTGTGCGCGGACGTTTCTGAGATGACCCGATCGGTCACCGGCTCCCCACGATACAGGCACTCGAAAGTGTTGAGGGTGCGATTGATGTCGTGGGCTTCGATGAGTCTGAGCGACTCGTGCTTGAGGGCGTCCAGGTTCTCCGGCGTCGCCGTCAGAACAGTGGTCAGCTTGTCGGCGAGGTCTTGCGAGTTGCCGGGTTCGAACAGGAAGCCGTTCTCACCGTCATGCACGAGGTGCGGGAGCGCCATGGCATTGGCAGCTACGACCGGCAAACCGGAGGCCATGGCTTCCATCGTCGCAATGCTCTGCAATTCTGCAATCGACGGCATGGCGAACACGGTCGACCGGGTATACGCGTCGCGCAGCTCGGCATCCGTCACATAGCCGGTGAAGGTGACGCGGGCCCGGATGCCCAGCGTCTGGGCCAGGTGCTCCAGGTTGCGCTTTTGGTCGCCGCCGCCGACGATCTCGACCTGCACGTTCAGGTCGGGCGAGAGCAGGGCGACGGCCTGCAGCAGTACGTCGATCTGCTTCTCACCGGTCACGCGCCCGACGAACAGAATGCGGTTCCCGGTGCGGGGTTCAAAGTTGGGCGAATAGTTGTGGGCGTTGATGCCGCAGGAGATCGCCAGCACGCCCTCGAGGCCGGTGTAGCGCTCCAGAAACTGGGCTGCCCGCTGGGTCGGGGTTGTGACGGCCTCCGCGCGGCCGAAGGTGCGCCGCGCCGCCCGCCAGGCGCCCTTGATCAATCGCTCGTGCAGCCCCTTGGGCAGAAGGGTGAACTCGAGCATGTTCTCGGGCATGAAGTGGTTGGTGCCGATGATGCGGATGCCCCGCTTCTTCGCCTCGATCGTGACCCCGCGGCCCACGATGATGTGCGACTGGAAGTGCACCACGTCGGGCTTGAAGGAGTCGAGGATGCGGCGGCTGTCGCGTCGGACGAACCAAGGCAGGGCGAATCGAAGCCAGTCGTGCGGATACCAGCGCCAGCTCTGCAGGCGGTGCACGACCATCTGCTGGCCTTCATGCGTCTCGGTGAAGGTGCCGTACTTGCGTGACGGAGCCGGCGCCATGATCTGCACCTCGTGCCCGCGGGCCACCATGCCGGCAGCGAGCCGCTCGGCGAATTTGGCCGCGCCGTTCACGTCGGGAGCGAAGGTGTCCGCGGCGATCAATACCCGAATCGGCTTCTTCGACACCGGGGCAACCCGGTGCGACTCGCTCGAAAAATCGGTCGATTCTGACAAAAGACACTGTCCCAACGTAGGTGTGCCGGAGGCCATCATCCGGCGAAGAGTTCCTGTTTTCGACGGCGCGTACGCTGACGAGGTCTTCTAGCACCCTATTCTAATCGGCTTCAGTCCGTGGCAAGGGGGTGATAGCGCGCCAGCAGGAAGACCCCACCGATCGCAACGACGCCCGCCAGGATGAAAGCGGCGGATGCCCAGGCCGGGGCCTGCTCCACCTCACCGAGCACGACGATGCCGATACCGACGGCAATCAGCGGATCAATCACGGTCAACCCGGCGATGACCAGGTCCGGGGGGCCGGACGCGTAGGCGGTCTGCACGAAATAGGCTCCCAGGGCGGCGGCCAGCAGCAGCCCGGCCACGCAGGCGAGCGTCAGCCATTCGAAGTTTCCGTTCTGGGTTCGGTTGATGATCACCTTCGCCAGGGTGGCGACAAAACCATAGAGCACCCCGGCGCCGATGATGTAGAAAATGGCCTTGAACCGGGTGCGCAGGAACACGAATGCGGCGCCGAATAGCGCCAGCACCACGCCGAGCACGACCAGAATGGTGAGCAGGTTCGCGTCGGTGACGGGCTTGTCCACCGCGGTGAAGGCCGCCACGGTGACGAACAGGCCGACCCCGCCCACGCACATCGCGATGGCGATTTTCGACGCCCGGTTGACCGGAACACGGGTGACCCGGGCGTTGAGGATCGACGTGATCACCAGGGCGACGGCGCCCAACGGCTGCACCATGATGATCGGGGCGAAGGCCAGACTGGAGAGCTGGAAGACGATGGCGAGCCCCAGCATCAGCGTGCCGAACACCCAGGAGGGCCGGCTGAGCAGAAGCATCAGCTGCCGAGGATTGAGCCCGCCCGTTATCTCTGCGGTCTTCGCCTCTACCTTGGTGACGCCGCGGTGCTGGAACTGCGCCCCGAGCGACAGGAACACCGCTCCAACGAGGGCCAGCGGGATGCCGATCGCCTGACGCGGGTCGATCGTGACAGCCAAGTCAGTCAGGTCGGGAGTCACTCAATGACCTTATCCAGAACGAGCCCGATATCCTTGCTGAATGGCCGTACGCTCGATAGTTATTTCAGGAGATCCCGTTCTCCACTCCCCCGCACGCCCCGTCGTGAATTTCGGAGATGATCTGCACGAACTGGTGCAGGACATGTTCGAGACGATGGACGCCGCCCCCGGTGTCGGCCTGGCCGCACCCCAGGTCGGCGTGCCCCTGCGGCTCTTCACCTACAACTACCCCGACGACGAGGACGGCGACCGCCTGTGGCGTGGCGTGGCCATCAACCCGGAATTGTGGATCACGCCCGTTCCGGCCGGAGAGGCCGACGAGGACGAGGACGTCGAGGGGTGCCTGTCCTTCCCCGGCGAGCGATTCCCGCTGCTGCGCTCCCCCGCCGCGATCCTGACGGCGGTGGACCTGGACCAAAAACCGTTCGAGATCCGGGCCGACGGATGGCTCGCGCGCATCTTCCAGCATGAGTACGACCACCTCGATGGCACGCTGTACGTCGACCGGCTCGAGCACTTCTATGCCAAAATCGCGGCCAAAGTGGAACGCAAACGCGGCTGGGGCATCCCCGGGCAAGCCTGGCTGCCCGGCGTGGACAACCTCGAGGACTGAACCGACGAGTGCCCTGCCGACCGGTTGACCGGTTGAGCAGGGGACCCCTCGTCAGCGAGCGAGGTTGACGCCGTGGATGCCGTTGTGGAAACGCAGCGACGGGAACACCGCCGACACGGTGAAGCCGACTCCGGGCACGCTGCCGGCGTCGAATACGCCGCCGAACAGTTCGGCGCGTTCGCGCATCTGGGTGATTCCCGCCCCGGTAACGCTCTCGCTCAGCGCTTTCAGGTCGTCATCGATCGTGTACTTTGTGCGCGCCGCGAAATCGGCTTCATCCGTGCTTTCCCGCCGGGCCGCCGCACGGATGCCGTCGTCGGCCACCACGAGTTGCAGTCCATCTCGGCTCCAGGTGAAGGAGATGCGGGCTTCCGTGCCACGGCCGCCGTGGCTGAGGGTGTTGGCCAGGGCACCCTGCAGGATGCGGAAGATGGCCAGTTCGGCGCCCGGCTTGAGCGGGAATCGCTCCCCGGACTCGGTGAAGACCACGGAGAGGCCGGCGTCGCACATGACCCGGAAGAGGTCGCGCGTGGACTGCAACCCGGGCTGCGTTGTCGCGATGGCTTCGCCGTCCCGAACGATCGTGAGAACCCGGCGCATGTCGGCCAGGGCCACGCGGCCCTCGTCGACCAGGGTCGTGGCGACACGCACGGCGCTCGACGGGTCGCTCTCCGCCGTGTACCGGGCCGCCTCGGCCCGCGTGATCAGGCGGGAGACCGAGAGAACGGCGACGTCCTGGAGTTCGCGGATGATGCCGAGCCGGCCCTGCTGTTCGGCGAGGGAGAGTTCCAGGTCGATGCGCATCCGTTCGGCGGCCGACCGGTCGAACACGACTCGCCGCCAGGAGCGCCGAGCGCGCAGCCACAGGGCGAGGAGCACGACCGTGAGCACAGCCAGCAGGATGTCCACACTGAGGGAAACGTTCACGTATGCCGCCTTTTCTGCCGCCCACTTCGAACAAAAAAGGCCACCAGGGGTGGAGCCCTTGGTGGCCTTTAGCTCCCCGACTTGGACTCGAACCAAGAACCTGCGCATTAACAGTGCGCTGCTCTGCCAATTGAGCTATCGAGGAATGCTTTTTACAACTCTGTTACTTTATCAAATGTTGGCCGTGTGCAAAATCGAGGCCCGCCTTCAGTAGCCGACCCGAGGGTCGACGACCCCGACAAATCGGCCATCTTCAAGGAATGCGCGCACATTGAGGCGGATCCGCTCGGCGAGCAGCGGTGCCGTCATCTCGGGCGTGTCAGCCGTGTGCGGGGTGATCAGGCAGCGCGGTTCGTGCCATAGCGGGTGTCCGTCCGGCAACGGCTCCGGGTCGGTGACGTCGAGGGCCGCCCCGGCGATTCCCCCGGAGGCCAGGGCCGCCGTGAGCGCATCCGTGTGGACGAGCGGTCCCCGGGCGACGTTCACCAGGACCGCCTCCGGCCGCATCAACTCGAATTCGCGCTCTCCGATCAGGTGCCGGGTGCCCTCGGTGAGCGCCGCGGCGATGAAGACCACGTCGGCGGTCTGCAGAACCTCGTGCAGGGCTTCGGTCGGCACAGTCCGGGCCGCACCGGGCACCGGCAGCGGGCTGCGACGCACGACCGTGATGGAGGTGTCGAAGGGGGCGAGCAGGCGAATCAGTTCCAGGGCGATTCCGCCAGCGCCGACGATGACCACGGAGCGGCCGTAGAGCGAGCGCCCTTCCGGCACCGTGCTCCAGGTTGTTGCGCGAGCGCGCTTCGGAAGCACGCGGAGCAGGGCCAGACCGAGGGCGAGGGCATGCTCGGCGACGGGCTGCGCGTAGGCGCCCTTGGCGCTGGTCCAGAGCAGGCCCGGCCGGCCGAGCCCGGCCAGCACGCCGCTGAACGCGTCCACGCCCGCCCAGGGCAGTTGCACCCAGCCGATCATCGGGTGCGCGTCCAGGGTGGCGCGCAGTTCGTCGGCGCGCCCGTAATCCAGCCAGATCAGCCCCCGCGTGTCCGGGGAGAGGGCCGTGACCGTTCCCCCGGCAGATCGCACGGCAGCCGTGAAGGCGCCCTCGGACTCGGGCAGGATCGTGATCGGGCCGCGTTCCGGCCACCGGTCCCGCGGCAGAGGAGCCACGGCGGCCGTGAGCACGGCCCGGTGCTGGGCGAGTTCAGGACTGCGTGACATGGGCACCGTCCTCGTCCGCGCCGGGTTCGCTCTCGGTGGTTTCGTCACCGGTAAGCGCATCGGCCAGGCCCGCGACATACGGATGCCACGGGTCGTCGAACACCTCGTCGATGGTGCCGAGCCCGACCAGGACTCCTTGGTGGAGCACGCCGATCCGGTTCGCCACCCGGCGCAGCACCTTGAGGTCCGAGCTGATCACCAGGGCGGAGAAGGCACGTTCCCGCTGCAGTTCGCCGATCAGATCGGTCACCGCGTCCCGCACCGTGGCGTCCACGCCCGCGGTCGGCTCGTCGGCGATCAGGAGCGACGGGCCGAACACGAGCGCCCGGGCGAGGGCAACCCGCTGGCGCTGCCCGTTGCTCAGCTCGTAAGGGTACTGGGTGAGCACGGTCAGCGGCAGGCGGACGGCGTCGATCATGGTCGCCACCCGGGCCTCGAGCGCACGGCGGTTGTAGCGCCGGTCCCGGTCCAGGATCGGCTCGGCCACGATCTCCGCAACGGTCAGGGTGGACGGAAGCGTGTCGGCGGCGTCCTGGGCGAGGTAGCCCACCCCGAAGGTGAGCCGGGCCAGTTTGCGACGACGGATGCCGCGCAGCCGGTAGCCGAGAACACCGGCCTCTCCCCCGGTGATCTGCGGTCTCACCGTTCCGGCAGCAGGGCCGAACGCGGCCCCCGACAACACCCGCGCGAGGGTGCTCTTGCCGGATCCGCTCTCCCCCAGCAGCCCGAGAACCTCGCCGGGCTCGATCCGCAGGGTGAGGCCGTGCACCGCCACGAAGGCGCCGCTCGCTCCGTGTGGCGGGTATTCGATGGTCAGGTCACTGGTCGAGATCGGGTGGGTCGGTGCCGTGCCGCGAGTCATGGTGTCTATCCTGCCGCACGCAGTCGGCGGAGCCCCTCCCGTCGGACGGCCTGTTCGGCCGGGTCAGGTACGGGCAGCGAGGCGAGGAGCCGCTGGGTGTACGGGTCCTTCGGCGCGCCCAGCACCTGGGCGCTGGTTCCCTCCTCGACCAGTTTGCCCTGGTAGAGCACCGCGATCCGATCGGCGACGAGGTCGACGACGGCAAGGTCGTGGCTGATGAACAGCGACGCGAATCCGAATTCCCGCTGCAGCTCCGCGAAGAGCTCCAGCACGCGTGCCTGCACCGACACGTCGAGGGCGCTGGTGGGTTCGTCGGCGATCAGCAGGGCCGGTTCCAGGGCCAGCGCCCGGGCGAGGCTGGCCCGTTGCCGCTGGCCGCCGCTGAGTTCGTGCGGGTAGCGGTCCCCGTAGGCCCGGGGCAGCTGCACGGCCTCGAGGAGTTCGTTCACCCGGGCCCGGGCCGCCGCAGGAGTCTTCGCCCGACCGTGAACCACCAGCGGTTCCGCGACGCATTCGGCGATCGTCAGCAACGGGTTGAAGCTCGACGCGGGGTCCTGGAAGACGAAACCGATGTCCTTGCGGAATTTCTTGAACGCCCGTTCCTTGAAGCCGTTCATCTCGTGACCCAGCACGGTGAGCGACCCGCCGGTCACGCGGGTCAGGCCGGCGATGGCCCGCCCGGTGGTGGTCTTGCCGGAGCCGCTCTCGCCCACCAGGCCGAGTACCTCACCCGGCCGGATCAGGAAACTCACCCCGTCCACGGCGGTGAAGCCGCCTCGGCCGAGGCGCCCGGGGTACTCGATCCGGAGGTTGTCGGCGACGACGACCGGGGCCTGCTGCGCCCATCCGCGCTCCCGCGCCGTGGCCCGCGCGGCGGCGTGCGCGACGCCCTGGCCGACGTGGGGCACGGCAGCCAGCAGCTTCTTCGTGTAGTCGTCCTGCGGCGAGGTGAACAGGGTCTGGGCATCGGCCTCCTCCACCACCTTGCCCTGGTACATCACGGCGACGCGGTCGGCCAGGTCGGCGACGACACCCATGTTGTGCGTGATCAGCACGATGGCGGTGCCGAACTCGTCGCGGCAGCGGCGCAGCAGGTCGAGGATCTCCGCCTGCACGGTCACGTCGAGGGCCGTGGTCGGCTCGTCGGCGACGATGAGGCCCGGGTCGAGCACGAGGGCCATGGCGATGACGACGCGCTGCTTCTGCCCGCCGGAGAACTGGTGCGGGAAATAGTTGACGCGGATCTCCGGGTCGGGAATGCCGACCCGGCCGAGAATCTCAATCGCCTTCTGCTTCGCCTCCTTGCGGCTGAACTCACCGTGGGCACGGATGCCCTCGGCGATCTGCCAGCCGACGGTGTACACCGGGTTGAGGGCGGTGGACGGCTCCTGGAACACCATCGACACGTCAGTGCCGCGAACCTGGCGCAACTGGGATGTGCTGAGCGAGATCACGTTGTTCTCACTCGAACCGTCTTTGCTGCTGAGGATGACCGCCCCGGAGGCGGTCGCCGTCTCCGGCAGGAGCCCCAGAATCGTCTTGGCGGTGACGGTCTTGCCGCTGCCGCTCTCGCCGACGATGGCGAGGACCTCGCCCGGCGCCACCCGCAGGCTCACGCCGTCGACGGCCCTGACGGCGCCGGCGTCGGTCGCGAAGGAGATGGCCAGGTCGGTGATGGTGAGCACATCGGTCATGGTCTGGCCTCGAGTCCGTCGGAAGGATGGGTGGCTTGGTCTTCGAGACCGTCGAGCCCGCCGGGCCCGGCGGTGAGCACACCGCCGGGAACGACGGAGGTCTCCGCGACGACGCCGGCCGCCTGCGCGACCGCCCGTCGTCCGCGCAGCCGCGGATCGGCGAGGTCGTTGAGGCTCTCGCCGACCAGTGTGATGCCGAGCACGACGAGCACGATCGCGAGGCCGGGGAAGAGCGAAGTCCACCAGATTCCGCTGGTGACGTCGGAGACCGCCTTGTTGAGGTCGAAACCCCATTCGGAGGCGGCGGTCGGTTCGATGCCGAAGCCGAGGAAGCCGAGACCGGCGAGGGTCAGGATGGCCTCCGACGAGTTCAGGGTGAAAATCAGCGGGAGGGTGCGGGTGGCATTGCGCAGCACGTGCCGGAACATGATCCGGCCGTTGCTGGCGCCGAGCACGCGGGCGGACTCGACGTAGGCTTCCGCCTTGATCCGCACCGTCTCGGCCCTGATCACCCGGAAGTACTGCGGGATGAACACCACGGTGATCGAGATCGCGGCCGCGAGGATGCCGCCGATCAGGTTCGATTTGCCGCCGGAGATGACGATGGACATCACGATGGCAAGCAGCAGGGACGGGAAGGCGTACACGGCGTCGGACACGACGACGAGGATGCGGTCGAGCCAGCCGCCGAAGTAGCCGGAGAGCAGCCCGAGCAGCACCCCGGCGAAGATGGACAGGATCACGGCGACGATGATCACGAAGAGGGCCGTCTGCGCGCCCCAGATCACCCGGGACAGCACGTCGTAACCGCCCGCCGTGGTGCCGAGGAGATGCGCTCCGCCCGGGGGCTGCTGCGCGCCGAACGCGCCGTCGGCGTCGCGGAGCTGGCTGAAACCGAACGGGGCGATCACGGGAGCGAAGATGGCCGTCAGCACGAACACGGCCGTGATGACCAGGCCGGCCACGAGCATCCCGCGCTGCAGCCCGATGCTCTGGCGCAGCTGGTGCACGATGGGAAGGCGGGTCCACCGGCCGGGCCTCCGCACGGCGGGCGGGTTCTGGGCAGCGGTCACGGTCAGTACCTCACCCTCGGGTCGATCAGCGCGGCGATGATATCGACGATGAAGTTGGACAGGGCGACGATGACAGCGAGCAGGGCGACGATTCCCTGCACGGCCACGAAGTCACGCGCCTTGAGGAATTCGGAGAGCATGAAGCCCAGGCCCTTCCATTCGAAGGTGGTCTCGGTCAGCACCGCGCCGCCGAGGAGCAGGGCGATCTGCAGGCCGATCACGGTGATGATGGGGATCAGTGCGGGACGGTAGGCGTGCTTGCGCACCAGCCGGAACTCGCTCACCCCGCGTGAGCGGGCGGCGTCGACGTAGTCGGTGCCGAGGGTGCCGATGACGTTGGTGCGCACGAGCCGGAGGAATACCCCGGCCGTGAGGAGCCCGAGGGCGAGCGACGGGAGCACGGCGTGGGAGAGCACGTCAGCGAGCACCTGCGGGTTGCCGGTCATCAGCGCGTCGATGGTGTACAGCCCGGTCTTGTTGGGCAGCAACTGCATCTGCAGTTCGGCGCCGGTCGAGGCGCGCCCGGCGACGGGCAGGACCTGCAGCCAGACGGCGAAGACGAGCTTGAACAGGAGGCCGGAGAAGAAGACCGGGGTGGCGTAGCAGAGAATGGCGAAGACGCGCAGGAACGCGTCCGTGGGCTTGTCCCGGAAGTAGGCGGCGACCATTCCGAGCGGGATCCCGATGATGAACGCGACCAGGAGTGAGTAGAAGACCAGCTCGAAGGTGGCGAGCCCGTAGGTCATCAGAACCTCCGAGACGGGGCGGTTGGTGCTGATCGTGGTGCCGAAGTTGCCGGTGAAGATCTGGCCGAGGTACTCCACGTACTGCACCAGGATCGGGCGGTCATAGCCGGCCGCGTGGATGCGCTCTGCCAGCTGATCGGGCCCGAGGCGACCGCCCAGGGCCGCCGTGATCGGGTCGCCGGTGAGGCGCATCAGCCAGAAGACCATGGAGACGAGGATGAAGATCGTGGGGATGATCAGCAGGAAGCGGATCAGGACGTACCGGCCGATCCCGCCGCCGGACGAGGTTCGTTTCTTGCGTCCGGCGGCCGGAGGGGCCGTGGGACGCATGCTCACAGTGGTCATGCCTGCCTAACGCTGGAAAAATGAGAGGGGCACCCAGCAATGAAATTGCTGGGTGCCCCCGGATTTCAAATTAGAGAAACTCTAGCCGGTCGGGACTCAGCCCTTTTTCAGCGCAGCGTAGCGGAACTTGAACGACGCGTCGAGGGTGTCGCTGGTGCCGGTCACGTCGGTGCCGGTGACGGCCACCTGGGCGCCCTGCAGCAGCGGCACGGTCGACAGCTGGGCGGCGACCTTGTCCTGGATGTCCTCGATCAGCTTGGTGCGCTCCGCGGGGTCGGCCGTGACGGCCTGCTTCAGGATCAAAGCGTCGACCTCGGGGTCGCTGTAGTGGTTCTTCAGGAAGCCACCCTCGAGGAAGAACGGGGTCAGGTAGTTGTCGGCGTCGGAGTAGTCCGGGAACCAGCCGAGCTGGTAGACGGGGTAGACGTCGGTCGTTCGGTCCTTGGCGTACTGAACCCACTCGGTGGTCTGCAGGTTGACCGTGAACAGGCCGGAGGCTTCCAGCTGGTCCTTGACCAGGGCGTACTCGTCGCCCGAGGAGGGACCGTAGTGGTCGTTGCTGTACTGCAGGTTCAGCACGACCGGGCCGGTCACGCCGGCCGCGGCGAGGGTCGCCTTGGCCTTGTCGAGGTCCGGGGCGCCTTTTCCGTCGCCGTAGAGGCCCTTGAGGGACTCGGTGGCACCGGTCAGACCGGCGGGCACGTAGGAGTACACGGGCGTGTAGGTGCCCTTGTAGACCTGCTTGGCGATTTCCTCGCGGTCGACGAGGTCGGCAACCGCCTGGCGCACGGCGAGAGCCTTGGCCGGGTCTGCCTCGGGGGTCTTGGCACCGAACGGCTGGGTGTCGAAGTTGAAGACGACGTAGCGGAGCTCGCCGCCGGGACCGTCGACGACCTTGACCTTGTCGTTGCCGCGAAGGTCCTCGATGTCCGTGGCCGAGAGGCTGCGGAACGCGACGTCGATGTTGCCCTGCTGCACGTCGAGCTTGAGGTTGGAGGCGTCGGCGTAGTACTTGACGTTGACGACATCCGTCTTCGCCGGGCCGAGGAGTCCCGCGTAGTCCTTGTTGGCCTTGTAACCGACCAGGTTGTTGAAGTCGTAGCTGGTGATGACGTACTGGCCGGCAAAGGCGTTCGCCTTGACGATGTCGTTGTCGGAGGTGAGCGCGGTGGCGGAGAAGGAATCCTCGTCGACGATCGGGCCGGCCGGGCTGGACAGGATCTGCGGGAAGATCTGGTCGTCGGCCTGCTTGAGCGTGAAGACGACGGTGGTGTCGTCGGGCGCCGCGGCGCTGGCGAGGTTGTAGAGCAGCGAGGACGGGCCATTGTCGTCCGCGATCTTCAGCTGGCGGTCGAAGGTGAACTTCACGTCGGAGGACGTGAGGGCGTTGCCGTTGGCCCACTTCAGGTCGGGCTTCAGCGTGACCGTGTACTCGGTCGGGCTGGTGAACTCGGCCTTGGTGGCGATGTCGGGCTCGACGTCGGGGCTGCCGTACGGCGTGTTCATCAGGAACGGGAAAACCTGGTTCTGCACCGAGAACGAGCCGTTGTCATAGGAGCCGGCGGGGTCGAGGGTCGTGACCTTGTCGGTCGTGCCGATCGTGATGGAGCCGCCGCCGCTGGTGCTCTTATCGGTCGACCCGCCCGCGGAGCAGCCCGCGAGGGTCAGCGCGGCGACAGCGACGACTGCCGCGGCGCTGATGCCTTTCGCGCGTGAAGTGGATGAGAATGCCATAGCCGTGAGCCTCTTCCTCTAGAATTCCGATGCGGGGCGCGGGGCCGTAACGCACACGCCTGCATTGCTGTAGGAAAAGAATTAGCACAGAATGCCCGATTACCAGCTGGTTCACGGAGCATCTTTACCGAGCTGCAACGTGAACCGCCCCGCTTTCGGGGCCGCCGGGGCTCGCGCCTCACTCCTCGCGGAGGTTGCGCTTCTCGGCTTCGACCCGCACCAGTTCACGCTGGATTGCCACGTAGACCTCGCGGTTGGAGGCATCCGCCCGCTGGAGCCGCCCGAGCAGCTCGGCCTTCTGCCGCAGCAGGTCGCGGTCGACCAGGGCGACCGTGACATCGCGCACGTATCGGGCGACCGCCCCTTCGGAGCGCTCCGGCAGGGACGCCATGGCCAGGTCCTTGACCAGGTTTTCCAGCGGGGCCGGAACCTCGGTGACGACGCGGTCCAGCCAGTCGGATGCGGCGTGGTGCGCCAGGCTGGCGGCGATGGCGTCGCGCACGACGGCCAGGGACTGGTTCGAGAACGTGGTCTGCACGGCCCGCTGAAGCAGTTCCAGCCCGACCACGGTCGGGCGCTGGAGCATGGCCATCAGGCCGTCGCGTTCCAGCCGGGTGACCGGATCGGTGGCGAGGTCGACCATGGAGAAGGGCTGCTCCCGCGGCGCGTCGTCCCGGCCGGCGTGCCGGGCGGTGTCCTCCCCTGACCCGGAGGACCGTGAGCGGGTCAGGGCCGCGGAGACGGCCTTGCCGACCTCGCCGAGCTCCATCCCGAGCATGCGGGCCAGTTCGTGGGTGTACCCGGGGCGCAGGGCGGGGTCGCGGATGTCGCTGACGATCGGCGCCGCGGAGCGGAGCGCCGCCACCCGGCCCTCCACGGTGTCGAGGTTGTACTGGCCGAGCAGCTGCCGGATCATGAACTCGAACATGGGTTTCTTCGAGTCGATCAGCCGGCGCACGGCGTCGTCGCCGCGGTGCAGGCGCAGGTCGCAGGGGTCCAGTCCCTCCGGACCGACCGCCACGAAGGTCTGGGCGGTGAAACGCTGCTCCTCGCTGAAGGCGCGCATGGCCGCCTTCTGGCCGGCGGCATCCGGGTCGAACGTGAACACGACCTCGCCGACCCCGCTGTCGTCGCCGAGAACGCGGCGCAGCACCTTGATGTGGTCGACACCGAAGGAGGTGCCGCAGGTGGCCACGGCGGTGGTGACCCCGGCCAGGTGGCACGCCATCACATCCGTGTACCCCTCGACGACGACGACCTGGTGCCCACGCGAGATGTCCCGTTTGGCGAGGTCGAGCCCGTAGAGCACCTGGGCCTTGTGGTAGATCGGTGTCTCGGGCGTGTTGAGGTACTTGGGGCCCTTGTCGTCGTCGAGCAGCTTGCGGGCGCCGAAGCCGATGGTCTGCCCGGTGATGTCACGGATCGGCCAGACCAGGCGACCGCGGAACCGGTCGTAGACGCCGCTCGCTCCTTCACGGCTGGAGACCAGCCCGGAGAGCGTGAGCTCCTCGGTGGTGAACCCCTTGGCCCGGAGGTGGTTGGTGAGTTCGTCCCAGCTCTTCGGGGCGAAACCCACGCCGAAGCGGGCGGCCGCCAGGGCGTCGAAGCCGCGTTCGCCGAGGAAAGTGCGCCCGACGGCGGCGCCCGCGCTGCCGAGCCGCTCGACGAAGAAGTCGGCGGCCGCCTGGTTGGCTGCGTACAGCCGGGCCCGGTTGGTGTGGTCGGGCGCGGCGCCCTCGCCGCCCTCGTAGTGCAGCTCGATGCCGACGCGCCCGGCGAGGCGTTCGACCGCCTCGCTGAAGCTGACGTGGTCCATCTTCTGCAGGAACGAGTAGACGTCGCCGCTCTCGCCGCAGCCGAAGCAGTGGTAGAACCCCACCTGGGGGCGCACATGGAAGCTGGGACTGCGCTCGTCGTGGAACGGGCACAGACCCTTCATCGACCCGACCCCGGCTGACTTGAGGCTCACATAGTCGCTGACGATGTCGGCGATGTTGGTGCGGGCTTTGACCTCTTCGATGTCGTCTTGTCGAATCAGGCCTGCCATAGCTGAATGCTAGTCCTGCCCGGGTCGGTGTTCGGTACGGTGCACCGGTTTGTGGAGATACGGTGTGTGGAGTTACGGATGGGCCGGGCTCAGTTCTGCACGAGGCGTTCGTACCAGGCCAGCGCGGACTGGTCGGTGAGGCTGGCCACCTGGTCCACGACCACGCGCTTGCGGGCGGCATCGTCGGAGGCGGCGCGCCAGTCCTCGGTGAATCCGGCGTCGAGGTGCTCGTCGCCCGAGGTGTACAGGCGTTCGGCCAGCAGGCCAAGCACTTTACGCTGCTGGGTGTAGATCGGCTGCCGGGTGTTGTTGGACATGACGAACGCGGCAACGACGCCCTTGAGTACGGCGATCTCGGCCTGGATCTCCCGCGGCACCACGACGTGGGCCCCGAACCGGAGCAGGCTGTCCATCGGGTAGGACTGCCGGGTGGCGTGCACGGCGGCACCGGAGAAGCGGCCGATCAGCTGGCTGGTGAGGGTCTTCAGTCGTCCCTGGTCGCGGCGGCCCGCCGTCCAGGTGCGCAGCCAGGAGTCCATCGCCCCGATCCGGTCGTAGGCCTGGGCGAGCTCCTCGTGTGACACGGCGCCGCCGATCCAGGCGTGCATCGACGGGACGAGTTCGGCGCTGGCCTGGCCGTTGAGGGCGGCGACGTCGACGTAGCCGTTGACCACGGCATCCTCGAAATCGTGCACGGAGTAGGCGATGTCGTCCGAGAGGTCCATCACCTGCGCCTCGATGCAGAGGCGCCGGTCCGGCGCGGCGGCGCGCATCCACTCGAAGGCGGCCCGGTCGTCCTGGTAGAAACCGAATTTGGCGCGCCCGCTCGGGTCGGCCACCGAGGACTCGTCCGGCCACGGGTACTTGCAGCTGGCGTCGAGGCTGGCCCGGGTGAGATTGAGCCCGTAACTGCGGCCGTCGGCCCCGAACACCTTGGGTTCGAGGCGGGTGAGCAGGCGCAGGGTCTGCGCGTTGCCCTCGAAGCCGCCGATGTCGGCGGACCAGTCGTTCAGCGCACGCTCGCCGTTGTGGCCGAACGGCGGATGCCCGATGTCGTGCGCGAGGCACGCGGTGTCGACGATGTCGGGGTCGAGTCCGAGCCGCAGGGCGAGCTCCCGGCCGACCTGGGCCACCTCGAGGGAATGGGTGAGCCGGTTCCGGGCGAAGTCGAGGCCAGCGGTGGGGCTGAGCACCTGGGTCTTGGCGGCGAGCCGCCGCAGCGCGCTGGAATGCAGCAGCCTGGCCCGGTCGCGCGCGAAATCGCTGCGCCTGGACCCGTGCTGCTCCGGCAGCCAGCGCTGTTCGTCGTGGGTGCTGTACCCGGTCTCGTTAGCCACCGCTTGTGTCCCCTTCGCCCTCGGTCAGGTTGGCGCGTTCGGCGCCTTCGATCTCCTGGGAGTCGAGCCAGTGTTCGGGGAGGGCGGTCCTCTTCGGGCTGCCCGCGCGTCCGCGTGGGCCCTCGGCACCCGCGCCCGGGTATTCCTGCTCCCCGTCGAGCGTGCCGAGCAGGTCGTCGAGCTGCGCGAGCGAGACCACTGACGCGAGGCTGGCCCGAAGGTCGCCGCCGACCGGGTAACCCTTGAAGTACCAGGCCACATGCTTGCGGATGTCGCGGCAGGCCCGCTCTTCGCTCTCGAAGAATTCGGTGAGCAGTTCGGCGTGGCGGCGGAACGTGTCCGCGACCTGGCCGAGGCGGGGCTGGATCCGGGCGGTGGCCAGGTCGCCGCGGAAGGCCGCGGCCAGGTCGCCGAACAGCCACGGGCGGCCCAGGCAGCCGCGTCCGACGACGACTCCGTCGCATCCGGTCTCGGCCACCATGCGCAGGGCGTCCTCGGCGGACCAGATGTCGCCGTTGCCGAGGATCGGGACGCTGGTGACGATGTTCTTGAGCGTGGTGATGGCCGACCAGTCGGCCTGGCCGGAGTAGTGCTCGGCCGCCGTGCGGGCGTGCAGTGCGATGGCGGCGACGCCGGCGCCTTCGGCCGCCTTGCCGGCCTCCAGGTACGTGAGGTGGTCGGAGTCGATGCCCTTGCGCATCTTGATCGTGACCGGCACGGAGCCGCCGGCGGTCACCGCGGCCTCGACGATCTGCCGGAACAGCCCGAGCTTCCAGGGCAGTGCGGCGCCACCGCCCTTGCGGGTGACCTTGGGCACGGGACAGCCGAAGTTCAGGTCGATGTGGTCGGCGCGGTCCTCCGCGACGAGCATGGTGACCGCCTCGGAGACGGTTTTCGGGTCAACCCCGTAGAGCTGGATCGAGCGGGTGGTTTCGCTCTCGTGGTGCCGGATCAGGCGCATCGATTCCGGGGTGCGCTCGACCAGCGCGCGGGAGGTGATCATCTCGCTGACGTAGAGGCCCGCACCGAACTCGCGGCAGAGCCGGCGGAACGCGGTGTTGGTGATGCCGGCCATCGGGGCGAGCACGACGGGCACGTCGAGCGTGAGCGGGCCGATCTGGAGCGGCTTCGCCGGACCGATCGTGGTTGCAGGTATCATCCGTTCAATTCTCACAGACGCCAGGATGGCTGGTGACCGCCCCCAAGCTGGCCTCTCCCCGCCCGCCGAGCCGTGAGTTCCGCCACTGTTTTGGCGCAAAACACGAGTAAAACTCACGGCTCGGCGGGGTGGGGAGTCAGGCTCCGCAGCAGCCGTCGGCGCCGCAGCAGGCGCCGGACTCGGACTGGCCGAGCAGTTCGATCGTGGGAACCGGCGCGGCCTCGGTGGGGACGGCCGGGGTGGAGACGGCCTCGGTGGGGACGGCCGGGGTGGTGGTCACATCGGTCATTTGTTCTTCTCCTCGATTTTTTCGGACTGAGCCTGGCCGAGAGCCTGCGCAAAGGTATCAGGCTCCTGCGCACCGGAGATGCCGTATTTTCCGTCGATCACGAAGAAGGGCACCCCCTGGATGCCGTAGGCGGCGGCCTGAGCGACGTCGGCCTTGACCGCCGCCAGGAACTCGTGCGCGGTCAGGGAGCGCACGACGTCGTCCCGGTCCAGACCGATCTCGGCGGCCAGGTCGGCCAGGTCCTCGATCCGGCCCACGTGCCGGCCGTCGACAAAGTAGGCCTTGAGCAGGCGTTCCTTCATCTCGAGCTGGCGGCCCTGGGCTTTGGCGTAGTGCAGCAGCTCGTGCGAGATGACGGTGTTCGTCTGGTGCACGGAGTCGTAGTCGTAGTGCAGACCGACGCTCTGGGCGATCCCGGTGACCCGCTCGAGCATCTGCTCGACGTCGGCGAGGGGCAGGCCCTTGCGCTGGCTGAGGTAGTCGACGGGGCTGCCGTCGAAATCGACCGGGGTATCCGGCGCGAGTTCGTAGCTGTGGTACTCGACCTCGACCTCGCCGTCGAACAGGGCCGCCCCGGCCTCGAATTTGCGCTTGCCGATGTAGCACCAGGGGCACTGCACATCGGACCAGATGTCTACTTTGATGGTTTCACTCACTGTGGCGGTAACCGTCGGCGCCCGCGTTGTATTCCCGGCCCGGTCCCGGTGTGCGCCAGCCCTAGTAGTACTTAGTTATGTTGGGGCTCGTTGTCGGCAGTGGGGACAGTATCCGAGATAGACGGCGAGGACTCGTTGGAGTTCTCTGAGGATGCCGTAG
>NZ_SOFY01000070.1 GCF_004402595.1 Cryobacterium shii | reverse complement strand
GGCGCCCGGCGGCGCACGCTCGAGCGCCCGGGCGGCCCGGGGCGCCGGCCGCGGCCCGACCGCGGCCATCCTTCGCGTGATGAGCGGTCCCGACAAGGGTGCCGAGTTCCGTCTGCCGGTCGGCAACAGCACGATCGGCCGCATCCCCGGCAACGACGTCGTGCTCAACGACGAGCTCGTCTCCAAACGCCACGTGCGCGTGGAGGTCGGGCCCGGATCGATCGAGATCGTCGACCTCAACTCGGCCAACGGCATCCTGGTCGACGGCGGCCTCCTCTCCCGGGTGCGGCTGGTCACCGGGCAGTCCATCGTGCTCGGCGACACCGAACTGGCGGCGACGCTGGTGGCCGGCGCTCCCGTCGACCAGTCCGTGCAGGTTCTGGAGCGGGGCGGTTCGCTGCGCTTCAACCGTTCGCCGCAGGTCGAGCAGCGCTACCCGGGCCGGGAATTCCCCGCCCCCGCGATCCCGACCGACATCGAGCCGCAGCCGTTCCCGTGGCTGATGGTCATTTCGCCCGCGATCATGGGCATCGTCATGTTCGCGGTCACCCGCAACCCGCTGACCCTCACCTTCGTGGCGATGATGCCGATGATGGCGGTCGGCAGTCACTTCTCCCGCATCCAGGTCTCCAAGAACAAGCTCGCCACCACGGTGACGGCCTTCGAGACCCAGCTCGAAGACATCGAGACCCGGTTCGAAGAGGAGGAGCCGCTGGAGCGCGCGTCCCGGCTGCGCGAGTCCCCGTCGGTCGCCGAGGTCTACGGGGCCGCGATCGAACTGGGCCCGCTGCTCTGGACCCGCCGGCCCGAGCACTGGAACTTCCTCGACCTGCGCCTGGGCCTCGGCAGTATGCCCAGCCGCAACACGATCAACACCAAGGAGAACACCTCCGGCCTGCCGGTCTACCTGCGCATGGTGGACAAGCTGCAGGCGAAGGTCGCGCGGATCAGCGGTGTCCCCGTCGTCGAGAACCTGTTCCTGTCCGGCGCCCTGGGCGTCTGCGGCCCGGCCACGGATGTCGCCGACACGGTTCGGGCGATCACCGTGCAGTACGCGGGCATGCACTCCCCGGCCGAGGTCACGTTCGCGGCCATCCTGAGCCCCCGGTTCACGACCGAGTTCGAGTGGCTGAAGTGGCTGCCGCACACCTCGTCGCCGCAGAGCCGGCTGGCGGGCGTGCACCTGGCCAACAGCGCGGCGCTCGGCACGGCCATCCTGAACGCCCTCGAGGAACTGATCCAGAGTCGCAACTCCCAAAACGGCGGCGACGGCACCTCGCGCGGCTCGCACGAGGAGGGTGAGGCCGCGTCCCAGCGCGGCGCCCACGTCGGCCAGAGAACTCCCGAGTCCTCGTCGGCCACCGACGGCGCCGCCCTCGTGGTTCTGATCGACAACGACGCCCCGGTGGACCGGGCCCGGCTCGCGCAGATGCTCGAAGACGCCGCGGATGCTCGCATCTACCCGATCTGGATGGCCCCGAACGTCGAGGCGCTCCCCGCCGCCTGCCGCACCTTCGTCAACGTGGAGAACGGCCTCGCCCACGCCGAGGTCGGCTTCGTACGGCTGGGGATGACGGTTCCCGATGTGACCATCGAGGGGGTGTCCGTCGAGTACGCGCGCATCCTGGCCCGGCGCCTGGCCCCGATCATCGACGCCGGCGCCGTCATCACCGACGCCAGCGACCTGCCGCGCAGCGTGTCCATGGTGACGCTGATGGGGGAGGAGCTGGCCTCCGAACCCGGCACCGCGATCGAACGCTGGACCCAGAACAGCTCGATCAGCGACCGCTCCGGCGCCGCCCCGGTCCCGCGCAAACGAACCGGCACGCTGCGGGCGATCGTGGGGCAGTCCGCCCTCGACGCCATGCACCTCGACCTGCGCACCCAGGGCCCGCACGCTTTGGTCGGCGGCACCACGGGGTCGGGCAAGTCGGAGTTCCTGCAGGCCTGGGTGCTCGGCATGGCCGCCGAATACAGCCCGGACCGGGTGACCTTCCTGTTCGTGGACTACAAGGGCGGCTCAGCATTCGCGGAATGCACCCGGCTGCCGCACTGCGTCGGCCTGGTCACCGACCTCAGCCCGCACCTGGTGCGTCGCGCGCTGACGAGCCTGCGCGCCGAACTCCACTACCGGGAACACCTGTTCAACCGCAAGAAGGCCAAAGACCTGCTGGAGCTCGAGAAGCGCGGCGACCCGGACTGCCCGCCGGCCCTGGTCCTGGTCATCGACGAGTTCGCCGCGCTCGCCGGCGAAGTGCCCGAGTTCGTCGACGGAGTTGTGGACATCGCCCAGCGCGGCCGGTCCCTCGGCATCCACCTGATCATGGCCACCCAGCGGCCGGCCGGCGTCATCAAGGACAACCTGCGGGCCAACACGAACCTGCGCGTCGCCCTGCGGATGGCCGACGAGTCCGACTCGAAGGATGTCGTCGGCGACCCTATCGCCGGAACCTTCGACCCATCGATCCCCGGCCGGGCCATCGCCAAGACCGGTCCGGGGCGGCTGATCCCGTTCCAGTCCGGCTACGCGGGCGGCTGGACCACGGATGAACCCGACGTGGTCAGCGTGAAGGTCGGCGAGCTCCGGTTCGGCTCGCAGACGCCCTGGGAGGCGCCCGCCCACGAGTCGAACGAGCCGCGCGACCTCGGCCCCAACGACCAGGTGCGGATCGTGAGCAACCTCATCACCGCCGCGGCGCGCGCGGGTATCCCCGCCCCGCGCCGGCCGTGGCTGGACGACCTGCTCCCGGCCTACGACCTGCTCGCCCTGCGGCAGGGGCGGGACTCCATGATCGTGATGGGGGTCAGCGACATCCCCGAGAAGCAGCTGCAGGAGCCGGCCTTCTTCCGGCCGGACAAAGACGGCCACATGGCCATCTACGGAACCGGCGGAACGGGCAAGTCCGCCCTCCTCCGCACGCTGGCCATCTCCGCGGGCGCCAGCCCCGGCAGCGGCGCCGTGAACGTCTACGGGATCGACTTCGGAACCGGCAGCCTCCGCGGCGTCGAGGTCCTGCCCCACGTCGGTTCGATCGTCTCGGGCGACGACCACGAGCGGGTGGGCCGGCTCCTGCTGATGCTCCGGGCCGAACTCGACGCCCGGGCCCTGCGGTTCTCCGAGGTCAACGCCGCCAGCATCGGCGAGTACCGCGAGCTGGCCAAGGCCCCGGGGGAGGCGCGCATCCTGTTCCTGCTCGACGGCTTCGGCACGTTCCGCCAGGAATACGAGACCAGCCTCGCCCGCGGACCGCTCTACAACACCTTCATGCGCATCCTGGGCGAAGGGCGGCCGCTGGGCATCCACGTGGTCATCACGGCCGACCGGTACGGAAGCGTGCCGACCGCGGTCAACGCCAACATCCAGCGCCGGGTGGTGCTCCGCCTGCCCGACGAGTCCTCCTATCAGGTGCTGGATGTGCCCAAGGACGTCCTGAGCGAGCAGTCACCTCCCGGCCGGGCCATCGTCGATGGCTACGAAACCCAGCTGGCGATCATCGGGGGCACGCCGAACGTGGCGGCGCAGACGACGAGCACACAGGCGCTCGCCGCCCGGCTCCGCGCCGCCGGTGTGGCCGAGGCCCCGGTCGTGGGGGCGCTCCCGAAGGAGGTCTCCCTCCGCGAGCTGCCGGCATCCGTCAACGACCTGCCGGTGATCGGCATCTCGGACACGGCGCTGCAGCCGATGGGGTTCGAGCCGATGGGCACCATCGTCATCGGCGGGCCGCCCGTGAGCGGCAAGACCAACACCATCCGGGCCCTGGTGCGAACGATCGCGGCGTGGGACCCGGACGCGAAGTTCTTCCACATCGGCGGGCGTCGGTCGCAACTCGCGACGGACTACCCCTGGATGCGGAGCGCGGTCAAGGTCGACGACGCGGTCGCGCTGGTGAAGGAGCTGATCGAGGCCGTCACCGACGAGGGGGTCACCGACCGGCTGGTCATCGTGATCGAGAACGTGACCCAGTTCGCGGCCTCGCCGTTGGAGAAACCCCTGGTGGAGCTTGCGCAGAAGGTGAACCGCAGCGACCACACGCTCATCACCGACGTCGACATCGCGAACCTCGGCAGCAGCTTCGGTCTCGTCGGCGAGATGAAGGCCGCCCGCAAGGGGATCATCCTGAAACCGGACACGCACGACGGCGAGAGCGTCTTCAAGGTGCCGTTCCCCCGCGTCGCGCGGCACGAGTTCCCCGAGGGCCGCGGCCTCTACGTGCAGAACGGTTCCGTCTACCGCGTTCAGATTCCACTGGTGGCCGATAGCCTCAACGCAGACCGACGAAAGGGCTGATCAAGTCAATGGCACAGATCTGGCTGAACATGCAGGACCTCGCTGAGGTCTCCTCCGGGCTCAAGACGACGATCGACGAGTTCAAGGCCGCCGCCAAGAGCAACGACGATGGCGCGGGCGCGGTCGCGCACCCCGACGACCGCTCGGAACTCTTCGACGTCGTGCACGAGTTCGAGGCCGAGTGGGCGGCCAAGCGGGACAAGCTCAAGGGCGGCCTGGAGGACCTTCAGGAGCGTCTGGACGGCGTCATCGCCGGCTGGACCGCATTCGACCGGGAGGCGGCCAAGAGCATGGGGCACGCCGGCCACGACAACCAGCCCGTCGGAGGGATGAAATGACCCTCACGTCGCCCAGAGGCCACATCCTCCGGATCCTGGAGGGGTCGGCATCCGACGTCGACAGCCGCGGACGCAACCTGGTCGCCCTCGGCGACACCATGGACAGCACCGCCAGGGCGCTGCGGGAGATCAGCGAGGGCACCACCCAGATCGCCGAATCCGTGGACAAGGTGCGCAAGGTGGCCGGGGAGATCAACGGGGATCTGTCCAAGGCGGCAGTGCGCTACCGGATGACGGGGGAGACTCTCAAAGGCTACGCGGCGGCTCTGAAGGCGGCGCAGGACACGATCCACCCTCTGATCGACGACATCGAGACGGCGCACAGTGTGGCCGAGGACCGTCGTGACACGGCGGATTCCGCCTCGAGGGCGCTGAGCGGCCTCGACACCACCTGGCTGTGGGAGACCGAGCCGACACCGCAGGATCGGGCGCAGGCGGTGTCGGCCGATGACGCCGCCGCGAGTTCCGCGCGCAGCGCGGACAACAACCTCGACGGGCTCTGGGACACCTTCGAGAGCGCGTTCAGCGTGTGGGCGGAAGCCTACGACGATGCGGTCGGCGGAATCGACACGGCGATGGACACCGCGGGCAACAACGACACCTGGGTCGAGGACCTGACCAAATTCCTCGACACGATCAGCTCGGTGCTGCTCGTGCTCGCCGTCGTCGCCCTGTTCCTGACCGGGCCCATCGCCCTGTTCGTGATGGCCCTGGTCGTGGTGTTATCCGTCGTGTCCCTGATCGGACACGTGACTCTGGCGGCCACGGGCAACGGCTCCTGGGTCGACGTGGGCCTCGATGTCTTCGGGCTGGTCACCTTCGGAATCGGCGCTGCGGGAGCGAAATCGGTTTCAGCCGTCCTGCGCGGCCCGGAAATGAGGGCCGTCTTCGCCGGGGGACGGGATTCCGTCCAGGTGGGTCTGCGCGCTGCAATGCCGACGAGCAATTGGCGCCTGGTGAATCGCTTCCGGGACGTGCAGGCCTTCGCCGGCTCCCGCTTGCAGACCATTCCGCCGTTCTTCAACAATCCGTGGAACACCCTCCGCGGCGGCAGCGCGAACGTGGGACAGTACATGGGCTTCCGCAACAATATCGACGAGACGTTCGGCCATCTCCCCGAGGTTGCGGAGTGGGTCAGGGGCGCGGGTCGCGAAGGGGTGCCCGTTCTCAGGGAACAGGTGAAGAACGTGGCCCTGTCCGGCGGCGGCACCCTCGTAGCCGCCTACGACAAGATCGCCGGCACATTCGACCAGGGCTACATCTCGTTCAAGAACAGCGTGGTCTCCTGACATGGGCCGACCATCAGGACGCACCTCTCCGCAGGCATCCGCGGCCAGGCCGAAACTCGACAAGGCGCGTGGCGGGTTCATGGCCGGGTCGCTGCTGATGGCCGCGTTCCTGCTGCTGACGGTGCTGAACGGGCTCCTCGCCGGCGGCCACATGGGGCCCGGGGACGGGGAGCGACTGTACCGGGGCGCCATCGAATGGCCGTGGATTCCACTGCCTGCCTGGCTGGTGATCGCCGTCGCCCTCATCGCCCCGGTCTCGGTTGCGATGATGCTGCGCCACTTCACCAGAGACGACCGCCCCCTGCTCGTCTACCTCGTCATGATGACCCTGGTCATCTACGTGATGCTCCCCCTCCTGTACAGCACCATGTACCGTGACCCGACGGGCCTCCCGGTCGGCGTCGACTCCTATGGGGGTTTCGGCTGGCATTGGATCGGCTCGGTGTTTCAGGTGGTGACGCTGTCGATGATCCTGTTCCGGGCACTCCTGTTGACGCTGCAGAAGCCGCGCGCGCTCGAGCCGGCGGAGGTGTCGCTGTGAGCCTCGCCAGCGAGCTCAAGGGCTCCCGTGCCGCCGCCGAGCTCACGTACACGCTCGTCTTCCCGCCCGGATGGGCCGAGTACGGCATCGACCGCGAAGCCGAGGCCCAGCTTGTCCAGAACGCCCGGGACCTCTACCGCGACGGCGGACGGCCGGACATCGCGCTGGACGTTCGCACGCGCATCCACGTGTATTTCGCCCGGGTCCGCAAAATCGGTGCGACGGCCATGTACCTCCCGATCAAACGCGTCGACGACATCGTTCTGCCGGTCTCCATCGTGGCGGTCCCGTTCAGAGCGGCGCCGGGAACCACCCTCGTCTCGGCGGTCGACCGTCTCGCCGGCGGCCGGGCCGAAGCGGTGCAGCTGCCGCAGGGTCCCGCCTGGCGCTGGCAGGAGGAACGAAACCGGGTCGACGGCGAGGAGGGTCTCTCGTCATTACTGATCCACTACCTCGTTCCGGCACCGGGGGAGCGGCCCGGCACGGGCCTCGTGCTCTCCTACGCGATTCTCCATCTCACCGGCGACGAAGGCGACGAGTTCGTGACCGTCCTCGCCGGGCTCTTCGAGCCGATAGCAGGGACATTCCGGTGGAAACAGAACTAGCGGGCTACCTCGTCGGGTACGACACCGACGTCTGGATCGACGTTCCCCTGCACTTCCCGGAACAGGACTGGGCGACCCGTGACGACTGGGCCAGGGACGTGGCCGAGCGCACGGGCCGAGAAATGCCCGAACCCGAGACCACCATCGGCCGGTTCTACGAGACGGCCAGGGAGATCGCCGCTTTCAGCGTGCCGGATGCCGCCAAACGGTTCTGGTACTTCCCGGTCGCCGGCTCCTTCCTCTCGGTCGCGCATCTGTACACCGCGTCGCGAGCCGAGCTCGGCGAGGCGAGCCTGGAAGACTGCGCCGGTTCCGCCGAGTCTTCGCTGACCGTCCCCGTCGTCGCCGAGATCGAGTCGGACGGATTCGGCCGGCTGGTGCGTGTGCTCTCCACGACGTCGCTGGAACAGGAAGACGGCTCCAACCGCGTCGTCGGCTGCGCCCGGCTGGTCGGCGAAGCGGCGGGACACGTCTTCCTGCTCGAGGTCATCGATGACAACCTCGGCCGGATCGCCCTGATGCTGGACGGCCTGAAGGCGCTGATGGAAGCCATCCGGATTGTTCCGGCAGAAGAGTCCCAGACCAGATAGCGTTACAGCAGTACTCGATCACTCCTATGGGGGAGTGGGGAACCGATCGAAAGGCTTATCAATGACATTCCACGCCAGCTATGACGCCATGGAGCAGACCGCCGGAGTTCTCGAAAGCGGCGCTGAAGACATCAAGGGCCAGCTGCACTCGCTGCTCGGCAAGGTCGAAGAACTGCTCGGCGAGGGCTTCAAGACCGACCTCGCGTCCGGCAAGTTCGGCGAGGGCTACAACGAACTCAACAACGGTGTGAACACGGCCGTCGCCGGCATCACCGACATGGCCAACGCGCTGCGCTCCATGTCGCAGAAGACCCGCGAGCACGACGCTTCCATGGCCGGAAGCTAGTCACACTCGTCTGAACGAGTAGTTCGAGGGCGGTTTCGCGAGAAGCCGCCCTCGTCACGCACAATCTGGGGGGAATGCGGATGTCGGACGGTGTGCACCTTGACCTGTCGCTGATTTCTGCCGCCGCGTCCAACGCGACCGGCGTCAAGACATCGTTCGCCGAGTCCGCGGACAGCTCGGGTCGCGCCGCGGACGCCTGCGGCCATGTCGGACTGGCCGAGGCCGTGCAGGACTTCGCCGACACCTGGGACGACCGGCGGGCCGGCTACGTCGAGAACCTCGGCCGGCTCGCGAAATCGCTGACGGACATCCACACCTCGTTCCGGGAACTCGACCAGAAACTCTCCGGCTCCACCGAACCCGCACCGATGCAGGCCTGAGCGTGCAGCGACTCGCGGGTGACCCGGCGGTGGTGCTCGAAACCGGTCTGCGCTACGCGGACACGGCGACGGCCATCCGAGCGGCCGTGCGCCAGCTCACGGCGATCGCCAACCCGGATGCCATGCACGGCCTGGCCATCGCCCGGGTGCGTTCAGACGCCGCCGCGCTGGCCGCGGATATCTCCCAGGCCGAGTCCCGCTACAGCGAGACCGGCGACGCCCTCGTCGCGTACGCCGCAGCCCTCGAGGCGGCGCAGGACGACGCCGATCAGGCGATCGCCGAATTCGAGGCCGCCGCCGACGACCTGAACGACGCGGAACGCGTGCAGAGCAGGCTCCGGGTGACCCAGCTCGCCGAAACACTCGCGGACGCGCTGATCGTGACGGCGCCGCCGCCGCCACGCACGACTACGGCGGACCTCGCCCGGGTCACCGGTTCGATCTCCGGCCTCTCCGACCGGAAGGATGCCGCCGAGCGCCGCTACCACCAGGCGTGCGAGGACCGCGACCGGGCGGCCGTGAACGCCCGCAACCGCATCGTCGACGTCGTCGCCGGCAGCGACCTCAACGACTCCATCTGGGACGACATCAGCGGGTTTCTCACCGCGGTCGCCGACTTCATCGGCCAGGCCATCGACGTCATCGTCTCGGTGCTCGCCGCCATCGTGCTCGCCGTCCTGGCGCTGGTCGCCGCGGTGATCCTGCTCATCGCCGCGGTCGTCGCATTCGGCCTCGCCGTACTCGCGCTCGTTGCCGCCGCCGCCATCGCGCTGGCCGTGATCGCGGTCGCCCTCGCGCTGGCGGTGGCGGTCGCCGTCGTCCTGGTCCTGGCCGCGGCGATCGTCGCGGCCACCGCAATCGCGCTCGCCCTCGCGGTGATCGTCGCGGCAGCCGTCGTGCTGACCGTGGTGCTGGCCCATCTGGCCATTTTCCTGGCCGCTACCGTCTACCTGGCCACCGCCTTGATCCTGCAGGGTGGCGATCCGCTGGACTCGCTCGTGCAGTCGGCCATCGTCGCGCTGATGGCGACGGTTCCCGTGGCCTGGTTGCTCGTCGGCGCCGCCGGCTGGGGGGAACGAGCCGAGCCGAAGCGCGTCGCCCACCGAGACGCGAAGCTCGTGGCCCACGCCAGCTTCGAGACCATGTTCCAGGACCTGATGGACATCGATGACGCAGGGCACACGAACGACGAGAAGGACACCAACCAGGAATCCGTCGTCAGAATCACCACCATCACGGGCCCGAACGGTGAACTGATCTACAAGATCGCCGTGCCCAGCACGCAGCAGTGGCTACCGGGCGGCACCAGCGCCAACGACGGCGCGAGCGACGCCGCCGCCAAGATGGTCCTCGGGCAGCGCACGCAACTCGAGAAAGCGGTAATGGACGCGATGAAGCAGCAGGAGATCCCCGACGGCGCACACGTCATGCTCACCGGTTGGAGCCTCGGCGGGATCACGGCCGGCAACCTGGCCGCCGACCCCGTGTTCAGCCGCACCTACAAGGTCGACGCCCTGGTGACCGCCGGCGCCTCGCTCGACGACATGCCGATCCCGCTGCACACGAAGGTACTCGATGTGAGCCACCTGACCGATCCGGTCCCGCGCACCGAGAACCCCTTTCTGGCCGACCACAGCAACGACGGTAACCGGTACAAGATCGATGTTCCCGCCCCGGGCGGGGCCGGCGAAGACCTGGGACACAACCCAGAAAAATATCAGGAGACGTTCAGAACTCATGTCGACAAGGCAACCGGGGGTGCCGTCCTCGATTTCAAGGCGGCCGGCGGCTCAGACAGCAGTGTGGGCATCGCCGATTACTTCGGCGACGCGGTCGACGGCGACGACTATTCCTACACACGTGGCTGAGCGGGCGAGATGGCGTCGCTTGACTGTGCTCGCGGCGGCCGTCTCCGTCACCCTGGCCCTCGCTGCCTGTGCCCCCCAGCCTTCCCCATCGTCACAATCCGCGCCACCGGAGGCAAACATGAACACGGAGCAGGTCACCGAATCGCTGAAAGCCATTGACGGGGTTGAAGACGCCACGGTTACGGTTGCGTTGAACGGATTTCCGGGCAACTACCGGTCGACGACGAGGCTCACAGTCACCGCCGAGGGCGACGCGGCCCTGGGCGAGGTCCTCCGCCAGACGGCATCCGTCATCTGGGCTGAATACGGCACACAATTACCCCAGTACCGTTTCGCCGTCGAGGCTCCCTGGCCCGGCGGTCCCCAACCCCTCCAGCTGGTAGTCCTCAGGGACCGCCAGGCGGAGTTCGGTTTCACCCAGGGGAAGTACCTCGGCACCCACCTCATCCTCACCAGGGAGGAGCTGGCCGCGATGTTCGGCGCTGCGGAATGAGTGCGAGCCCGCAGCATCCGTCGCTCCAATTCGAGCTCCCGGGTGCCTGGTGGCGAATCCCGGTCGACTCGATTGACTCGGCCGCCGCGTCCGTCAAGAAACTCGTCGCGCACAAGTTCGGACGCAACTCCAGCGAGGCGACGTTTCGCGCGCAGCAGCGCAAAGCCATGTCGGCAGCGGTGACGCACGCGATCGAGGGCGGGGCGACCGAGTTCCACGTGTCCCTCAAGCTCGACAAGCGGATCACCTTCGCGTCCACGCTGACCGTCTACCGGCCGGCGCTCACCTTCCCCGGCCAGAGCACCGAGCCGCCCGTCATCATGGATGCCCTGGCGCTGGGCCTGGTACGCGGCGACGGGTCTGACCGGGAGGACGGCGCGGATCACTGGGCCGTCCTCGAGGGCGAGGGCGCGATCCTGTTCGAGAAGGGCCGGTCGTACGTGCTGCGGCGCACCAGCGATCACGAGCAGCCGGGCCGCGGTCCCGACGTCGAGTCCTATACCGCCATCAAGGCCGACTACTGGATCACGGTGCCGGGCGCGAGCGCCGTGCTCCTGGTGACCTTCTCGTCGCCCCTCGCCGAGCTCGGCCCCCTGCTGGTGGAGCTCTACGATGCGATCATCGACTCCGCGGTCTGGACCGGGCTGCCGGAGGCTCCCGCCGCCGGGAACCTGGCCGACGAACTCCGCACGAAGGCCCGCCCCTGAGCGTTCCCGGGGCGCTGACGGATGCCCCCAAAACTGGTCAGCCGTTCGGCGAGGCAATCGAGTACCCTTAATACTCATGGACGGTTCCATCGAGTCACGCGTGGACCACGAGGTCGACGACTGGCTGAATTGGCTGCCCCGCTGGCGCCCGGGCACACACCGAGGTCGCGCCCGCCTCTGCCGCACCTGCTTCGGGTCGCCCATCATCGGTGCCGCCGGCCTCACCACGGATGTCCCGCACGCCGTGCAGCACGCGCTGTCCATGCGCATCAAGCGCGTGATCGACGCGGACGTCGACGAGTACACCGAGGCGCACCTGCCGCTGCTCCGCCGCGAGATCCACCTCAACGAGCAACGCAAGGCCGCCGCGAGCTACCAGCCGACCGAAGGCCTGGACCCGGCCTACACGGGGCTCGACCTGGATCCGCCCGCCACGCCCGACGCCCCCTACCTCTTCACCTTCGCTGACCTCGCCCGGCCCGAAGAGCCCTCGGCCGCGCCAGTCGCCCCACCGCCGCTGAGCGTCGAGGAGAAGGCCGCCATCCGTGCCGAACTCAAACTCGCCGACGAGCACGCGGCCCTGGTCGGCCGAAAGGTTTGCGCGGAGCTGTCCCGGCACCAGGCACGGATGCGCCGGGCAGTCTCCGACTTCGTCGAACCCTGGGTGCTGGCCCTGCTGGCAGACCTCGACACCGCCCTCGATTCACCGCTCTGGCCGCGCGGCATCTGAACAACACCTGAACGAACCCCCCGGACGTGGTAATCCATTTGACCGGGCTGCCACCGTCAAGTTAGTATTTCGGGGTGTGCGCTTTGTCGTGCGCTTGAGTTATGCCACCGCGATTTTGTCGTGCTGCACCTTAGGCGCCGCGACCGGGCACTCACTCAGGGTTTGTTCTCCGAGCAGCCCCCACGGCATACCCACCTGAACAAGCGGACTCGTCTGCGTGCCTCGGTGGGTCCAGATGAACTCGATCCAGGCGGCAACGTGCAGGGTCGAATGCTAATCACAAAGCTGTCACCGTGCAGCAATAACGAGGAGTAATTAGTGCCCACCATTCAGCAGTTGGTCAGAAAGGGACGCAGCCCCAAGGTCACCAAGACCAAGGCTCCCGCCCTGAAGTCCAACCCCCAGCAGCGCGGCGTTTGCACCCGCGTCTACACGACGACCCCGAAGAAGCCGAACTCGGCTCTCCGCAAGGTCGCCCGCGTCAAGCTGTCGAACGGTACCGAGATCACCGCCTACATCCCCGGCGAGGGTCACAACCTGCAGGAGCACTCGATGGTGCTCGTCCGCGGCGGTCGCGTCAAGGACCTTCCCGGTGTTCGATACAAGATCGTTCGTGGCGCACTGGACACCCAGGCCGTCAAGAACCGCAAGCAGGCTCGTAGCCGCTACGGCGCCAAGATGGAGAAGAAGTAATGCCTCGTAAAGGCCCAGCGCCCAAGCGTCCCGTTATCGCTGACCCGGTATACGGCGCCCCCATCGTCTCCCAGCTCGTCAACAAGATCCTCCTCGACGGCAAAAAGGGCCTCGCCGAGCGCATCGTTTACGATGCACTCGAAGGCGTCGTTGCCAAGAACGGTGCGGATGCTGTCGTCACGCTGAAGAAGGCACTCGACAACGTTCGTCCCACCCTTGAGGTGCGTTCGCGCCGCGTGGGTGGTTCCACCTACCAGGTGCCCGTCGAAGTCAAGCCGCACCGCGCCAACACCCTGGCCCTCCGATGGTTGACCAGCTACGCCAAGGCTCGTCGCGAGAAGACCATGACCGAGCGTCTCACCAACGAAATCCTCGACGCATCCAACGGCCTCGGTGCCGCTGTGAAGCGCCGCGAGGACACGCACAAGATGGCCGAGGCGAACAAGGCCTTCGCTCACTACCGCTGGTAGTCGCGTTCCGGAGTCCGGGCTTGTCGGGATCAGATCTCGACGGGCCCGGATACCGGATGCCCTGTTTCGCACCACGCACCATAAGCAAACTTCCGGAGGACCCCCGTGGCACTTGACGTGCTCACCGACCTGAGTAAGGTCCGCAACATCGGCATCATGGCTCACATTGATGCTGGCAAGACCACCGTCACTGAGCGCATCCTGTACTACACGGGTGTCAATCACAAGATCGGCGAGACGCACGACGGCGCCTCGACCATGGACTGGATGGCGCAGGAGCAGGAACGTGGCATCACCATCACGTCTGCCGCGACGACCTGTTTCTGGGCTGAAAACCAGATCAACATCATCGACACCCCCGGCCACGTCGACTTCACCGTTGAGGTGGAGCGTTCGCTCCGCGTCCTCGACGGCGCCGTCGCAGTGTTCGACGGCAAGGAGGGCGTTGAGCCCCAGTCCGAGACCGTCTGGCGTCAGGCCGACAAGTACGACGTGCCCCGCATCTGCTTCGTCAACAAGATGGACAAGCTCGGCGCCGACTTCTTCTACACCGTCGACACGATCGTCAAGCGCCTCGGCGCGAAGCCGCTCGTCCTCCAGCTGCCGATCGGCGCCGAGAACACCTTCGAAGGTGTTGTCGACCTCGTCGAGATGCGTGCACTGACCTGGCGCGGCGACTCCAAGGGTGACGTCGAGATGGGCTCCAAGTACGCTATCGAAGAGATCCCGGCCGACCTCGTCGACCAGGCTGCGGTCTACCGCAAGCTGCTCCTCGAGACCGTTGCCGAGACCGACGACGACCTGATGGAGAAGTACTTCTCCGGCGAGGAACTCACGGTCTCCGAGATCAAGCACGCGATCCGCAAGCTCACCGTCTCCAGCGAGATCTACCCGGTCCTCTGTGGCTCGGCGTTCAAGAACCGCGGCGTTCAGCCGATGCTCGACGCCGTCATCGACTACCTCCCCACCCCGCTCGACGTGCCGGCCATCGAGGCCCACGACCCGCGCGATGAGGAAAAGGTCATCATGCGCCACCCGGATGCGACGGAGCCGTTCACGGCCCTCGCGTTCAAGGTTGCCGTTCACCCGTTCTTCGGTCGTCTGACCTATGTGCGCGTTTACTCCGGTCACCTTGACTCCGGTGCCCAGGTCATCAACTCGACCAAGGGCAAGAAGGAGCGCATCGGCAAGATCTTCCAGATGCACGCCAACAAGGAGAACCCTGTGGCCTTCGTGACCGCCGGTCACATCTACGCGGTCATCGGCCTCAAGGACACGACCACGGGTGACACCCTGTGCGACCCGAACGCGCAGGTCGTGCTCGAGTCGATGACGTTCCCTGACCCGGTCATCGAGGTTGCGATCGAGCCGAAGACCAAGCAGGACCAGGAAAAGCTGGGTCTCGCGATCCAGAAGCTGGCCGAAGAAGACCCGACCTTCCGCACCGAGCAGAACCAGGAAACTGGTCAGACGGTCATCAAGGGAATGGGCGAGCTCCACCTGGACATCCTCGTCGACCGGATGCGGCGTGAATTCAACGTCGAAGCCAACGTCGGCAAGCCCCAGGTCGCCTACCGCGAGACGATCCGTCGCGCGGTCGAGCGTCACGACTACACGCACAAGAAGCAGACCGGTGGATCCGGGCAGTTCGCGAAGATTCAGATCGCGATCGAGCCGCTCGAGATCACTGCCGATAAGAGCTACGAGTTCGTCAACAAGGTCACGGGTGGCCGCATCCCCCGGGAGTACATCCCCTCGGTGGACGCAGGAATCCAGGATGCGCTGCACGTTGGCGTCCTGGCCGGCTACCCGATGGTGGGCGTCAAGGCAAGCCTGCTTGACGGCGCCGCGCACGACGTCGACTCCTCGGAGATGGCGTTCAAGATCGCCGGCTCGATGGGCTTCAAGGAAGCCGTTCGTAAGGCTGATCCCGTTCTGCTCGAGCCGCTGATGGCCGTCGAGGTACGTACGCCCGAGGAATACATGGGCGACGTCATCGGCGACCTGAACTCGCGTCGTGGACAGATCCAGACCATGGAGGACGCTCAGGGCGTGAAGGTAATTCGCGCCAACGTGCCGCTGTCGGAGATGTTCGGATACATCGGTGACCTGAGGTCGAAGACCTCTGGCCGCGCCGTGTACTCGATGACCTTCGAGAGCTATGCGGAGGTCCCCCGGGCTGTGGCCGAAGAGATCATTCAGAAGAACAAGGGCGAATAGCCCGGGGCCTTCGGGCCTTTCAGGGCCCCATGGCCCGAATCGCTTCGGCCTCCCGGCCCGAGTAACATAAGTACACAAATCCAGCAGTTTCACCGCCCGCATCCAGCGGGCGGTGAAGCCGAGAGTCCTGAGGAGGACCCACAGTGGCCAAGGCCAAGTTCGAGCGGACCAAGCCGCACGTAAACATCGGAACGATCGGTCACGTTGACCACGGAAAGACCACGCTGACTGCAGCGATCTCCAAGGTCCTCGCCGACACGTACCCGTCCAAGACAAACGTTCAGCGCGACTTCGCGTCGATCGACTCTGCTCCGGAAGAACGCCAGCGCGGCATCACGATCAACATCTCGCACGTTGAGTACGAGACCGAAAAGCGTCACTATGCGCACGTTGACGCACCGGGCCACGCTGACTACATCAAGAACATGATCACCGGTGCTGCTCAGATGGACGGCGCGATCCTCGTGGTTGCCGCTACTGACGGCCCGATGGCTCAGACCCGTGAGCACGTTCTGCTCGCGAAGCAGGTCGGCGTGCCGTCCCTGCTCGTCGCGCTGAACAAGTCCGACATGGTTGACGACGAAGAGATCCTTGAGCTCGTTGAGCTCGAGGTTCGCGAACTCCTCACCGCCCAGGGCTTCGACGGCGACAACGCTCCCGTCGTGCGCGTCTCCGCACTCAAGGCGCTTGAAGGCGACGAGAAGTGGGTCGGCAACATCCTTGAGCTGATGAAGGCTGTCGACGACTACTTCCCGGAGCCCGTCCGCGACAAGGACAAGCCCTTCCTGATGCCGATCGAGGACGTCTTCACGATCACCGGTCGTGGAACCGTCGTCACCGGCCGCGCCGAGCGTGGAACCCTCAAGATCAACTCCGAGGTCGAGGTTGTCGGCATCCGCCCGACCATCAAGACCACGGTCACTGGTATCGAGATGTTCCACAAGCAGCTCGACGAGGCATGGGCCGGCGAGAACTGTGGTCTTCTTCTTCGTGGCACCAAGCGCGAAGACGTCGAGCGCGGCCAGGTTGTCGTCAAGCCGGGTTCGGTCACGCCGCACACCGACTTCGAGGGCACCGCGTACATCCTGTCAAAGGATGAGGGTGGGCGTCACAACCCGTTCTACGCGAACTACCGCCCGCAGTTCTACTTCCGCACCACGGACGTCACCGGCGTCATCACGCTGCCTGAGGGCACCGAGATGGTCATGCCCGGCGACACCACCGACATGAACGTCGCGCTGATCCAGCCGATCGCCATGGAAGAGGGCCTCGGCTTCGCCATTCGTGAAGGTGGCCGCACCGTCGGTGCCGGAACGGTGACCAAGATCATCAAGTAGTTCCCTTCAAGAAACGGGGTCGGCCCTTCGGGGGCCGGCCCCTTTTTTGTACCCGTTTCGTGCGGGGAGCCGGAGTACTTTGGATACGGCTGCGCCGCACAGCCGGAGAAGGAGAAGACCATGGGCTTGGACGACATCACCAAGAAGGCCAAAGCGTTCCTGAATGACAACAGGGTCAAGGACGCGCTGACAAGCGAGCAGGCCGAGGAAATGAGCGACAAGGTGCTCGGAGCCACCGCCGATGCGGCCAACAAGGTCACCGGCGGCAAATACGAGGAGCAGATCGAGGGCGCGCGCACCTCCGCCGACGACAAGATCGGCACCGACGACAAGCCCCCCGCCACCTAACGCCCTCTCTCGGGCCCTCGACCGGAACGGGAACTGTCGTACCGGCATCCGGGAGAAGATGACTCCTCCCGGCCCCTCGACGTGGGCTGGAGCACACAGTTCCGGCGCAACACGCCTCGGACGGTGGCTGTCGTCTCGATCCTGATCGGATGAGACACAACGACATCACCAATCGATCCGGCCTCGTTCTGGTCAGGGACATCGTAGGCATCGAACAGGACGACAGGACCCTGAGGCGCGACCATGCGGTGGGCGCCAGGGAGCGCATCCGTCGCGGAGCCTATGTCGATGACGCGCTTTGGGCGTCCATGACCCCAGCCGATCGATACCGCGCGCGAATCCTGGCGGCGGTTCGCACCCGGCGACGGATGCCCGTGGTGGCCTTCGACTCGGCGGCCGCGCTGTGGGGCTATCCGAGGGCCAGCGCCTGGCCCGGCGTCGTACACCTGATCGTCAACCCGGAGTCGGCCGCACGGAGCAAGAACGGGGTCACGATTCACCGTGAGGGGCTGGAAGCGGGGGACGTCGTCGAAATGGAAGGCATTCTGGTGACAAGTCCCCAGCGAACGCTGGTGGATCTCGCCCGCGCGGCGCAATTCCGGGACAGCGTGGCGGCGATCGACTGTGCTCTCAATCCTGAGCGGAGCACGAACTACAATCAAGTCACGAAAGACCAGCTCCTAGAGGCGCACGAGCGGGTGGTGTCCCCGCGGGGCGGGCGGCAGTCGCTGAAAGCGATCAAGTTCGGGAACGGCCTCGCGGACAATGCGGGCGAGTCCGAGAGCAGGGTTGTCATCTTCGAGCTGGGATTCCCTGACCCCGTCCTTCAGCGTCAGCACGTCAACCCAAACGGTGGTCACTACTTCACGGATACCGAATGGCCGGAGTATCGAACGATCGGTGAGCTCGACGGACGCGGAAAATACCTGAAGGAGGAGTACCTCAGTTCGATGTCCCCGGGTGAGGCCGTTTACGCGGAGAAAATCCGTGAGGACCATCTCAGGGCTGAGGGCAACGTCTTCGCGCGCTGGGGGATTCCGGACATCCGCGAACCATGGCGGTTGCAGCGCATCCTGAGCAAGGCGGGACTCCCGCTGGTGCGGTGAGTGTGCCCGTTCCGGTCGAGAGTGACCGCCGCAGCGGTCACTCTCGACCGGAACGGGCACTTTGGACGGCCTGAGAGGTGCGGGGGAGCCCCGGAACGACGCGGAAGTGGCGACACGCCGCCCGCGACACGCCCGGGTTGCACAATGACCCGACCCTGTGGCAGACTCTTCTAGTTCAACACTTTCGACTGCCGCGCTGCTCGCGGTATCGGGATCACTGCCAGGCAGTGCATAGCTTGTGCCGTTCGCCGTAAAAAGCGCCAGGTGCACAGTTAGGCCGCGGGTAGCAGGACATAGAAGAAACCAACAGCCGGGAATGCTGGGCAAATCCATGCCTTCCCTCATGCGCGAGTGTGGAGAAGCGAGTTGGCTCGGTACTCGCCGCCTGGCGGTGGGCATCGAAATTGACAGATGAACAGTGGTGCGATAGCAGCAGTGCTACTACGGCGTCCAATGCAGCCCTCGGGATGTACGAAGCCTTGACAAGAAAGCGAGTTCGACATGGCGGGACAGAAAATCCGCATTCGACTTAAGTCGTATGACCACGAGGTCATCGACATCTCGG
Source organism: Cryobacterium shii (assembly GCF_004402595.1). Lineage (GTDB taxonomy): Bacteria > Actinomycetota > Actinomycetes > Actinomycetales > Microbacteriaceae > Cryobacterium > Cryobacterium shii. The sequence continues at coordinate 73,256 of NZ_SOFY01000070.1, read as the reverse complement.
CGCGCAAGATCGTCGACACAGTGACCCGCGCGGGTGCGACTGTCGTCGGCCCCGTGCCGCTTCCGACCGAGAAGAACGTGGTGTGTGTCATCCGTTCCCCTCACAAGTACAAGGACAGCCGGGAGCACTTTGAAATGCGCACCCACAAGCGTCTGATCGACATCATTGACCCGACCCCGAAGGCCGTTGACTCGCTTATGCGTCTCGACCTCCCGGCGGACGTCAACATCGAGATCAAGCTCTAGGGCCCGCGATGTCTTACTCCGATACCAAGACCACCAAGGGTCTCCTCGGCAAGAAGCTCGGTATGACCCAGGTCTGGGACGAGAACAACAAGCTCGTTCCCGTCACCGTCATCGAGATCTCGCCCAACGTTGTCACCCAGATCCGCAGCAAGGACATCGACGGCTACGCCGGCGTCCAGATCGCTGCTGGGGCTATCGACCCGCGCAAGGTCAACAAGCCATCCGCCGGACACTTCGAAAAGGCCGGCGTCACGCCTCGCCGCCACCTCACCGAGCTCCGCACCGCGGATGCCGCTGACTACACCCTGGGCCAGGAACTCACCGTTGACGGTGTGTTCGCTGCCGGCACCAAGGTCGACGTCATGGGCACCAGTAAGGGTAAGGGTTTCGCCGGTGTCATGAAGCGTCACAACTTCAAGGGTGTCTCTTCCTCTCACGGTTCACACCGCAACCACCGCAAGCCCGGTTCCATCGGTGCTTCCTCGACCCCGAGCCGTGTCTTCAAGGGCATGCGCATGGCCGGTCGTATGGGTGGCGAGCGCGTCACTGTGCTGAACCTCAAGGTGCACTCGGTTGACGCCGAGAAGGGCCTCCTGCTGGTCAAGGGCGCCGTTCCCGGTGCTCGTGGCCGCCTCGTATTCGTCCGCAACGCAGTGAAGGGAGCGTAGTCCTGATGGCTACCGCACTCGACATCATCGACGGAACCGGCAAGAAGGCCGGCACCGTTGACCTGCCCGCCGAGATCTTCGACGTTCAGACCAACATTCCGCTGATCCACCAGGTCGTCGTTGCGCAGCTCGCTGCCGCACGCCAGGGCACTCACAAGACCAAGCGTCGTGGTGAGGTCTCCGGTTCCGGCCGCAAGCCGTTCAAGCAGAAGGGAACCGGTCGCGCTCGTCAGGGCTCGATCCGCGCCCCTCAGATGACCGGTGGTGGCATCGTCCACGGACCGACCCCGCGTAACTACGAACAGCGCACCCCCAAGAAGATGATCGCGGCAGCACTGCGCGGCTCACTTTCGGACCGCGCCCGTGGCGACCGCCTCCACGTCGTGACGGCGCTCTTCAGCGCCGAGACGCCCAGCACCAAGGGCGCCATCGCACTGCTCACCCAGATCGCCAGCAGCAAGCACGTGCTGGTCGTCCTGGAACGCACCGATGAAATGACGCTGCGCAGCATCCGCAACCTGCCGACGGTGCACGTTCTGCCGTGGGACCAGCTGAATGCCTATGACGTGCTCGTCAGCGACGACATTGTCTTCACCAAGGGCGCGTTCGACGCGTTCGTGGCGAGCAAGACCAAGAAGGAAGAGGTGTCCGCATAATGGCTACCCCGATCAACAAGGATCCCCGCGACGTCATCATCGCTCCGGTCGTCTCTGAGAAGAGCTATGGCCTGATCGACGAAGGCAAGTACACCTTCATCGTGGACCCGCGCTCGAACAAGACCGAAATCAAGCTCGCGATCGAAAAGATCTTCAAGGTAGAGGTCGCTTCGATCAACACCATGAACCGGATCGGCAAGACGCGTCGCACGAAGTTCGGTCAGGGTAAGCGCAAGGACACCAAGCGTGCCATCGTCACGCTCAAGTCCGGTTCCATTGACATCTTCACGGCCGTCGGCTAAGCGGCGCGGACTAGAGGAATAAGAAATGGCTATTCGTAAGTTCAAGCCCACGACTCCTGGTCGTCGCGGTTCATCTGTTGCGGACTTCGCAGAGATCACCCGTTCGACCCCGGAGAAGTCCCTGCTTCGCCCCCTTTCCAAGACCGGTGGCCGTAACAACCAGGGTCGCATCACCACCCGTCACATCGGTGGTGGCCACAAGCGTCAGTACCGTCTGATCGACTTCCGTCGTAACGACAAGGATGGCGTCAACGCCAAGGTCGCTCACATCGAGTACGACCCGAACCGTACGGCGCGCATCGCGCTCCTGCACTTCATGGACGGTTCCAAGCGCTACATCATCGCCCCGAACAAGCTGAACCAGGGCGACATCGTAGAGTCGGGCGCCGGTGCTGACATCAAGCCCGGCAACAACCTGCCGCTGAAGAACATCCCCACCGGTACCATCATCCACGCGGTCGAACTGCGTCCGGGCGGTGGCGCCAAGATGGCCCGCTCCGCCGGATCATCCGTTCGTCTCGTTGCGAAGGATGGCATCTACGCCCAGCTGCGCCTGCCGTCCGGAGAAATCCGCAACGTCGACGCTCGCTGCCGCGCCACGATCGGCGAGGTCGGCAACGCCGAACAGTCGAACATCAACTGGGGCAAGGCCGGCCGTATGCGTTGGAAAGGCGTTCGCCCGACCGTTCGTGGTGTTGCCATGAACCCGGTCGACCACCCGCACGGTGGTGGTGAGGGTAAGACGTCCGGTGGACGTCACCCCGTCAGCCCCTGGGGCCAGAAAGAAGGGCGCACCCGCCACCCGAACAAGGAAAGCGACAAGCTCATCGTTCGTCGCCGTACCGTCGGCAAGAAGCGTAAGTAGGAGTAGACGATGCCACGCAGTCTCAAGAAAGGCCCGTTCGTTGACGACCACCTGCTTCGCAAGGTTGTCAAGGCGAACGAAGCCAGCAGCAAGAACGTAATCAAGACCTGGTCGCGCCGTTCGATGATCATCCCCGACATGCTCGGGCACACCATCGCGGTTCACGACGGACGCAAGCACATCCCGGTGTTCGTCACCGAGAGCATGGTCGGGCACAAGCTCGGCGAGTTCGCGCCCACCCGCACCTTCCGTGGTCACGTGAAGGACGACAAGAAGGGCCGTCGCCGCTAACGCGGGGACGTGAAGGAGGATAAGAAATGGTGGAGTCGATCGCACGCGTGCGTCACATCCGCGTTACCCCCCAGAAGGCTCGTCGCGTTGTCAACCTGATCCGCGGCAAGCAGGCCTTCGAGGCCCTGGGAATTCTGAAGTTCGCGCCGCAGGGTGCGAGCGATCCGGTGTACAAGCTGGTTGCTTCGGCAATCGCGAACGCCCGGGTAAAGGCCGATGCAGCCAACACCTTCCTGGACGAGCAGGATCTGTTCGTCAGCCAGGCATTCGTTGATGAGGGCACCACCCTCAAGCGTTTCCAGGCCCGCGCACAGGGTCGCGCATTCCAGATCAAGAAGCGCACGAGCCACATCACGGTTGTGCTCGCCACTCCTGAGGAGGGTACGAAGTAATGGGTCAGAAAGTAAACCCCTATGGCTTCCGTCTGGGAATCACGACCGACCACGTGTCGCGTTGGTTCTCTGACAGCACGAAGCCGGGCCAGCGTTACAGCGACTTCGTCGCTGAAGACGTCAAGATCCGCCGCCTGTTGAGCACCAGCCTCGACCGCGCCGGCGTGTCCCGCATCGAGATCGAGCGCACTCGCGACCGTGTCCGCGTGGACATTCACACCGCCCGTCCGGGCATTGTGATTGGCCGTCGTGGCGCGGAGGCCGAGCGCATCCGCTCCGACCTCGAGAAGCTCACCGCCAAGCAGATCCAGCTGAACATCCTCGAGGTCAAAAACCCCGAGGTCGACGCTCAGCTCGTCGCTCAGGGCATTGCCGAGCAGCTCTCCGCTCGTGTGGCATTCCGCCGCGCGATGCGTAAGGGCCTGCAGGGTGCCCAGCGCGCCGGCGCCAAGGGTGTTCGCATCCAGGTGTCCGGTCGTCTCGGTGGCGCTGAAATGAGCCGTTCGGAGTTCTACCGCGAAGGCCGTGTGCCACTGCACACCCTGCGCGCGAACATCGACTACGGCTTCTACGAAGCCAAGACCACCTTCGGCCGCATCGGCGTGAAGGTCTGGATCTACAAGGGCGACATCACCAACAAGGAACTCGCCCGCGAGCAGGCCAACGCTAAGTCGTCCCGCCCCGAGCGACGTGACGACCGACCGCGTCGTGCGCCCCGCGCAGAGGCAGCGGCACCGGTTGCAGCAGGAGTTGAGGCATAACCATGTTGATTCCACGCAGAGTCAAGCACCGTAAGCAGCACCACCCGGGCCGTACCGGCCATGCAACCGGTGGCACCGAGCTGTCGTTCGGCGAGTATGGCATCCAGGCGCTCACCCCCGCCTATGTGACCAACCGTCAGATCGAGTCCGCTCGGATCGCGATCACCCGTCACATGAAGCGTGGCGGCAAGGTCTGGATCAACATCTATCCGGACCGCCCCCTCACCAAGAAGCCGGCCGAAACTCGCATGGGTTCCGGTAAAGGTTCCGTCGAGTGGTGGGTCGCCAACGTCAAGCCGGGTCGTGTCCTGTTCGAACTCAGCGGTGTCACCGACATCGTTGCCAAGGAAGCGCTGACCCGCGCAATTCACAAACTGCCCTTGAAGGCACGCATCATCAAGCGCGAGGAGGGCGACGCATAATGGCGATCGGATCCAAGGAGCTCGCCCCGGTCGAGCTCGACACTTTTGAAAATGAGCGACTGTTCGACGAGCTGAAGAAGGCGAAGGAAGAACTTTTCAACCTTCGCTTCCAGTCGGCCACCGGCCAGCTCGAAAGCCACGGCCGCCTCCGCGCGGTCAAGCGCGACATCGCTCGCATCTACACGGTTCTCCGTGAGCGCGAGTTGGGCATTCGCCCGACTCCCGTGCCTGTCGAGGCTCCGGCCAAGGCTGAGAAGAAGACCAAGAAGGCCAAGCCTGCAGCTGCGTCCGTTGAGGACACCGCTGCGGTTGACGCCGACGAGACGAAGGAGGCCTAGTCATGGCGAAGACTGACGCAAAGGTCGTCGCTGTCGAGGCTGAGGCTCTCGTTCGCGGCTACCGCAAGACGCTGCGTGGTTACGTGACCAGCGACAAGATGGAAAAGACCATCGTTGTCGAGGTCGAAGACCGCGTGAAGCACCCCCTGTACGGCAAGGTCATCCGCCGTACGTCCAAGCTGAAGGCTCACGACGAGGCGAACATCGCCGGCGTCGGCGACCTGGTCCTGATCAGTGAGACCCGTCCGCTCAGCGCTTCCAAGCGCTGGCGCCTGGTCGAGATCCTCGAGAAGGCCAAGTAGGCCTCGCGCTTACTTGATAGAAGGAGTTAAAAAGTGCTTCAGCAAGAATCACGACTCAAGGTTGCCGACAACACCGGTGCCAAGGAGCTCTTGACCATTCGCGTTCTCGGTGGCTCCGGCCGTCGCTACGCCGGACTGGGCGACACGATCGTCGCCACGGTCAAGGACGCCATCCCGGGCGGAAACGTCAAGAAGGGCGACGTCGTCAAAGCCGTTGTCGTTCGCGTCAAAAAGCAGACCCGTCGTCCAGACGGTTCGTACATCAAGTTCGATGAGAACGCCGCAGTGATTTTGAAGAACGAAGGTGACCCCCGCGGCACCCGTATCTTCGGACCGGTCGGTCGCGAGCTTCGCGACAAGAAGTTCATGAAGATCATCTCGCTGGCACCGGAGGTTATCTAAATCATGGCCAGACTCAAAAAGGGTGACCTCGTTCAGGTCATCACCGGCCGCACCCAGGCCCGCGGCGGCGACCGCGGCAAGCAGGGCAAGGTCATCGCTGTCCTGGTGGAGAAGAACCGTGTCCTCGTAGAGGGCATCAACTTCGTCACCAAGCACGTTCGCGTCGGCCAGACCCAGCGCGGCACCAAGACCGGCGGCATCGAGACCATGGAGGCGCCGATTCACGTGTCCAACGTGGCCATCGTCGACCCGGAGACCAAGAAGCCGACCAAGGTCGGCGTCCGCACCGAAGAAGTAACGAAGGACGGCGTCACCAAGACGGTCCGCGTTCGTTACGCCAAGAAGTCAGGGAAGGACCTCTGATGACTGACACTGCAACTGCAGCCGCCGAAGCAGCCGTCCCGGTTATCCTGCCGCGCCTCAAGCAGAAGTACCGCGATGAGATCACCGCCCAGCTCACCAAGGACCTCGGCTTCACCAACGTCCACCAGGTTCCGAACCTGGTCAAGATCGTTGTCAACATGGGTGTCGGCGAAGCAGCTCGCGACGGCAAGATCATGGACGGGGCCGTTTCCGACCTCACCAAGATCACCGGCCAGAAGCCGCAGGTCACCAAGGCCCGCAAGTCGATCGCGCAGTTCAAACTGCGTGAAGGACAGCCCATTGGCACGCACGTCACACTTCGTGGCGACCGCATGTGGGAGTTCCTCGACCGCCTCCTGAGCCTTGCTCTTCCTCGCATCCGTGACTTCCGCGGACTGAGCGACAAGCAGTTCGACGGCAGCGGTAACTACACCTTCGGTCTCACCGAGCAGGTCATGTTTCACGAGATCGACCAGGACCGGATCGACCGTATCCGCGGTATGGATATCACGGTTGTGACGACGGCCAAGAACAACGAAGAAGGCCGCGCGCTGCTCAAGGCGCTGGGCTTCCCGTTCAAGACAGCCGAAAACACCAAGTAAAGTAGCTCTTTGGCTCCTTGTAGTAAAAATCCGGGGCTGGACAACCGTCCAGCCCCACCACGACCAAGGTCGTCATCCGTGTAACGGGTGAACGAAACCAGGCGAGAAAGGCACCACAAATGACAATGACAGATCCGGTCGCAGACATGCTGACCAGACTGCGCAACGCTAACTCGGCGTTTCACGACACCGTGTCCATGCCGCACAGCAAGCTCAAGGCGAACATCGCAGACATCCTCAAGGCTCAGGGTTACATCTCTGCCTGGGACGTCAAGGATGCAGAGGTCGGCAAGACCCTCACGCTCAACCTGAAGTTCGGTCCGAACCGCGAGCGTTCCATCGTCGGGATCAAGCGGGTTTCCAAGCCCGGCCTGCGCGTGTACGCGAAGTCGACCGAAATCCCCACCGTTCTCGGTGGCCTCGGCGTTGCCATCCTGTCCACCTCCAGCGGTCTGCTCACCGACCGCCAGGCCGAGAAGAAGGGCGTAGGCGGAGAAGTTCTCGCCTACGTGTGGTAGTCGACGATGTCACGTATTGGAAGACTCCCCATCCCGATTCCGACGGATGTCACGGTCACCGCTGAAGGCCAGCGCGTCAGCGTCAAGGGCCCGAAGGGCGAGCTCGCGCTCACCGTCGCGAACCCGATCGAGGTCAAGATCGAGGACGGCCACGTTGTCGTCACTCGCCCGAACGACGAGCGCAACTCGCGTTCGCTGCACGGACTGACCCGGACGCTCATCGCAAACCAGATCATCGGGGTGACGGTGGGTTACACCAAGTCCCTCGAGATCGTCGGTACCGGTTACCGCGTAGCCCAGAAGGGCAGCTCCATCGAGTTCGCCCTCGGCTTCTCGCACCCGGTCCTGGTCGACCCGCCCGCCGGTATCACCCTGACCGTGGAGAGCGTCAACCGCCTCACGGTCGGCGGTATCGACAAGCAGGCTGTCGGCGAGGTCGCCGCCAACATCCGTAAGATTCGTAAGCCGGAGCCCTACAAGGGCAAGGGTGTGCGTTACGCCGGCGAGATTGTTCGCCGCAAGGCCGGAAAGAGTGGTAAGTAACCATGGGTCTCGGAACTAGAGGTAAGAGCAAGGCTGCTGCCCGCGGACGCAGGCACACACGTCTTCGCAAGAAGATCGAGGGGACTGCGCTTCGTCCGCGTCTCGTCGTCACCCGTTCTGCTCGCCACGTATTCGTGCAGGTCGTCGATGACAGCAAGGGTTTCACCCTTGCTTCGGCGTCCACGCTCGAAACCGGTCTGCGCACCTTCGATGGTGACAAGACCGCCAAGGCCCGCAAGGTCGGCGAGCTCGTCGCTGAGCGTGCCAAAGCCGCCGGTATCGAAGCCGTCGTATTTGACCGTGGCGGCAGCAAGTACGCGGGACGCGTCGCTGCCATCGCCGAGGGAGCTCGAGAGGGTGGGTTGAACCTGTGAGCACTGAAACCGCTAACACAGCAACAAAGGAGAACGTGGTGGCTGCAGAGGCACCCGTCGAGACCGCTGCGTCCACGACGCCGCCGCAGAACGAGCCTCGTGAGGCTCGTCGTGGTGGCCGTGAGCGCAACCCGAACAAGGATCGCGGCAGCCGCGACGCCGACAAGAGCCAGTTCCTGGAGCGCGTTGTCACCATCAACCGCGTTTCCAAGGTGGTCAAGGGTGGTCGTCGCTTCAGCTTCACCGCTCTCGTCGTCGTCGGTGACGGCAACGGCCTGGTCGGAGTCGGCTACGGCAAGGCCCGTGAGGTGCCTACCGCCATTTCCAAGGGTGTCGAGGAAGCGAAGAAGAACTTCTTCCGCGTTCCCCGCGTCGGCCTCACGATCCCGCACCCCGTGCAGGGTGAAGCCGCAGCCGGCGTTGTCCTGCTGCGTCCGGCCGCTGCCGGTACCGGCGTTATCGCCGGTGGCCCGGTGCGCGCCGTACTCGAGTGCGCTGGCATCCACGACGTGCTGAGCAAGTCCCTCGGCTCGTCGAACACCATCAACATCGTCCACGCCACGGTCGAGGCTCTGCACCAGCTCGAAGAGCCGCGTGCGGTTGCAGCTCGTCGTGGGCTCGCGTACGAAGACGTGGCCCCGGCCCGTTTCCTGCGCGCCGACGCCGCAGCAGCAGCAGCTGCCGCAGCAGCAAAGGCAGGTGCCTGATGGCTCGCCTCAAAGTGACACAGATCAAGTCCAAAATTAGTGAGAAGCAGAACCAGCGCGACACGCTTCGCAGCCTGGGTCTCAAGCGCATTGGCGCAGTCACGATTCGCGAGGACAACTCGCAGAACCGCGGCTACGTCAACACCGTTGCTCACCTCGTAAAGGTCGAGGAGATTGACTAATGGCTGACGAGAAGGAAGCTGCCACGGCAGCCGCCAAGCCCGCCACTGCAAAGAAGGCAGCCCCCAAGAAGGCTGCCGCCGCCAAGGTCGCTGTGAAGGCTGCTCCGACCGAAAAGCGCGAGCAGGTCCTGAAGGTTCACCACCTTCGCCCGGCCGCCGGTGCCAAGAAGTCGCGCATGCGCGTCGGTCGTGGTGAAGGCTCCAAGGGTAAGACTGCCGGTCGTGGTACCAAGGGCACGAAGGCGCGCTACAACGTGCGTATCGGCTTCGAGGGTGGGCAGATGCCTCTGCACATGCGCACCCCGAAGCTGCGCGGGTTCAAGAACCCGTTCCGCGTCGAGTACCAGGTTGTCAACCTGGACAAGCTCGCGGAGCTCTACCCGAACGGGGGCGATGTAACCATCGCCGACCTGGTCGCCAAGGGTGCTGTTCGTGACAACGAGAAGGTCAAGGTTCTCGGCAATGGTGACATTGCGGTTAAGCTGAACATTGCAGTGGATAAGGTCTCCGGCTCAGCAGAGCAGAAGATCGTCGCTGCGGGTGGCTCAATCAAGTAAGTCCGTAGACGCTGAGCGAGCTTGTCGAGGCCACCAATCGAAATCTTTCGATGCTGGTCTCGACAAGCTCGTTTTTCACGTTATTAACTGGAGGCATTGTGTTCAGCGCCATCGCGCGGATATTCCGCACACCCGACCTTCGCAAGAAGATCGGATTCAGCCTGGGGATCGTTGCCCTGTTCCGACTGGGCTCGTTCGTACCTGCACCATTCGTTGACTTCCAGAACGTGCAAGCGTGTCTGGCCGCGAACCAGGGAACCAGCGGCCTCTATGAGCTCGTCAACCTGTTCAGCGGTGGCGCATTGCTTCAGTTGTCGGTGTTCGCGCTCGGCATCATGCCGTACATCACGGCCTCGATCATCGTGCAGTTGCTGCGCGTGGTCATCCCACACTTCGAGACCCTCTACAAAGAGGGCGCGTCCGGGCAGAGCACACTGACCCAGTACACGCGTTATCTCACGATCGCCCTCGGCATCCTCCAGTCGACGACGCTCATCACGGTGGCCCGCAGCGGCGCCCTGTTCGGCACGTCCGCCAGCCCCGAGTGTTCTCAGCTGCTCACCAACGACTCCTGGTACGCCATCCTGCTCATGGTCATCACCATGACAGCTGGCACCGGAATCATCATGTGGATGGGCGAACTCATCACCGAACGCGGCATCGGCAACGGCATGTCGCTGCTGATCTTCACCTCGATCGCGGCCCGGTTCCCGAACTCGCTCGGCGCGATCGGCCAGCAGAAGGGCATCGACGTCCTGCTGATCGTGCTCGCGATCGGGCTGCTCGTGGTGGCAGCCGTCGTCTTCGTTGAGCAGTCGCAACGTCGCATCCCGGTGCAATACGCCAAACGGATGGTCGGCCGACGCACCTACGGCGGCAATAACACGTACATCCCGATCAAGGTGAACATGGCCGGTGTCGTGCCCGTCATCTTCGCGTCCTCGCTGCTGTACCTCCCCGCCCTGATCGCCCAGTTCAACCAGCCCGCCGCCGGCCAGTCCCCGGCCGCCTGGGTCACCTGGGTGACGAACAACCTGACCAAGGGCGACCACCCGCTCTACATGGCGATGTACTTCCTCCTCATCGTGGGATTCACCTACTTCTACGTCGCGATCACCTTCAACCCTGAAGAGGTCGCAGACAACATGAAGAAGTACGGCGGATTCATCCCAGGCATTCGCGCCGGTCGGCCGACCGCGGAATACCTGGACTTCGTTCTCACCCGGGTGACGCTGCCCGGTTCCCTGTACCTGGGGTTGATCGCGTTGCTGCCTCTGATCGCCTTCTCCGCGATCGGTGCCGACCAGAACTTCCCGTTCGGTGGCGCCAGCATCCTGATCATCGTCGGCGTCGGGCTCGAGACGGTCAAACAGATCGATTCGCAACTCCAACAGCGCCACTACGAAGGGCTGCTCCGATGACTCGTCTTCTCCTGATCGGCCCGCCTGGCGCGGGCAAGGGCACCCAGGCCGAGCGGCTGTCCGAGGCTTTTGCCGTGCCGGCCATCTCGACCGGCGACATCTTCCGTTTCAACGTGAAGAACAACACCGAGTTGGGCGTCAAGGTCAAGGCGTTCATCGATGCCGGCGCCTATGTGCCGGATTCCCTCACCAACGAGATCGTGTCCGACCGGTTGAAGCAGGCCGACGCTGTGGCGGGGTTCCTCCTCGACGGCTACCCGCGCACCGCTGATCAGGTTCAGGAGCTGGACCGTCTGCTGGAAGCCGACGGGACCGCCCTCGACGCCGTCGTCCTGATCGTCGCCGACACCGAAGAGGTCGTCGCGCGTCTGCTGAAGCGTGCCGCCGAGCAGGGCCGCGCGGATGACACGGCCGACGTCATCCGTCACCGCCTGTCGGTCTACGAAGAGCAGACCGCACCCCTGATCGACCTGTACGGCTCCCGCGGCCTCGTCGTCACCGTCGACGGCCTGGGCGCCGTGGACGAGGTGACCGGGCGCATCCTCGCTGCCTTGGCCGCGCGCGGCCTGAACGCCACCGAAGAGGCAGCCAGCACCACCTGACCGAGATGGCGCAACCGTCTGGTTGCGCCATCCGGCCTGTCTTCGACCGGTACCACCCATCCGCACGTCCCAATCAGTTTGCAGAGATACTCATGAGCCTTCGACGTTCCATCTACAAGTCGCCGGCGCAGATGCGGCTGATGATCGCCCCGGGGCTCGCCACGGCCGCATCTCTGGATGCGGCCCGCGCTGCCATCCGGGTCGGCGCGACCACGCTCGAACTGGATGCCGCGGCGGAGGCGGCCATCGTCGCGCGCGGCGGACTGCCGAACTTCAAGCTCGAGCAGGGCTACTTCCACACGGTGTGCGCCTCGGTCAACGACGACGTGGTGCACGGGATCCCCGGCGCCCGCGTCCTCGCGGCCGGCGACATCGTCTCGATCGACAGCGGCGCGATCATCGACGGCTGGAACGGCGATGCCGCGTTCAGCTTTGTGATTCCGGATCCGGCCCGCCCCGCCGAGGTGGCCGAACGCCAGAAGCTGTCCGATGTCACCGAGCAGTCGCTGTGGCACGGCATCGCCCGGCTGGCCGTGGCGCGCCACCTCAACGAGGTCGGCGACGCCATCGAGGACTACGTCGATTCCCAGGGCGACTACGGGATCCTCACCGACTACGTCGGCCACGGCATCGGCCGGTCCATGCACGAGGCCCCGCCGGTGTTCAACTACCGGGTGCGCCAGAAGGGCCCGGACGTCAAGCCCGGCCTGGTCGTCGCGATCGAGCCGATGGTCGTGCTCGGATCGATCGAGACGTACGTGCGCGAGGATGACTGGACCGTCGCCACCAGCGACGGACGCGCCGCCGCGCACTGGGAGCACACCGTGGCCGTGCACAAGGACGGCATCTGGGTTCTGACTGCGGAAGACGGCGGTGCCGCGGCACTCGCCCCGCTCGGCATCACCCCCGTTCCCCTCGCGTAGCAGAGCCCTGCCCGCCACTTGGCCCGCCACTCCGCCAACAACTCCGTCTCCGAACGAATTCGACGGAGATTCTGCCCGGAACGGGGTGAAACCCGGCGAATGCGGATTTTTAGAACAGAATCTCCGTCGAATTGGTGAACGAGGGGGTGTGGCCCGGATGGGGTGGCTGAGGGGGCCGGCGGTTTCCTCGACGGGGGTGAAAGCGGGAAGATTGAGGTGGGGACAAATTGTCTGTCTCAGCCTCAGAGAAAAGAGCACGCCCATGAGAATCCTCGTTGTCTGTGGTGCCGGAGCGTCCAGTGCCTTCGTCGCCCACCGGGTCCGCCACACCGCAGAGTCACGCGGCCTCACGGTGTCTGTGCACGCGGGGAGCGAATCGGACCTGCCGGGCTCGCTCGGCCCGATCGACGTTCTGCTGGTCGGACCGCAGCTGGCGCCGCGCTACGAGAAGATCCGCAGCCAGGCCGTCAAGCTCGGGGTCGGAGTGGCAATGCTGGAGGCCACCGTTTTCGCCTCGCAGAACGGCGATGAGGCGCTGGACGCCGCCATCTACGCGTTCAAGTCGCGCGGCTGGGCAGAAGCCGCAAAGTAACGCAATGACCCAGCACCTTCTGGAACTGGTCAATGTGGTGACCGCGGGGTCTGCCACGACCCGGAACGACGCCATCCGTGAGGCCGGTGCGTTGCTCGTCCGTGCGGGCGCAGTGCGTGAGGACTACATCGACTCCATGTTCGAACGCGAAGCCAGCGTGTCGACGTACATGGGCAACTTTCTGGCGATCCCGCACGGTACCAACGACGCCAAGGCGTCGGTCATCCGGTCGGCCCTGTCGATCGTTCGCTACGCGGACCCGATCGACTGGGACGGCCACCCGGTGCGGTTCGCCGTCGGAATCGCCGGGCTCAACAACGAGCACCTCGAGATCCTCTCGAGAATGGCAGCCGTGTTCTCGGACGAGGGCGAGGTGCAGAGACTCCTTGACGCAGCCACCGCGGAGGACATCGTCAGGCTGCTCGACGACGTGAACGCAGAATGAGAGCACACGGATCGGTGCGGGAGAAGACCCTGAACCCGTGAATCCGTTCAGGGATTATAGGGAAGAATTGCCAAAAGGCAACTCTGTACCATAGAGTAAATCCTTGGTGTCTGATGCGCGCGTTTACGGCGTGTCAAACGCCACAATCCACGCACGACCAGCAATCAATACCCTAGCGATAGTGAGTTATGGCCAAAAAAGACGGTGTCATCGAAATCGAGGGCGCAGTAGTCGAAGCTCTTCCCAATGCAATGTTTCGCGTTGAGTTGACCAACGGCCACAAAGTTCTTGCCCACATTTCAGGCAAGATGCGTCAGCACTACATCCGCATCCTCCCTGAGGACCGCGTGATCGTGGAGCTGAGCCCGTACGATCTGACTCGCGGCCGGATCGTTTACCGCTACAAGTAACGAGTGCTGTAAGTAACGGCCCGAGGCGTTCCTGGGGTACGAAGACAGCGAATACAAGGACACATCATGAAGGTCAAGCCCAGCGTCAAGAAGATCTGCGACAAGTGCAAGGTCATCCGCCGTAACGGCAACGTGATGGTCATCTGCGAGAACCCGCGTCACAAGCAGCGTCAGGGCTAGCAGGTCGACAAGCCCGGTCACCGATTCCGGTAGCCAGGCCTGTCGAAGGCACACGTAATTGAACACAGAAAATAGCAGTGCCGGGAACCCCTCGGGGCGACACCATCGGTTGGAGGCCGATGTACAGGCACTGTTACAGACCTCCACTCATATACAGGAGAAGCCACAATGGCACGTCTAGCCGGCGTTGATATTCCTCGCGATAAGCGCGTGGAAGTTGCACTGACTTACATCTTTGGTGTTGGCCGTACGAGGGCACTCAAGACCCTCGCCGACACTGAAATCGATGGAAACATCCGAGTCAAGGATCTGAGCGACGATCAGTTGATCGCTCTCCGTGACTACATCGAAGGATCCTTCAAGGTAGAGGGTGACCTCCGCCGTGAGGTTGCCGCCGACATCCGCCGCAAGGTCGAGATCGGCAGCTACGAGGGCATTCGCCACCGCAAGGGCCTGCCCGTTCGCGGCCAGCGCACCAAGACCAACGCTCGCACCCGCAAGGGCCCGAAGCGCACCGTAGCCGGCAAGAAGAAGGCGCGCTAGGCCTCGGCCTCGCCCGTCTCGCCTACAGGATTCAGGAGAAATCATGGCAGCACCAAAGTCGGCCGCTCGGAAGCCGCGCAAGAAAGAAAAGAAGAACATCGCTGTGGGCCAGGCCCACATCAAGAGCACCTTCAACAACACCATCGTCTCGATCACCGACACCACCGGTGCGGTCATCAGCTGGGCGTCCTCAGGTGGAGTTGGCTTCAAGGGGTCGCGCAAGTCGACCCCGTTCGCCGCACAGCTGGCTGCCGAGTCGGCTGCCCGCCAGGCGCAGGAGCACGGCATGAAGAAGGTCGACGTCTTCGTCAAGGGCCCCGGATCCGGTCGCGAGACCGCCATCCGTTCGCTTCAGGCCGCCGGCCTCGAGGTGGGCTCGATCAACGACGTCACGCCCCAGGCGCACAACGGCTGCCGTCCGCCGAAGCGTCGTCGCGTCTAAGCACTCTCTATTGACCTGATCTCGACAGGCCCGACACCCGGTCTTCCGGTTGTCGGGCCTGTCGGGGGACGATCACCGTTTTTCTTTCACGTTCAACCCTCGCCACGCAAGTGTCATATAGCGGACACTTAGCCGAAAGGAATCAATAGTGCTTATCGCACAGCGCCCCACGCTCACCGAAGAGAACATCTCGGAGTTCCGATCCAGGTTTGTCATCGAACCTCTTGAGCCTGGTTTCGGTTACACTCTCGGCAACTCGATGCGCCGCACCCTCCTGTCCTCGATCCCCGGAGCCGCTGTCACCAGCATCCGGATCGACGGTGTGCTGCACGAGTTCAGCACCGTTCCCGGTGTCAAGGAAGACGTCACCGAGATCATCCTGAACATCAAGGGTCTCGTCATCTCCAGCGAGCACGACGAACCGATCACGGCTTACCTGCGCAAGCAGGGTGCCGGCCAGGTCACGGCCGCCGACATCTCGGCTCCGGCCGGAGTCGAGGTCCACAACCCGGAACTCGTCATCGCGACCCTGAACGACAAGGCCAAGTTCGAACTCGAACTGACCATCGAGCGCGGCCGCGGCTACGTGTCGGCCACCCAGAACCGCAACGAGTATTCCGAGGCCGGCCAGATTCCGGTCGACTCGATCTACTCGCCCGTGCTCAAGGTGACCTACCGCGTCGAGGCAACTCGTGCCGGTGAGCGCACCGACTTCGACCGCCTCGTCGTTGACGTGGAGACCAAGTCGGCGATTTCGCCTCGCGACGCCATCGCATCCGCCGGTCGCACCTTGACCGAGCTGTTCGGTCTGGCCCGCGAGCTGAACACCGCCGCCGAGGGCATCGAAATCGGCCCCGCGCCGGTCGACGCCGTGCTGTCGACCGAACTGTCGATTCCGATCGAGGACCTCGATCTGTCGGTTCGTTCGTACAACTGCCTCAAGCGCGAGGGCATCAACAACGTCAGCGAACTGGTCGCCCTCTCGGAGACCCAGCTGATGAACATCCGCAACTTCGGACAGAAGTCGGTGGATGAGGTCAAGGACAAGCTCGTAGAGCTCGGCCTGTCGCTGAAGGACTCGGTGCCCGGATTCGACGGCGCCCACTTCTACAGCGGCTACGACGAAGAAACCATCTAAAGCAGTCGCTCAGACTGTCTTTCGACTTTGATACTGGAGATAACCAATGCCTACGCCCACTAAGGGAGCCCGCCTCGGAGGCGGACCGGCCCACGAGCGCCACATGCTGGCCAACTTGGCCGCATCCCTGTTCACCCACAAGTCGATCAAGACGAC
Source organism: Cryobacterium shii (assembly GCF_004402595.1). Taxonomy (GTDB): domain Bacteria; phylum Actinomycetota; class Actinomycetes; order Actinomycetales; family Microbacteriaceae; genus Cryobacterium; species Cryobacterium shii. The sequence goes on along the minus strand of NZ_SOFY01000070.1, from coordinate 56,914 downwards.
CGAGACGCGGGCCAAGCGCCTTCGCCCGGTCGCCGAGCGACTGATCACGTTCGCCAAGAAGGGTGACCTGCACGCTCGTCGTCGCGTGCTCGCCACGATCGGCGACAAGAGCGTCGTGCACGAGCTCTTCACCGAGATCGCGCCGCAGGTTGCTCTTCGTGAGGGTGGCTACACCCGCATCACGAAGCTCGGCTTCCGCAAGGGCGACAACGCTTCGATGGTCCAGATGGAACTCGTTCTCGAGCCGCTGACCCCGAAGGTCAAGAAGGCCTCCGCGTCGAAGGCTGCCAAGCCTGCCGCGGAAGAGCCTGTCGCCGAGGCCGCTCCGGCCGACGTCGCCGAGGAAGCAACGGCTCCGGCCGACGCGGCCGACGCGGCCGACGCGGCCGTCGAGGCCGACGTTGTCGACGAGGCTGACGCCAAGTAGTCACGTTTCACCGTAAAAAGGGGTTCGACTTCGGTCGGGCCCCTTTTTTGCGCACCCGGCCACCCTGTGCTGGACATTTAGGCGGCTCCCCTTCGCCTACGAGCTTCAGTGAGCGGTCGCCTCCGGCAGCAGCGGGGGTAGCGGAGGCGCGTCGGGACCCGTCGGGGTGGGCCGCAGGAAGGCATCCGTTCGCCGTGGCGGTGGCACTCGTCCGAGCCGGTCCAGCGCAGCCCGGATCGCTTCCGTGTAGATTCTGCCGCCGGTCGGTCCCGGGTGGACGTTGTCTTCCGCCAGCACGTCGAGGTGCGGTGCGATCGCGTCGTGCCAGTCGGCGAGTTCGACCTGCCGGTAACGCGTGGAGAAGTCCGCCAGGGCGGCATTGACGCCCTCGGTCCAGGCGCGTTCGGCGTAGGCGTTGACCAGGATCAGCGTGCGACCGGGCCCGATCACGGCGCGGATGTCGGCCAGGTCGTCCCGGTCGATCGGGCCGTTGGTGCCGAGTCCGACCACGACCACCCGCCGGAGAGTGCCGGCGCGGGCCTGGTCGGCGAGTAGCTCCGGCGCAGCGCGCATGCCGCGCGAGACCGCGGCGTCGATTGCGATGCCGGGGAAGCCGGCCTGCAGCTCGGGGGCGGAGGCGAGCATGACCGAGTCGCCCACCGCGGTGATCCGGCTGCCGACCGGAGCTAGTGCGGCGGTGATCGCGGCCGACCGGGAGGCGCGGGCCTCGGCTCTGGCGGCCGCTCGGGTGGCGGCGGCCAGCGCCTGCTGGCCGCGTTCGATCTCTGTCTGGGCGCTGGTCTGACTGGGCGCCGTGATCAGCGCCGACATCGTGCCCGCCACCAGCACCAGTCCGGTCACCAGGGTCAGCCCGAGCAGGGCGCGCCGCCGCGGGGGACCCGTCCGGAGCGCAGCCAGCCGACGGATGCCGCCGCGCACCCCCAGCCGGCGGGCGGGCAGTTCGAGCCAGCGGTATGACCCGACGGCGGCCAGCAGCGTCAGCGCGGCTGCCAGCAACCCGGCTGCCGGCATCCCGGCCGGTGATCTCGTGGCCGCGGGCCAGGCCGCCAGGGTCAGCACGAGGACGGGCCAGTGCCAGAGGTAGATGCCGTAGGAGCGTTCCCCGAGGAACCGCAGTACCGGGGTGTCCAGCAGCGGGCCGAAGCGTCCGCCGCGCACCGCGGCCCAGATCGTGACCGCGGACAGCAGGCTCACCAGAAGCAGCCCGCCGCGGTACGTGACGGCGTCGGTGTCCGGCAGCCAGGCCGCGGTGCCGAGGAGGCCCGCGAGCGCCGCCAGGCCGAGCCAGGGCCGGGCCCCGCCCAGTACGGCCCGCACCCGCGGGGCGAGGGGGGAAGCGCCGCTGCGGTGCAGAGCCAGGGCCAGCGCGGCGCCGATGAAGAGGCCGAAACTGTGCGTGTCCGAACCGTAGTACACGCGGGTGGGGTCGGTTCCGGGCTGGTGCAGCAGCCCCATCCACAGCGCCGACGCCAGGGCGAGGCCGCCGACCAGGCCGAGGCGCACGGCGGGGCTGCGAATCAGCAACAGGCCGAGCAGAGCGAACGGCCAGACCAGGTAGAACTGTTCCTCGACCGCCAGCGACCAGAGGTTGCGGAACAGTTCGGGCTGGTCGGTTGCGAAATAGCTGCCCGACGCCGCGATCGACACCCAGTTGTAGCCGAACGTCGCTGCGCCGAGCACCTGCCAGCCGATGCCGACCAGGACGTCCCCGCCGATGGCCCAGGCCGCCGTGGCACAGGCGAGGACCAGGGGAATCAGCGGGGGGAGCAGTCGGCGGGCCCGGCGCTGCCAGAATCGGCCGAGCGAGACCCGGCCGGTTCGCTCGTGCGCGACGACGAGCAGGCCCGTGATCAGGAAACCGCTGATCACGAAGAAGACGTCGACCCCGACGAAGCCGCCGGGCAGCACCGCGGGGAAGAAATGGAAGACCACGACCAGGGCCACGGCGATGCCGCGCAGGCCGTCGAGTCCGGCCAGGCGCCGCGCAGAATCGCTCACGGTTTGCGGGCGGCGGGCAGGTGAGGGCTGGGGTTTGCTGGGTTTCATAACGGCTTCGGAGAACTATCCGGGTTCAACGATAACCCGGGGCGGCCCGTACACTTACCTGCGTGATTCTTCCCCCGGCGCCTGACGAGACCCAACGCCGAGGCACCACCCGGATCAGGCTGGATATCGCCTACGACGGCACCGGGATGTCCGGCTGGGCCACCCAGCCTGGCCTCCGCACGGTCCAGGGGCAGATCGAGGCCGGACTGGCGGGCATCCTGCACAGCCACCCGCCGACCCCGGTACTGACCGTGGCCGGGCGAACGGATGCCGGCGTGCACGCCCTGGGACAGGTCGCCCACTTCGATCTGAACCCCGACCAGGCCGACGGCCTCGTGCGGATCACCCGCGGCAAGGGCCGCCCGCCGACGCCGCTGGCGGTCATGGTGCAGCGGCGGCTCAGCGGAATCCTGGTCACCCAGCCCGAGATCGTGCTGAAATCGAGCATCATCGCCCCGGCCGGGTTCGACGCCCGCTTCTCGGCGCTCTACCGCCGGTACGAATACCGGATCGCGGACTCGGTCGCCGGGCACGACCCGCTGCAGCGGTTCCGCACCACCTGGCACGGCTTCCGCCTCGACGGGGACGCCATGCACGCGGCCGCCGCCACGCTGATCGGCCTGCACGACTTCGCCACCTACTGCAAGCCGCGCCCCGGCGCGACGACGATCCGCACGCTGCAGGAGTTCAGCTGGCGGCGCGACCCCGATGGCGTTCTCGTCGCCTCGGTGCAGGCCGACGCGTTCTGCCACAGCATGGTTCGCGCCCTCGTCGGCGCGTGCGTGGCCGTGGGGGAGGGGCGCCTGTCCGGGGACCGCCTGGTCGACCTCCGGATCGAACGGGCCCGTACCAGCGAATTCAAGGTCATGCCCGCCCAGGGGCTCACGCTGCTGAAGGTCGGCTACCCGGCCGACGAGTTGCTGGCGCTGCGTGCGCTGGAGACCCGGGCCCGGCGCGAACTCATCGACGACACGGAGTAGCTCGCCTCCGCATCCGTCGGCTTCACGCCCGGAATTGCGCTCGGGCGCCCACGGCGGTAGCGTTGACCTCTGGTGTCTGTGCGTTGCAGCCAGGCACACGAACGTGAGCCCTCCATCGATCGTGTTCCCCCTCTGGGAACACACCCGGAGCGGGATTCACGAACACCTCCGTTCGAAACAAGAAAGCAGCACAATAGTGACGCGCACTTATACCCCCAAAGCAAGCGAAGTCCAGCACGACTGGGTCGTCATCGACGCCACAGACATCGTGCTCGGTCGTCTTGCCAGCCACGCCGCCATTCTCCTTCGCGGGAAGCACAAGGCAACGTTCTCTCCCCACATGGACATGGGAGATTTCGTCATCATCATCAACGCCGAGAAGATTGCCCTCACCGGCAAGAAGCTCGACCTGAAGATGGCGTACCGCCACTCCGGTTACCCGGGCGGCCTCACGGCCACCAACTATTCGGAGATGCTCGAAAAGCACCCGACCCGTGCGGTCGAGAAGGCCATCCGCGGCATGCTTCCGAAGAACACCCTCGGTCGCGCCCAGCTGGCCAAGCTCAAGGTCTACGCCGGCCCCGAGCACCCGCACGCCGCGCAGCAGCCGAAGCCGTACACCCTCGCCCAGGTCGCTCAGTAGCGCCGGCCTCCAGACTTTTCGATTCTAAGAAAAAAGGATTCACACCATCGTGGCGAAAATCGCAGATCAGATTGACCAGGCTCCGGAGAGCTACTCGACCGAGACCCCGGCCGAGACCGTAACCAAGGCGCCCCGCGCCATCCTCAACGTTCCCGGCGCAGCCGTCGGCCGTCGCAAGCAGGCCATCGCCCGCGTGCGCATCGTCCCCGGCTCCGGCACCATCACGGTGAACGGCCGCGAATTCGGGGACTACTTCCCGAACAAGCTGCACCAGCAGCTCATCAACGACCCGTTCAAGGTGCTCGACCTCATCGGCAGCTACGACGTCATCGCACGCATCACCGGCGGTGGCCCCTCCGGCCAGGCCGGCGCCCTGCGTCTCGGCATCGCACGTTCGCTGAACCAGATCGACGAAGAGAACAACCGCGCCATCCTGAAGAAGAACGGCTTCCTCAACCGCGACGCTCGCGTCAAGGAGCGCAAGAAGGCCGGACTCAAGAAGGCCCGTAAGGCTCCTCAGTTCTCCAAGCGCTAACAAGTCGGGAAGCACTGTAACAATGCCTCGACTATTCGGCACGGACGGCGTCCGGGGTCTGGCCAACCGTGATCTCACGGCTGGCCTGGCCCTGGGCCTCGCCCAGGCCAGCGCGGCGGTCCTCACTCAGGGCCGCCGCGCGGAGTTGCGCCTGGCAGAGGGTCGCAGACCCGTTGCGGTGCTCGCCCGGGATCCCCGGATCTCCGGTGAATTCATTTCTGCAGCGGTCGCGGCCGGGCTGGCCAGCTCGGGTGTCGATGTCCTCGACGCCGGCGTCATCCCCACCCCCGCCACCGCGTTCCTGATCGCCGACATCGGCGCCGACTTCGGCGTGATGATTTCCGCCTCGCACAACCCCGCCCCGGACAACGGCATCAAGCTGTTCGCCTTCGGCGGCACCAAACTTCCCGACGACGTCGAGAACCGCATCGAAGAGCACCTCACGATGGACGTGCTGATGCCCATCGGCGGCGACGTCGGTCGCATCCGCCGGTTCGCCGACGCCGAGGACCGCTATGTCGTGCACCTGCTCGGCACCCTGCCCAACCGCCTCGACGGCATCCACGTCGTGCTCGACTGCGCGCATGGCGCCGCCGCCGGCGTATCCCCGCAGGTCTTCACGGATGCCGGTGCCACACTGACCGTCATCGGGGCCGACCCCGACGGCATCAACATCAACGACGGGGTCGGGTCCACCCACCTCGACAACCTCGCCCGGGCCGTGCTCGAGGCCGGGGCCGACGTCGGAATCGCGCACGACGGAGATGCTGACCGCTGCCTTGCCGTCGACCGGGACGGCAACGTTATCGACGGTGACCAGATCATGGCGATCCTCGCGGTGTCCATGGCCGAGCGCGGCGTGTTGAAAGACCGAACCCTCGTCGCCACCGTGATGAGCAACCTCGGGCTGCGCAAGGCGATGGCCGCCAACGACATCCGCATGATCGAGACCAAGGTGGGCGACCGCTACGTGCTCGAGGAACTCAACGCCAACGGGCTCTCGCTCGGCGGGGAACAGTCCGGCCATGTGATCATGACGAAATATGCGACCACTGGCGACGGCATCCTGACCGGCCTGCACCTCGTCGCCGAGATGGCCCGCACCGGCAAGACCCTCGCCGAACTCGCCGCCGTGATGACCGTGTTCCCGCAGATCCTGGTCAACGTTCGGGGCGTCGACCACCACGCCCTGAAATCGGACGAGGTCATCGCCGAGGCCGTGCGCGTCGCGGAAGCAGAGCTGGGCGACACCGGCCGCGTGCTGCTGCGCCCGTCGGGCACCGAGCCCATGGTGCGGGTCATGGTCGAAGCGGCCGACCAGGCCACCGCCGACCGTCTGGCGCACCAGCTGGCAGACATCGTGCGGGAACAGCTCGCGCTGGCCCCGACGGCCATCTAGCCCCACGCGCCCGGCCTCAGCCACCCGGCCCCCGCCGGCGGGCGGTCCACCTGGCCCCGCCGCGCCCGTTCCGCTGCCCGAGTGTGCCCGTTCCGGTCGAGAGTGCCCGGCACACCGGTCACTCTCGACCGGAACGGGCACTTTGGCGCCGGTGTCACACCTTGCGCAGCAGCACCTTGGACACGGCGTGGTTGGAGTCCTTGCGCAGCACCAGGGTCGCGCGTGACCGGGTTGGTCGGATGTTGCGCACCAGGTTGGGCTCGTTGATCTCGGTCCAGATTTCCCGTGACCGGCTCCGGGCCTCGGACTCGGTCATGGACGCGTAGCGGTGGAAGTACGACTTGGGGTTGCTGAATGCGCCCCGCTGCAACTTCAGGAACCGATCTTCGTACCACCTTGCGATGTCCTGGGTGCGGGCGTCGACGTAGAGAGTGAAGTCGAACAGGTCGCTGACGGCCAGCCCGTGGCCGGGCCCGGGGGGCTGCAGCACGTTCAGACCCTCGACGATGAGGATGTCGGGCTGACGCACCACGATCTGGGCGTCCGGCACGATGTCGTAGCTCAGGTGCGAATAGAAGGGCGACCGCACTTCGGCCGCGCCGCTCTTGACCGCGGCCACGAACCGCAGCAGGGCCCGCCGGTCGTAGGACTCCGGGAAGCCCTTCCGATCCATCAGACCGCGCCGGGTGAGTTCCGCGTTGGGCAGCAGGAACCCGTCGGTGGTCACCAGTTCGACGCGGGGGGTGTCCTCCCAGCGGGCCAGGAGCTCCCGCAGCAGTCGCGCGATGGTGGACTTGCCGACCGCGACCGAACCGGCCACGCCGATGACGAACGGCGTGCGCTGGGCGCGTTCGCCCAGGAAATCGCTCGTGGCCCGGTGCAGCTGGCGGGCACCGGCCGCGTACAGGTTCAGCAGCCGGCTGAGCGGAAGGTAGACATCCGTGACCTCGCCGAGGTCCAGCGGCTCACCCAGGCCCCGCAACTGCACGATTTCCGTTTCCCGGAGGGGAAGCCGGGTGGTCGGGGCGAGAGCGGCCCAATCGGCCCGGGACAGTTCCACGAAGGGGGTGCTGTGGTCGTTGTTCCAGGGACTCGCAACCGCATCGGACATTCCACACAGCTTACTCGGACTAATATCGCAGTCATGTGTGGAATCGTGGGTTACGTCGGAGACAACAAGAGCGTCCAGGTTTTGATGGGCGGTTTGCGTCGGCTGGAGTACCGCGGATATGACTCCGCCGGGATCGCGATCATCGACGCCGGCGGCGCCCTGAACACGGCGAAGAAGGCCGGCAAGCTCGGCGCCCTGGCCGCGGAACTCGAAGCCAACCCGATCAACAACGGGAACACCGGCATCGGCCACACCCGCTGGGCCACCCACGGCGGCCCGAATGACTCCAACGCGCACCCGCACCTGGGAGACAACGGCAAGCTCGCCCTGATTCACAACGGCATCATCGAGAATTTCTCCGTGCTCAAGGACGAGCTCCTCGCCGAGGGCTTCAGCTTCGAGAGCGAGACCGACACCGAGGTCGCCGCCATTCTGCTCGGCCGCGAATACCAGCGCGTCGGTGACCTGGCCGAGGCCTTCCGCGCGGTCGTTTCCCGGCTCGACGGCGCGTTCACCCTCCTCGCCGTGCACCAGGACCAGCCCGGCATCGTCGTCGGAGCCCGCCGCAACTCCCCGCTCGTGATCGGCCTCGGCGAGGGGGAGAACTTCCTCGGCTCCGACGTCGCCGCCTTCGTCGAATACACCCGCCGGGCCGTCGCCATCGGGCAGGACCAGATCGTGACGATCACGCCCGACCTCGTCACCGTCACCGACTTCGACGGCCACCCGGTCGAAACGGAGGAATTCGACATCGCCTGGGACGCCTCCGCGTCGGACAAGGGCGGCTGGTCCAGCTTCATGGCCAAGGAAGTCTCCGAGCAGCCGGACGCCGTCGCGAACACTCTGCGCGGCCGGATCGCGGGCACAACAGTGGTTGTGCCGGAGTTGGCCGCGTTCGGCGACGATGCGCTGCGGGACATCCGCCGAATCGTCATCGTCGCCTGTGGAACGGCGTCGTACGCCGGCCAGGTCGGAAAGTACGCGATCGAGAAGTGGACCCGTATCCCCGTGGACGTCGAGCTCAGCCATGAGTTCCGTTACCGCGACCCGGTGCTCACCGCGGACACCCTGGTGATCTCGATCAGCCAGTCCGGCGAAACCATGGACACCCTGATGGCCGTCAAGTACGCCAGGGAAGCCGGTGCCAGGGCCATCTCGATCTGCAACACCCAGGGCGCGACCATCCCGCGCGAGTCCGACGCCGTGATCTACACGCACGCCGGCCCGGAGGTGGCCGTGGCGTCGACCAAGGCTTTCGTCGCCCAGATCACCGCCCTGTATCTGTTCGCGCTCCACCTGGCACGAGTGCGGGGGAGCCTGAGCGAAGCCGAGCAGGCGGAACAGGTCGCCGAGCTGCAGGGCATCCCGGAGAAGATCGCGACCACCCTGCTCCAGGAACCGACGGTTCGCGAACTGGCCAACTGGATGAGCGACACCCGGGCCGTGCTCTTCCTCGGCCGGCACGTCGGCTTCCCGATCGCCCTCGAGGGCGCGCTCAAGCTCAAGGAACTCGCCTACATCCACGCCGAGGGCTTCGCCGCCGGCGAACTCAAGCACGGGCCGATCGCGCTGATCGAACCCGGCCAGCCGGTCTTCGTCGTCGTGCCGAGCCCCCGCGGCTCCGCGCACCTGCACCCCAAGGTCGTCTCGAATATTCAGGAGATCCGTGCCCGCGGTGCCCGCATCATCGCGATCGCCGAAGAGGGCGACGTGGCCGTGCTGCCGTTCGCGGACACCGTCATCCGCATCCCGCTGGCCGCGCCGCTGTTCGAACCGCTCCTCGCCGTGGTCCCGCTGCAGATCTTCGCGATGGCGCTGGCCACCGCGAAGGGACTGGATGTCGACCAGCCGCGCAACCTGGCGAAGTCCGTCACCGTCGAATAACAGCCGCGTCGAATTAGAGCCGCCACCGCAGAAGGACAGCCGCCACCGCAGGGTGGGCACCGGCAGGGCCGCAGCCGCCGGTGGAGAGGGGAGCCGCATGATCCGGGGAATCGGGGTCGACATCGTTGACCTCGCACGCTTCGAACGGCAGGTCCTGCGCACCCCCGGGCTGATACCCCGGCTCTTCACCGAAGCCGAACGCGCCCTCCCGGTGCACTCCCTCGCCGCGCGGTTCGCGGCCAAGGAGGCCCTGATCAAGGCCCTCGGCGACAGCACCGGTGTCAGCTGGCAGGAGATGGGCGTCATCACCGACACCCACGGCAACCCCGCTTTCGCGCTGCACGGCGCCGCCCAGGCCGCGGTGACGGCGCGCGGCGTGACATCCGTGCACCTCACCATGACCCACGACGCCGGGGTGGCCTGCGCGTTCGTGGTCATCGAGGGTGACGCATGAGCGGCTTCCGGGAAGCGGTCATCGACCTCGGCGCGGTCTTCGCCAACGTCGCGCACCTCAAGAGCGTAATCGGCACCCCCCACCTGATGGCGGTCGTCAAGGCGAACGCCTACGGCCACGGGGCCGTGCCGGTGGCCCGCACCGCCCTCGCCGCCGGAGCCGACTGGCTCGGGGTCGCGGACATCGACGAGGCCCTCGAGCTGCGTGCCGCGGGCATCGACGCGCCCCTGCTGGCCTGGCTGCACGATCCGGATGCCGACTTCGGCGCCGCCCTCGCGCGGAATGTCGACCTCGGGGTGTCCTCGGCGCGGCAACTGCGACAGATCACGGATGCCGCGGCGGCCCTCAGCGTCGTCGCCGGAGTGCAGATCAAACTGGAAACCGGCCTCAACCGAAACGGCGTGCACGAGCCGGACTGGGCCGAGGTCTTCGCTCTCGCCGCCGAGTTCGAGCGGGCCGGCCTGCTCACCGTCACCGGCATCTTCAGTCACCTCTCGAACGCGTCCGCCGCCGACGACGCCGAGGCGATCGAGCGCTTCGAACGTGGACTCAGCCTGGCCGCTGCGGCCGGACTGACCCCTACCCTGATCCACCTGGCCTCCACGGCCGCGGCCCTGCGGGTGCCGGCGGCGCGGTACACGATGGTGCGCGTGGGCATCGGAATGTACGGGCTGTCCCCGTTCGACGACCAGACGCCGCGCGACCTGGGGCTCACCCCGGCGATGACGCTGCGCGGGCGGGTCGCCGCCGTGCGCCGGGTCGCCGCCGGCGCCGGAGTCTCCTACGACTACCTCTGGCGCGCGCCCGTCGACGGTTTCCTGGCCCTCGTGCCGCTCGGTTACGCGGACGGGGTGCCGCGGCAAGCCTCCGGCACTGCGCGCGTCACCGTCGGCGCCGCCACGCATCCCATCGTCGGGCGCATCGCGATGGACCAGTTCGTTGTCAGCGTCGGCGACGAGGCCGTGGAAGTCGGCGACCCGGTGGTGCTGTTCGGCGACCCCGAGGCGGGCGTTCCCGGCGCCACCGAGTGGGCCGAGGCCGCCGGCACGATCAACTACGAGATCGTCACCCGGATCGGGCATCGCGTGCCGCGCACCTACCTGAACCCGGACCCGGCTGACACGCCGCCGGCCTCCACGCAGCCCGCCACGCCGCCGGCCGCCACGCCGCGCGCCGCCGACCGTACCGCACGCTGAGGGTCCCGACATGCGCAGAACAATCCCGGACGCCGACAGCATGCACGATTTCGGTGCCGAGGTCGCCGCGCTGCTCCGCGCCGGCGACCTGGTCGTGCTGACCGGGCCGCTCGGGGCAGGCAAGACCACGTTCACCCGCGGCCTCGGCGAGGGACTGCACGTGCGCGGCTCGGTCACCAGCCCCACCTTCGTGCTGGCCCGCACCCATCCGAGCACGGTCGGCGGGCCGCCGTTGGTGCACGTCGACGCCTACCGGCTGTCCAGCGCCGTCGAACTCGACGACCTCGACATCGACTTCGCGCATTCCATCGTGGTGGTCGAGTGGGGCCGCGGCATGCTCGACGGCATCACCGAGTCCTGGCTGGACATCGAGATCGAACGGCCGGTCGGCGCCTCGCAGGCCCCGGCATCCGTCACCGGCGACCCCGCCGAGGTGCTCGACCTCGACGAGCCCCGCACGGTCACCCTCACGCCCCACGGCCCCCGCTGGGCTCCCAACGAATTCGACGGAGATTCTGCTCTAAAAAGCCTCTAAGCGGCACAACTCGGCCCAAAACCCCAAAATCTCCGTCGAATTCGCTCGGGCGGGCGTGAGCAGGCAGGGCAGGCAGAGCAGGGCAGGGCGGGCGCGGGGGCGGGCGGTGAGATGGCGGGGAGGCGCAGCGAATAGGCTGGGGAGGTGCTTCTCGCCATCGATACCTCCGCCGGCACGAGCGTCGCCCTCGTCGACCTCGACCGCGGCGTCATCGCCCACCACGAAACCGGCGACACCATGCGCCACGCCGAGGTGATCGGCCGGCTCATCGCCGCCTGCCTGTCCGAGGCCGATCTGCCGGTCGCCGCCCTCTCCGGAGTGGTCGGCGGAATGGGCCCGGGCCCGTTTACCGGGCTGCGCGTCGGCATCGCCGCCGCCCGCGTATTCGCCCTGGGGGCGGGGGTGCCGTTCGTACCCGTCGTCAGCCACGACGCCGTCGCCTTCGGTCGGTACCGCGACGGCCATATCGGCGGGCTCGTCGTCGTCACGGATGCGCGCCGCCGCGAGGTCAACTGGTCGGTGTACAGCGGGGCGGATGCCGCGGGCCTGCCGATCCGCGTCGCCGGGCCGGGTGTGGCCAAACCCGCCGTGCTGCTGGAGGACGACTGGGACCACGCCGGGGTGCCCCGCCACGACGCGGCCACCGTCTCCGCGGCGGACCTGGGCCTGGTGGCCGAACTGATGTGGGCGCACGGGCATCCGTTCGCCGGTGACGAAGCGATCTACCTGCGCTCTCCCGACGTCACCTTGTCCAACGGCCCGAAACGGGTGAGCTGAGATGACCTGGCAGCTGCGCCGGCCCGGCGCCGCCGATGTGGACGCGATCATGGCGCTCGAGAGCCGGATTTTCGCGACCGACGCCTGGTCCGCCGAGGCGATGGCGCGCGACGTCGCCGACCCGAACTGCTACTACCTGGTCGCCTTCCCACCCGACTCGCCCGACCGGATCGAGGCCTACGCCGGCCTGCTGGCCCCTCGCGGCGCCCGGGAAGGCGACGTCCAGACCATCGCGGTCACCGAGCACGCCCGCGGCCACGGGCTCGGCCGCACCCTGATGCTCAGCCTGATCGCGGAGGCACGGAAGCGGGGCGTCCGCGAGGTCTTCCTCGAGGTGCGCGCCGACAACCCCTCCGCCCAGGAGCTGTACCGGCGGCTCGGTTTCGAGGAAATCGGAGTGCGCCGCGGCTACTACCAGCCAGACAACGTCGACGCGATCGTAATGCGACTCGACGTGCCTCTGCCCGTCTCGTCCCTGACACCGGAGCCCCTGACACCGGAGCCCCTGACACCGGAGCCCCTGACGTCGGAAACCCTCGCGCCGGAGGCCGCCGAATGAACCGCTCCAATCCGCTCGTCCTCGGCATCGAGACCTCGTGCGACGAGACCGGGATCGGGATCGTGCGCGGCACCACCCTGCTCTCGAACACGATCGCGTCATCGATGGACGAGCACGCCCGCTACGGCGGAGTCGTGCCGGAGGTGGCCGCGCGCGCGCACCTCGAGGAGCTCGTGCCCGCGATCCGGGCGGCAACGCTGGAGGCCGGCATCCGCCTGGACGAGATCGACGCCGTGGCCGTCACCAGCGGCCCCGGGCTGGCCGGAGCGCTCATGGTCGGGGTCGCCGCCGCCAAGGCCCTCGCCCTGTCGCTCGGCAAGCCGATCTACGCGGTCAACCACCTTGTCGGCCACGTCGGGGCGGACGTGCTCCGGATGGGGGCCACCGACACCGCCGAACCCCTCGAATACCCGACCATCGCGCTCCTCGTCTCCGGCGGGCACACCTCTCTGCTGCTGGTGCGCGACCTGGTCTCCGACGTCGAACTCCTCGGCGAGACCATCGACGATGCCGCCGGCGAGGCGTTCGACAAGGTGGCGCGGGTGCTCGGCCTGCCCTACCCCGGCGGGCCCCAGATCGACCGGGCGGCGCTGGAGGGCGACCCTTCCGCCATCCGTTTCCCCCGTGGTCTGAGCCAGACCAAGGACATGGCCAAACACCGCTACGATTTCTCCTTCTCCGGGCTCAAGACCTCGGTCGCCCGCTGGGTCGAACAGAAGCGCGACGCGGGCGAAACCGTGCCCGTCGCAGACGTCGCGGCCAGTTTCCGGGAGGCGGTCGTGGACATCCTGCTCACCAAAGCCGTCGCGGCCTGCGTCGACCTCGAGGTGCCGCGGCTCCTGCTCGGCGGCGGGGTGATCGCGAACGCCCGGCTGCGTCTGGTGGCCGAGCAACGCACGGATGCCGCCGGCATCGCCCTGCGCATCCCGCCGTTGTCGCTCTGCACCGACAACGGCGCCATGATCGCCGCGCTCGGCGCCCAACTGATCATGGCCGGGCTCGAGCCCTCGTCAATGGAGTTCGGCGCGGATTCGACCCTTCCGGTCTCGGAGATCCAGGTCTAAGTCCCGGCCAGAGCGGTGTTTACGCTCCGACCGGGTATTCTGGCTTGCACGGGCGCCGTTCGTCTGGTCCGTTGACACCCCATCTGGCGGGGTGCCACTATGGCACCGCCAGATGTTCACTTGCCCAGATGTTCACTTGCCCAGATGTTCACTTGCCCAGATGTTCAGTTCTGTCCAGAAGGAGCTTCGCCATGACCGACCCCAACCTGACGCCGGGTACCCCGCCGATGTTCCAGCCGCCCGCGGCCCCCGCGAACCCGGCGCCCGGCACGCCCCAGGTTCAGGCTGCACCGGCCTACGGGCAGAACGCGGCGTACCCGCAGCCGTACGCTGCGCAGGGCTCGTCCGAGAAGTACAATGTGCTGGCGATCATCTCGCTGGTGACCGCGGTGCTCTCGATTTCTCTGGCCGCCATCATCACCGGCCACATCGCCCTGAGCCAGATCGGCAAGACCGGCGAGAAGGGCCGCGGCCTCGCGATTGCCGGCCTGATCATCGGTTACGCGAGCCTGGTTCTCTCGGTCATCATCGGGGGGCTGCTCGTCCTCGCGATCGCCAGCGACCCGACCATCCTCAACAACATGTGAACGAAAACCGGAATCTCGACACCAGGATTCCGGCACAGCTGACGCACTGGAACCCGATCACGGCAGACGCCGTGCGGAAAGGAAGCAACTCAGATGAGTGATTCGAATACCCCCGGCCCCGGCGTCCCGCAGGTCCCCGACGTCCCCCAGGTGCCGGACGTGCCCCAGGTCCCCGACATTCCCCAGTCCGCGGATGTGCCGCCCGCCGCCCAGCCCGTGCGGCCGGCCCAGCCCGTGCCGCCCACCGCCCAGCCCGTGCCGTCGTTCTCCGGCGGCCAGACGCCCCCACCCGGGTACGGACCCCCGACGCCGCCCCCGGCCGGGCCGACCCCGCCTCCGACCCCGCCGTCGGCCGGACCGACCCAGCCACCCGCCTACTACGGCGCTCCGACGACCCCGCCTCCCGCCTACGGCGCCCCGTCCTCGGATCCCTACGGGGGCGCGCCGGCGGCCAAGCAGTCGATTTTCAGCATCCTCTCGCTCGTGGCCGGCGTGATCGGAATCCTCGGGTTCCCGATCGTCTTCATCCCGATCGCGGGCGGCATCCTCGGGCTGTTCGTTCCGGCCGCGGCCGTCGTGCTGGGGTTCCTCGGCCGGTCGAAGGAACCGCAGGCCCGGGGCTTCTGGCTGACCGGCATCATCACCGGGTTCGTCGGCGTCGCCCTGGCGTTGGCGAGTATCCTGATCTGGGCCGTTATCTTCGCCAGCATGCCCAACAGCTACTCGTACTGAGTTTCACCGCGGGTGCCTGACCGGCGCACCGTTCGGGCGCACGGATGCGGCGGCGCCCGTTTACAGCATGTCGGAGGCAGCAGGAATGGTTGGGGAGTACCGGGACCCGTCGGACGACGTCGACGACTTCCGGCTCGACCTCACCCGACCGCCGGCTTCGGTCGAGGGCGAACTGGACTATGAGTCGACGGTGACGGCTCCCACCGAGTGGGTGCCGTATGTCTACACGGACACCGAGCTGCGTGCCCACGCCGAGCGTCACGGCCTGTCCGTCGCCGCGCTCGTCTTCGGCCTGCTGGGACTGCTGGTCGCCATCTTCGGCGTCTGGGGTGCCGCCCTGTCGCTGGCCGCGATCGTCCTGGCGATCATGGCCCGCGCCACGGAGCACCGGTCGGGCGCGCTCTGGGTCTACGGCCTGGTCACCGGTCTCGCGGGCCTGCTCATCGCCGCCGGGTGGGTGCTGGTCATCACCCTCGTGCTGATGTCCGCCGTCAGCTGAGCGCCGACACCCGCTCGACCAGCAGGGCCACCCGGTGTCCGGCGGCCCGCGTCAGGACGAGCGTTCCTGACTCCGGCCCCTTCAGCCGCAGCCGGGTGCGCAGGGTGGCCGGGTCCACGTCCACGCCGCGCTTCTTGATCTCCAGGGTGCCGATCCGGCGTTCCTGCAGCGCGAGGCGCAGCTTCTTCTCGTCGACCGGCAGGGTCTCGAGCACCCGGAACGCGGTGGCGAACGGCGTGCGCACCAGGCTGGCGGAGGTCAGGTAGGCGATGGACTCGCTCAGCATCAGCGCGTCCAGCGAGCGGGCCAGGTCGCCGATCAGGCGGGCACGGATGATCGCACCGTCCGGCTCATAGAGGTAGTCGCCCAGCACCCCCACCGGGGCGTCCTCGCTGTCGGCCGGGGCGTTCAGCTCATGGCTCCCGTCCCGACCCAGCAGCAGGGCGGACCGGCGGATCCCGGTGCGGGCCAGGCTGCCGAACCAGAGCGCCATCTCGACGAGCTTGCCGTCCACGGACACCCACTGCGCTTCAGCGTCGACCGGGATCTGCTCCCGGTCGTGCCCGGGGCCGAGCTTGACGCCGATGGGCATCCGTTCGCGGAGGCCGAAGACGAAGTCGAGGCTGGGGGAGTAGTCCTCCGGCCGGGTCAGGCGGGAGGTGTTGGTGTGCCCGGCCGTGCGGCGGGCGGGGTCCAGCCAGGCGGCGTCGAAACCGGTGAGGTCGACGCTCTCGGCGTCGGCGTTCAGCACGGTCGCGTTCTCGAACGGGGCCAGGTTGAAGCTGGCGACGGTGGCCGTCACCTCGTCGGCGTCGACCGCGGTCACCTCGAGGTCCATCGCCGCCAAGGCCATTGCGTCACCGCCGATCCCGCAGCCGAGGTCGACGACGCGGTTCAGCGAGGCGCCCGCGAAGCGGCCCGCGTGGAGGGCCGCGACGCGCAGCCGGGTGGCCTGTTCGAGGCCGGTCTCGGTGAACAGCATGCGGCCGGCGAACTCGCCGAACTTGGGCACGGCCCTGGCGCGCAGCCGGGACTGGCCCAGAACCGCGGCCACCAGCCCGGGGGCGTGGCCGGCCTTGCGCAGATCACTCACCACCCGCACCACGTTGGCGGCCGATTCGTACGGCGGCAGCGAGTCCAGCAGGCGCAAACCCTCCGGAGATAACAGCTCAACGAGCTCAGAGCGTTCCATCCCGCAAACCTATCAACTCGGCCGGGTCTGGCACTCACGTTGCGTGAGTGCCAGAAGCGCCCTAAACTCGACTTAGCACTCTCGCTGTGAGTCTGCTAACTAAGTCTTAGCTAAGAAAGAGGTCAACCGTGTCGGTCTCCATCAAGCCGCTCGAGGATCGCATCGTCATCAAGCAGGTCGACGCAGAGCAGACCACCGCTTCAGGTCTGGTCATTCCTGACACCGCCAAGGAAAAGCCCCAGGAGGGTGAAGTTGTCGCCGTCGGTCCCGGCCGGATCGACGACAACGGAAACCGCATCCCGCTCGACGTCGCCGTCGGCGACAAGGTGATCTACTCCAAGTACGGCGGAACCGAGGTCAAGTTCGGTGGTGAGGACCTCCTCGTCCTGTCGGCTCGCGACGTGCTC
The DNA here is from genome assembly GCF_004402595.1 of Cryobacterium shii. Taxonomy (GTDB): domain Bacteria; phylum Actinomycetota; class Actinomycetes; order Actinomycetales; family Microbacteriaceae; genus Cryobacterium; species Cryobacterium shii. The sequence goes on along the minus strand of NZ_SOFY01000070.1, from coordinate 39,866 downwards.
GCAGTCGTCGTTCGCTAGTCACACACACTGATCGATAGAATCCCGGATGGCCCTGGCCATCCGGGATTCTTCGTTTTGAGAGAGGCACGAACGTGCAGGACACGCCCCTTCCGCCTTCCCGGGGTGCCGCGCGCCCGGCGCGCTCGGAGCAGAGCACGGGCCTGATCTATGCGGTTCTGGCGTACACGCTCTGGGGCATGCTGCCCCTCTACTTCCTGTTGCTCGCACCGACCGGGGCCTTCGAGATCGTGCCCTGGCGGGTGCTGTTCTCCCTGGTCTTCTGCGCCCTGTTGATCACGGTCACCCGCAAGTGGCGGTCGTTCCTGGGCCTGCTGCGCAAACGCCGGATCGTCTTCACCATGGGGCTGGCCGGGCTCCTGATCTTCATCAACTGGCAGACCTACGTGTTCGCGGCGCTGAGCGGCCATGTGGTCGAGGCGGCGCTGGGCTACTTCATCAACCCGATCGTGACCGTGTTCCTGGGCGTGCTGCTGCTGCGGGAGAAGCTCCGTCTGCTGCAGTGGGTGGCCGTAGGCATCAGCCTCGGGGCGGTCGTCGTGCTCACCGTCGGGTACGGGGCGCTTCCGTGGGTGTCGCTCGTTCTCGCCTTCTCTTTCGGCTTCTACGGTCTGATCAAGAAGCGGGTCGGCCGGGACGTCGATGCCGTCGCCGGTCTCACGCTCGAAACCGTCTGGCTCGCGCCCCTGGCCGTGGTCCAGCTGATCGTGGTGGGCGCCGTCTCCGGCCTGACCATCGGCACGGTCTCGCCGTGGCACACCGTGCTGCTGCTCCTGGCCGGCGTCATCACGGCCGTTCCGTTGTTGTTCTTCGCCGCCGCGGCCCGTCGCCTGCCGCTGACCTACCTCGGCCTGATCCAGTATTTCGCACCGATCCTGCAGTTCCTCGTCGGCGTCTTCGTGCTGCACGAGCCCATGCCGCCCGAGCGGTGGGCCGGATTCGGCCTGGTCTGGCTGGCCCTGGTCGTGCTTACCGCCGACATGGTCCTGACCGGGCGGGCGCCCCGCCGTTCGTCGCTCGAGCCGGCCTGAGGCCGGATCCGTGCGGCGGCGACACCTCACGCGCAACAGATCGCCGGTGCGAGCGTCATCGGCCGCCGATAACGATTTGGTCCGCGTTACACGGATGTAACACGGTTGCCTTGTTTCGTGCGTTCCCTGTCAATAATGTGACAGAACGGCAGTCATTCGACCGCCGGCATTTCTCATTCCTAGTCCCAAGGAGCAACATGAGCGTATTCGCGAAGGCCTCGGCCTCCCGCTCAGTCCGGGCCGTCGTCACTGGAGTCGCCATGGTCGGCGTCAGTGCACTTCTGCTCACCGGCTGCAGCAGCAATGCTGCTGAACCCGCTGCGTCGGAGTCGCCCGCGGCGAGCGGTGACGCCCAGACCATCAAAGCCGGTGACCGCAATCTCACCCTGAAGATCGGCACCGTCCTTCCTCAGAGTGGCGCCCTCGCCTTCCTGGGCCCGCCCGAAGAGGCCGGTGTCGCGCTGGCCGTCAAGGACATCAACGACGCCGACCTAGGCATGAAGATCGAGCCCGTCTACCGGGACTCGGGTGACACCACCACGGACACCGCGACCGTGTCGGTGACCGACCTTCTTTCCCAGGACGTCTCCGCCATCATCGGTGCGGCATCCTCGGGCGTCTCCAAGACCGTGATCGACCAGATCACCGGTGCCGGCGTCGTGCAGTTCTCGCCGGCCAACACCTCGGCCGACTTCACGAAGTACGCCGACAAGGACCTCTACTGGCGCACCGCCCCCTCCGACCTGCTGCAGGGCGAAGTCCTGGGCAACCAGATCGCCGAGGACGGCAACAGCACCCTGGGCCTGATCGTGCTGAACGACTCCTACGGCACCGGCCTGGCCGACTCCACCACCGCGGCGTTCGAAGCCGCCGGCGGCAAGGTCGTCGCCAAGTCGCTGTTCAACGAGGGTGACTCCAACTTCGCCGCTCAGATCTCCGAAGTGACCGCGGCCAACCCGGATGCGATCGCCCTGGTCACGTTCGACCAGGCCAAGGTCATCACCCCCGCGCTAGTCGGATCGGGCTTCCCGGGCGACAAGCTCTACTTCGTGGACGGCAACCTGGCCGACTACAGCAAGGACTTCGCTCCGGGGCTCGTCGCCGGCTCGAAGGGAACCCTGCCCGGCCTGGACGTCGGAACGCTCGGTGACTTCACCGACCGTCTGAAGGCGGTCGACCCGACCCTGACCGACTTCAGCTACGCGGCCGAGTCCTACGACGCCGTCATGCTCGTCGCCCTCGCGGCGTACGCGGCCAACGACGTCAAGGGTACGACCATCTCCAAGTACCTGCGCCAGGTTTCCGGCGGAACCGGCGACGGCACCAAGGTCACCGACTTCAAGGCGGCGGCCAAGGCCCTCGCCGCCGGCGACCAGGTCAACTACGACGGCTTCTCCGGGCCGGTCACGTTCGACGAGTACGGCGACCCGACCGAGGCCACCATCGGTGTCTACGAGTACGCAGCGGACAACACCTACGCACGCATCAACTAGTCACGAACCAGTCACCGACTGATTAGTGATCAGGAGGGGCCCCGACTCCGGTCGGGGCCCTTCTTCGTGCCCGGTCGTCGTGCCCGGGACTCCGGGCGCCATGCTCGTGCGGGGCGGGGCGGGGCGGGGCGGGGCGGGGCGGGGCGGGGCGCCGGCGGTGCGTGGCGGCACGGTCCGGCCCCCGGTGACGCCGTCTCCGGCCACGGATGTCGCGGCGCACGCTCTGCACGCCGGCGCAGGTTAGAACCTGCGCCCCGGGCCACATCGTGCGCCACGAGCCACGAGCCACGAGCCACGAGCCACGAGCCACCGGCTCACGAGCCCGACAGCCACGGCGCGCATCCGTTGTTTGGGCACCTCCGGCGAGTTCGCCACTTCCGATCGAGTTCGACTCGCGCACGTGACGAAGTCGACCGGAAGTGTCGAGCTCGAGCGGCGATGACGCGCCCCCGGACCCGACGGCCGCGAGTCCGCTTCTGTGCACCCGGACCCCGGCCACGGTGTCGGCCGGCCCCGTCCCGGTGAGGCCGTATCCGGCCACGGATGTCGCGGCGCACGCTGTGCACGCCGGCGCAGGTTAGAACCTGCGCCCCGGGCCACATCGTGCGCCGTGCGCCGTGCGCCGTGCGCCGTGCGCCGTGCGCCGTGCGCCGCGAGCCGCGACGGCGCACCGGTACAACGACGGGTAACGCACGGGCACCCAGGAGCCGCCCACGGGCACGCAGGAGCCGCGCACCGGGCACACAGAAGCGGCGCCCGAGGATCTCTCGGGCGCCGCTTCTGTGTGCGGGTGGTGCGGGTGTGCCGGGTCAGTCGTCCTGGCCCAGGGTGCCCAGGTACAGGCCGATCACCTTGGGGTCGTTCAGCAGCTCGCGGCCGGTGCCTGTGTACGCGTCGCGGCCCTGGTCGAGCACGTAGCCGCGGTCGCAGATCTGCAGGCAGCGGCGCGCGTTCTGCTCCACCATGATCGTGGTCACGCCGGCCTTGTTGATCTCCTTGACCCGCAGGAACGCCTCGTCCTGGCGCACGGGGGACAGGCCGGCGCTGGGCTCGTCGAGCAGCAGCACGTGCGGGCCCATCATCAGGGCCCGCGACATCGCCACCATCTGGCGTTCGCCGCCCGAGAGCGAACCCGCCCGCTGCTGCAGCCGCTTCTTCAGCTCCGGGAAGATCTCGGTGACGAACTCGAGCCGCTCGTGCAGGCCCTTCGGCTTCAGGAACATCCCCATCTCCAGGTTCTCCTGGATGCTGAGGGTCGGGAAGACGTTGTTCGTCTGCGGGACGAAGCCGACGCCCTTGGCCACGAGCTTGTTCGCCTTCAGGTTGGTGATGTTCTCACCGCGCAGCAGGATCTCGCCCTCGCGCACCTTGACCTGGCCGAAGATCGACTTGAGCAGCGTCGACTTGCCGGCGCCGTTCGGGCCGATGATGCCGATCAGTTCACCGTCGTAGGCGGTCAGCGAACACGCGTTCAGGATGTTCACGCCCGGCAGGTAGCCGGCCGTGACCGTTTTGACCTCGACGACGGGTTCCCCGGTGGGGACGTAGACCGGCGGGGCGGTCGGGCTGGAGTTCGTCAATCGAGCAGCTCCTTAATGGCTTCGACATGTTCGGTTTCGGCCGCAGGATCCTCGCCGAGGTCTTCGTCGTGGTGCTGGCCCAGGTAGGCGTCGATCACGGCGGGGTTGCGCATGACCTCGTGCGGGTCGCCCTCTGCGACGACCTTGCCCTCGGCCATGACGATGACCCAGTCCGCGATGTGGCGCACCATGTGCATGTCGTGTTCGACGAACAGAACGGTCATGCCCTGCGTCTTCAGGTTCAGGATGTGGTCCAGCAGCGACTGGGTCAGCGCCGGGTTCACCCCGGCCATCGGCTCGTCGAGCATCACCAGGGTCGGTTCGCTCATCAGGGCCCGCGCCATTTCGAGTAGCTTGCGCTGCCCGCCGGACAGGCTCGCGGCGTAGTCGTCCTTCTTGGTGTCCAGTTTGAAGCGCTCGAGGATGTCGATGGCGCGCGCCCGGTTGTCTTCTTCCTGCTTGCGCCAGAAGAAGGGGAAGATCGCCCGGAACAGGTTCTCCCCGGTCTGGCCCTTCGCGCCCAGCAGCATGTTGTCCATCACGGTCAGCAGGCCCAGCGCCTTCGTGAGCTGGAACGTGCGCACCTGGCCCATCCTGGCCACCTTGAACGCCGGCATGCCGGAGAGGGACCGACCCTCGAAGGTCCAGGAACCGGTGTCGGGCTTGTCGAAGCCGGTGAGCAGGTTGAAGAGGGTGGTCTTGCCGGCGCCGTTGGGCCCGATGAGCGCCGTGATGGCACCGCGGGGGATCTCCACATGGTCGACGTCGACGGCTTTGAGGCCGCCGAAGGTGCGGCTCACGCCATCCGCCACCAGGATCGGGTCTCTCTTCTTGCAGCCGGGTGCGGCCTCGCCGATGTGCAGATCCGTGGACTTGATCGGCTTGTTGCTCGGAACGGTGTTATTTGACAAAGGCCAACTCCTTCTTGTTTCCGAAGATGCCCTGCGGTCTGAATATGACGATGAGCATGATTGCGACGCCGACGAGGATGAACCGCAGCTGGCCGGCCTGGATGCTGGTCATGAACGGCAGCCAGCCCGCCTCCACCGCTCGGGCGATGAAGCCGGAGAAGAAAGAGAGCAACACCCAGAAGATCATCGAGCCGATGACCGGGCCGAGAATCGTCGACGCGCCGCCGAGCAGGAGGATCGCGTAGATGAAGAACGTCAGCGAGGTCTGGTAGTTCGAGGGCACCACGGCTCGGGGGAGCACGAAGATCATGCCCGCGATCGTGCCGAACACGCCACCGAGAATCAGGGACTGCATCTTGTAGGAGTAGACGTTCTTGCCGAGGGCGCGCACGGCATCCTCGTCTTCACGGATGCCCTTGATCACGCGACCCCACGGGCTGCGCATGATCTGCCAGGTTAACAGGCAGGCGAGGACCACGATCGTCCAGGCCACGATGCGCAGCCACCAGTCGTAGGCGTTGTACTCGAACGGCCCGAAGCCGTACGTGCCCTCCGGGATCGGGTTGAGTGAGCTGAAGCCGCCCTTGTACCCGCTCAGCCCGTTCGCCGAGCCGGTGAGCGGCTCGAAGGTGTTCGTCGTGAACAGAAGCCGCACGATCTCGGCCGCGGCGATCGTCACGATCGCCAGGTAGTCCGCCCGCAGACGGAGGGTCGGAATGCCCAGGATCAGGGCGAAGACCACGGATGCGCCGACCCCCACCAGCACGGCACCCCAGACAGGGAAGCCAAAGCTGAGGGTGGAGATGGCGAAGCCGTAGGCGCCGAGGGCCATGAAGCCGGCCTGGCCGAAGTTCAGGAGGCCGGTGTAGCCGAAGTGGATCGCCAGCCCGAGCGCCGCGAGGGCGTAGGCGGCGGTGGTCGGGCTGATCAGCTCGACGGCTGCGTTGCTAAAGATTGCTCCCCAGTCGATCATCGGATGCCCTTCTAGCCAATTCTCTCTTTGCGACCCAGGATGCCTTGCGGCCGAAGCAGCAGCACCAGGATCAACACGACAAGTGCGCCGACGTATTTAAGGTCGGAGGGAAGCCACAGCGTCGACAGTTCGACGAACAGGCCGACGATGATCGAACCGATCAGGGCACCGAAGGCGGTGCCGAGACCGCCGAGGGTGGTCGCCGCGAAGACGAGCAGCAGGATCTGGAAGCCCATGTCCCAGCTGACGCCCGGCCGGAAGTAGGCCCACAGGATGCCGCTGAGCCCGGCGAGACCGCCGCCGACCACCCAGACGATCCGGATGACGCCGTCGACGTCGATCCCGCTGGCCGAGGCCAGGCTGGGGTTGTCGGAGACGGCGCGGGTCGCCTTGCCGATGCGGGTGCGCAGCAGGAAGAAGGAGACCGCCAGCAGCACCACGATGCTGATGCCCATGCTGGCGAGGTCGATCACGGAGAGCCGGATCGGACCGAGCTTCATGTCGGCCAGTCCGGAGCCCGGCAGCTGGCTCGTGCCGCCGCCGACGAAGAACTGGAAGACGTAGCGCAGGGCGAGGGAGAGGCCGATGCTCACGATCATGAGCGGGATCAGGCCGACGCCCTTGCGCCGCAGCGGTTTCCAGATCACCGCGTCGAGACTCCAGCCGAGCCCGGCGCTGAGCAGGATGGCGATGATGATCGCCGCCCAGACCGGCACGTGCAGGGTGACGGAGAAGAGCAGCGTCATCAGGGCGCCGAAGGTGATCATCTCGGCGTGGGCGAAGTTGCTCAGGCCCGTGGTGCCGAAGATCAACGACAGCCCGATCGCCGCCAGGGCGAGGAGAAGGCCGAAGTTGAGCCCGTTCACGAATCGGTTCACGAACTGGTCGAAGAAGCTCACCGTGGAGCGCTTGCCCTCGCCGAGGAAGAAGTTGACCGATTTGACCTTGGTCAGGCCGAACTCCGCCTTGATGACGCTGCCGCCCTTGGCGACGATGACGCCCTTGGGCAGGGTGTCCTCGTCCAGCGCCACGGAGTAGGTGGCCTTCTCGGGCACGCCCACCTTCCATTTGCCGTCGACGCCCGTCTTCACGGATGCCTCGTAGCCGGAGCCCTTGACGGTGATCAGCACGCCGTCGAGCGGTTTCTGGTTGAACTGGACGTTGCCGGCGAGCACGTAGTCGTACTTGTCCGTTCCGACCTCGTCGGCGTGAGCCGGCGCGGCGGAGAGCGTGGCGAACGTGGACATCGTCAAGGCTGCAAAGAGCAGACCGAGAAAGATCACCAGCATTCTGGGTGAGAATCTGCGAACAGCTTCAGTGGAATTCACTGCACCTCCATGGCGGCACCGTTGGGTTTGTGACCGAGCGTGCCCCGGGTCTCACCTGCCAACATCTTTGTTGACAGTAAATGAAGAATATGTCGCCGATGTTACGACGTGGGTCAACACTCCCTAGATCTTCGTACGCGGAATGCGGGGAGCGCAATGTCGCTTAACATTGATGAACCGGTTGGGTCCCTCGGATTCCCGGATTTTTTCCTATCTTTCCGCGTATGAAAAAGGGGTTACATGGATCAGCCAGATCCGTTCGGTTTCACCGGGCTCACCTACGACGACGTGCTGCTTCTGCCGGGGCACACCGACGTCATTCCCAGTGAAGCCGAGACTATGTCTCGGCTGACGCGTCGGATCAGCGTGGCCACACCGCTGCTTTCCAGCGCGATGGACACCGTCACGGAGACCCGGATGGCCATCGCCATGGCCCGCGAAGGCGGCCTCGGCGTGCTGCACCGCAACCTGTCCATTTCGGACCAGGCCGAGCAGGTGGACCTCGTCAAACGCAGCGAATCCGGCATGATTACCAATCCGGTAACAACTTCGCCCGACGCCACCGTGGCCGAGGTCGACGCCCTGTGCGGGCAGTACCGCATCAGCGGCCTCCCGGTCGTCGACTCCGACGGCGTGCTCGTCGGAATCATCACCAACCGGGACATGCGCTTCGTCTCCAGCACGAAGAAGCACACCACGCTCGTGCGCGAGGTGATGACGAAGGCGCCGCTGATCACCGGCAAGGTCGGCATGGCGCCGATGGACGCCGTCGCCATCTTCGCCACCCACAAGATCGAGAAGCTTCCCCTCGTCGACGACGCCGGCCGGCTCACGGGCCTGATCACCGTCAAGGACTTCGACAAGAGCGAGGAATACCCCTTCGCGACGAAGGACGACGCGGGTCGCCTGCGCGTCGGCGCAGCCATCGGCTTCTTCGGTGACGCCTGGCAGCGAGCCACCGCGCTGCTCGACGCGGGCGTGGACGTGCTCGTCGTCGACACCGCCAACGGCGACAGCGCCGGCGTGCTCGACATCATCCGCCGTTTGAAGACCGACCCGGCCTTCGCCGCGGTCGACGTCATCGGCGGCAACGTGGCGACCCGCTCCGGCGCCCAGGCGCTCATCGACGCCGGTGCGGACGCGATCAAGGTCGGGGTCGGCCCCGGCTCCATCTGCACCACCCGCATCGTCGCCGGCGTCGGCGTTCCGCAGATCACCGCCGTCTACCAGGCGTCGCTCGCGGCCCGGGAGACCGGCATCCCGGTCATCGCCGACGGCGGGTTGCAGTACTCCGGCGACATCGCGAAGGCCCTCGTGGCCGGAGCGGACACCGTCATGCTCGGTTCCCTCCTCGCCGGCTGTGACGAGAGCCCCGGCGAGCTCGTCTTCGTCAACGGCAAGCAGTTCAAGACGTACCGCGGCATGGGTTCGCTGGGCGCGCTGCAGAGCCGCGGCACGAAGACCTCCTACTCCAAGGACCGCTACTTCCAGTCGGATGTCCCCTCCGACGACAAGCTCATCCCGGAAGGCATCGAGGGCCAGGTGCCGTACCGCGGCCCCGTGTCCGCCGTGGCCTACCAGCTCATCGGCGGCCTGCGCCAGTCCATGTTCTACGTGGGCGCTCGCACGATCGACGAGCTCAAGCAGAAGGGCAAGTTCGTGCGGATCACCGCCGCCGGGCTGAAGGAGTCGCACCCGCACGACGTGCAGATCGTGGTCGAGGCACCCAACTACCGCCGCTGACCTTCCTCGCCGAGCCGTGAGTTTCGCCCCCGTTTCTTGAATTTTTGGGGGCGTTGCTCACTGTTCGGCGGGTCTCGGCAGGCTCGAGCACCGGCGCGCCTGGGGCTCGGGATCGGTCAGACGGATGCGGCGAGGCGGGAGACCGCTTCGCCGAGAACCTCGGGAGAACAACCGAAATTGAGGCGCGCGTAGCCCAGGCCCGGCAGGCCGAACTTCGGGCCGGGGCTCAGCGCCACCCGGCCCCGCTCGAGCGCCACCAGGGCGGGGTCGTCGCCCCAGCCCAGGCTCCGCAGGTCCAGCCAGGCCAGGTAGCCCGCTCCCGGCTGCCGGTAGCCCACGCCCGGAAGTTGCGCGTCGAGCAGACCGGCCAGCAGCAGCCGGTTGGCCTGCAGCGCGGTGATCACCCCGCCCAGCCACGGCTCACCGTGCTGCCAGGCGGCGATGCCCGCGATCAGCCCGAACTGGCTCGTGCGCCAGCCGACTTCCACCGGCAGGGCGGAGACGAGTCCGCGCATCCGTTCTGAGCCGGTCACGATCACCGCGCACTTGAGCCCGGCCAGATTCCAGGCCTTGCTCGCGCTGGTCACGCAGATGCCGTGCTCCGCCGCCTCCGCCGACACGCACAGGTAGGGGGTGAAGACGGCGTCGCCGTAGGTGAGGGGGGCGTGCACCTCGTCGCTGATCACCGTGACGCCGTAGCGCGCGGCCAGTTCGGCCAGCGCCACGAGGTCCTCCACCGTGTGCGGATGCCCGACCGGGTTGTGCGGGTTGCAGAGCAGGACGCACCGCGCCCCGTCGATGAACGCCCGTTCCAGCCCGTCCAGGTCGAGGTTCCAGCCGGCCTGCCCCGAGAGGAGCGGCACGGCGACCACCCGCCCGCCGGCCTCGGGGACCAGGTCGAAGAACGGCGGGTAGACCGGGGGAGTGATCACGACCGCGTCGCCCGGCCGGATCCGGAGCCGCAGGGTCTCGACGATCGCGACGCTGACATCCGTGGTGCTGGTCACCTGCTCCGGGTCCACCCGCCAGCCCCAGCGGCGGCCGGCGAACCCGGAGAAGGCCGCACCGAGTCCGTTGGCCGGGGCGATGTAGCCGGTGTCGCTGCGCCGCACCGCCGCCACCAGGGCGTCCTGGATCGGCTCGGCGAGAGGGAAGTCCATTTCAGCGACGAACAGCGGCAGCACGTCCGGGGGGTAACTGCGCCATTTCATGCTCGTGCGTTCGCGGAGAAAGGACAACGGATCGGCGGCGACATCCATGACGTCAGGATGCCCCAACTCCCGTTCGGCGTCGAGGTCGCGTGCCCCGCCTGCCCGGCGTTCGCCCCGAGGCAGTCGGCGGCACCTAAACTGGGAACATGGAAATCGAGATCGGCCGTTCCAAGCGCGCTCGCCGCGTGTATGCCTTCGACGACATCGCGATTGTGCCCAGTCGGCGCACCCGCGACCCGGAGGACGTGTCGGTCAGCTGGACCATCGACGCGTACCAGTTCGCGATCCCGTTCCTCGCGGCGCCGATGGACTCCGTGGTGTCGCCGAAGACGGCCATCATGATGGGCCAGCTCGGCGGCGTCGGCGTGCTCGACCTCGAGGGCCTCTGGACCCGCTACGACGACCCGGAACCCCTCCTCGCCGAGATCCGAGAACTGCCCGCCGACCTGGCCACCGCGCGCATGCAGCAGATGTACTCCGAGCCGATCAAGCCGAGCCTGGTCACCGAGCGTCTCGCCGAGATCCGCGCGGCCGGCGTGACCGTGGCCGGCGCCCTGTCGCCGCAGCGCACCCAGGAGCTGTACGAGACCGTCGTCGCAGCCGGCGTCGACCTGTTCGTGATCCGCGGCACCACGGTTTCCGCCGAGCACGTGTCGCAGAACCAGGAACCCCTCAACCTCAAGAAGTTCATCTACGAGCTCGACGTGCCCGTGATCGTGGGCGGCGCGGCCACCTACACCGCTGCCCTGCACCTCATGCGCACCGGCGCGGCCGGGGTGCTCGTCGGCTTCGGCGGCGGTGCGGCCTCGACCACCCGCGCCTCTCTCGGCATCCACGCCCCGATGGCCACGGCCGTCGCCGACGTGGCCGGCGCCCGCCGGGACTACATGGACGAGTCCGGCGGACGCTACGTGCACGTCATCGCAGACGGAGGCCTCAACACCTCCGGCGACATCGTCAAGGCCATCGCCTGCGGCGCGGACGCCGTCATGCTCGGCACCGCACTGGCCCGGGCGACGGATGCCCCCGGCGGCGGTTTCCACTGGGGCGCCGAGGTGCACCACTCGCAGCTGCCCCGCGGCAAGCGCGTCGAGGTGGGCGCCCTCGCCCCGCTCGAGACCATCCTCTACGGCCCCACCCCGATCGCCGACGGCACCGCGAACCTCGTCGGCGCGCTGCGCCGTTCGATGGCCACGACCGGCTACTCCGACCTGAAGGAATTCCAGCGGGTCGAGGTCGTCGTCGCGCCGTACCGCGGGAACTAGGCACCGGTAGTTGTCGCGCCGTACCGAGTGAACTAGCGTCAGGGTAAGCACCACACCATTCGATGGGAGTGAGCACATGGCAACAGGCAACTCGGTGTCCCGGTCCAGGAAACTGGGCCCGGACGAGCGCGCGGCGGCACTGGAGCGGCTGAAGGGGAAAGAGCTCGACATCCTCGTCGTCGGCGGTGGCATCGTCGGTTCCGGTGCGGCCCTGGACGCCGTGACCCGGGGCCTGAGCGTCGGCATCCTCGAGGCCAGGGACTGGGCGTCGGGCACGTCGAGCCGGTCGTCGAAGCTGGTGCACGGCGGCATCCGTTACCTGGAACAGCTGGACTTCAGGCTGGTGCGGGAGGCCCTGATCGAGCGCGGCCTTCTGCTGCAGCGCATCGCGCCGCACCTGGTGAAGCCGGTGCGCTTCCTCTACCCGCTCACGACCCGGTTCAAGGAACGCTTCTACGTGGGCGCCGGCATGCTGCTCTACGACCTGTTCTCCTACACCGGCGGGCGTCCGCCCGGGGTGCCGCATCACCGCCACCTGTCCAAGCGGCAGGTGCGGGGACTCGTGCCCAGCCTCCGGGACGACGCGATGCACGGCGGCATCGCGTACTACGACGCCCAGGTCGACGACGCGCTCTACGTGGCCTCGCTCGTGCGCACGGCATCGTTCTACGGCGCGCACGCGGCCAGCCGGGTGCGCGTCGAGGGGTTCATCAAGGTCGGCGAGCGGGTGGTGGGCGTGCACGCGCACGACCTGCAGACCGGCGAGCGGTTCGAGGTGCGGGCCAAGCAGGTCGTGAACGCGACCGGGGTCTGGACCGACGACACCCAGCGCATGGTCGGCGAACGCGGCACGTTCAAGGTTCGGGCCTCGAAGGGCATCCACCTGGTCGTGCCCCGGGACCGGTTCCAATCGGCGATGGGCATGCTGCTGCGCACCGAGAAGAGCGTGCTGTTCGTGATCCCCTGGGGCCGGCACTGGCTGATCGGCACGACCGACACCGACTGGCACCTGGACAAGGCGCACCCGGCGGCCACGGCCGCGGACATCGACTACCTGCTCGAAACCGTCAACACGGTGATGCGGGTGCCGCTGACCAGGGAAGACGTCGAGGGGGTCTACGCGGGACTCCGGCCCCTGCTGGCCGGGGAATCGGAGAGCACGTCGAAGCTGTCCAGGGAGCACCTCGTCGGCCATTCCGTGCCGGGACTGGTCGTGATCGCGGGCGGCAAGTGGACCACCTACCGGGTGATGGCGAAGGATGCGATCGACGCGGCCGTCGCTGCCCTCGACGGCCGGATTCCGGCATCGACCACGCACGACATCCCGCTGCTCGGGGCCGAGGGTTACCAGGCTGCGTGGAACAAGCGCAGCCGGATCGCCAGGGCCTTCGGCCTGCACACGGTGCGGATCGAGCACCTGCTGAACCGCTACGGCACCCTGACCGACGAACTGCTCGACCTCATCCGCGAGACACCGTCGCTGGCCGACCCGCTGCCGGGGGCCGACGACTACATCGAGGCGGAGGTCGTCTATGCGGCCTCGCACCTGGGCGCCCTGCACCTCGAGGACGTGCTCGCCCGGCGCACCCGCATCTCGATCGAGGCCTGGGATCGCGGCGTGTCCGCGGCTCCCGTGGCGGCCCGCCTGCTCGCCGGGGTGCTCGGCTGGGACGAGGCCCGGGAACAGCGCGAAGTGGGCCACTACCTCAAGCGGGTCGCGGCCGAACGGGCGTCGCAGAAGCAGCCGGACGACGAGTCCGCCGACCGGGTGCGCCTCGAGGCCCCCGACATCGTCGCCACGAAGTAGGCCGGGGCCAGCGGATGCGGCGCGCTCGCCGCATCCGCTGGTCGTTCCCGCGTCGTTCCCGCCAGCCCGCCCGCGCCTGAACCAATTCGACGGAGATTTTGCCGATTTCGGGCCGGAATGCGCCCCACGGCGCTTTTTAGAGTAAGAGCTCCGTCGAATTGGTTAGGGCAGAGCGGTGCGGGGCGGGGCGGCCGGCGTCCGGCGAGCGTGGGAGTGCACTCCGGTAGACTGGCCCGACTGCCCTCAAGTCTCAGGAGTCGTAACCATGGTTGACGTTAGGCGGGTCAAACTTCCCGGCGTGGGAGTGCTCCACACCTTCATCACGGATGACGGCGGCAAGGTCGGCGTGATCGCCCACCGCTCGGGGCACAGCGACCTCATCACGTTCGCGGACGACGAGGGCGGGCCCGACGCCGCCAAGGTGTCCCTGCGCCTGAACGAGGACGAGGCGCACACCCTGGCCGAGTTGCTCGGCGGCACCCAGATCACCGAGTCGCTCACCGCGCTCGACCAGATCCCCGGCCTCAGCATCGACTGGTTCACCGTCGACTACGAAGACCACATCGCCGGCCAGACGCTGGGGAACCCGGCCGACCGCGGCATCGCGGGCCTCACCGTGGTCGCCGTCGTGCGGGGGGAGTCCGCCAACCCGGCGCCCGCCCACGACTTCCGGGTGTTCCCCGGCGACACGCTCGTCGTCGCCGGCTCGCCGGAGAAGGTCGCGAAGGCTTTCGCGTTCTTCCGCACCGGCGAGGTCAGGGCCAAGACCGTCGATGCGCCGCCCGGGGGCTAACCGATGAACCTCGGCGAAGACCTCATCACTCTTGGCATCCTGCTCGTCGTCGCGTACGTTCTGGGCCGCGCCGGAAAACTGATCGGGCTGCCGTCCATCCCGATCTACATGATCGTGGGGCTCCTGGCGAGCCCGAACAGCGGCTGGTTCCCGCTCAACTTCCACTCGGCGGATATCGAACTGATCGCCATTTTCGGCCTGATCCTGCTCCTGTTCAGCCTGGGACTCGAATTCGACCAGGAGGCATTCTTCGGCGACGCCGGAAAACTCCTGATCTCCGGCGGATCCTACGTGCTGATCAACATGGGCGTCGGCTTCGGGTTCGGCCTCATGGTCGGCTGGGGCACCCGGGAGGCCCTCGTCATCGCGGGGATGACCGGCACCAGCTCGAGCGCCATCATCACCAAGCTGCTGATCGAACTGCGCCGGCTGGCGAACAAGGAAACGCCGATGATCCTCGGCGTCACCGTCGTCGGGGATATCTTCATCGCGATCTACCTGGCGATCGTCTCCGTCGTGCTCAGCGGCAAGACCGAGATCTGGCCGATCGTGCTGCAGCTGAGCATCGCGTTCCTCTTCCTCGTCGTCATGTTCTCCGTCGCCCGCTGGGGGGCGAAGGTGGTGTCCCGGCTGATGCGTACCAAGGACGACGAGCTGTTCACCATCCTTTTCTTCGGGCTCGCCGTGCTCTTCGCCGGGATCGGGGAAATCATCGGGGTGACGGATGCGATCGGCGCCTTCCTGATCGGGGTGGTGCTCGGCGCGAGCACCTACCGCGGCCGGATCGAGCGCGTGGCGGTTCCGCTGCGTGACGTGTTCGGGGCCTTCTTCTTCCTCAACTTCGGCCTCGCCCTCAACGTGGCCGAATTCGGGTCGGTCATCACCATCGTGCTGCTCGCCGTCGCGATGACCTTCGTGTTGAGCCTGGTATCCGGGATGCTGATGGCCAGGCTGCACGGCATGGGTGCCCGGGAGGGCCTGAATACCGCGGCGATCTTCGTGAATCGCGGCGAATTCACGCTGATCCTCGCGACCCTCTCGGTCAGCGCTGGCCTCGACCAGCGCCTGCAGCCGTTCGCCGGTCTGTACGTGCTCACCATGGCCATCCTCGGGCCGCTGTTCGCCGCGAACTCGGAGAAGATCGGGGCCGCCCTCCGGCGCCGCGGGAACGCGGTTCCGGTGCCCAGGCGCCCCGTCGACGCGATGCTGGCCGAGGAAATCGCGCTGGTCGAAGCCGTCACCGCCGACACCGGCGCCACGCCCGGCCCAGAGACCCAGCGGGCCGCCGAGCGGGTCGCCGCCCGCGCCCGTCCGGGCTCGGAGCCCGGCGCGCAAGACGAACCGAGCGCCTCCGACTCCATGCTCGATTTCGTCACCGACCGTTTCACCAGCGACGCCGGCCCGGCCGAGAAGCCGCCGCGCGACTCCGGTCGCGGCGCCGGAACAGGGGACTACTCATGACCAAGACCATGCTCCGCCCACGCTGGATCCTCGCCCTGCTCCTGGCTCTGCTGGTCGCGGCGGCCTTCGCTCTCCTCGGCCGGTGGCAGCTCGAGCGCGCCATCGCCTCCGGCGAGGTCGTGGAGCGCACCACCGAGACCGTGCAGCCTCTCGCCGAGGCCGTGCCGCCGGACGGCCCGCCGCGCGAGGCGGCCACGGGCCAGCTGGTCACCGTGGACGGGTCGTTCCTGCCCGGCGACGAGCAACTGATCAGCGACCGCTTCAACGGCGGCGCCAGCGGATTCTGGGTGGTCAGCCGATTCATCACGGCGGACGACGCCGCGAACATCGCCGTGGCGCGCGGCTGGGCGCCGACCGAGCGGGCGGCCGCCGCGGCCATCGACGAGTTCGCCGCCGCGCCGGCCGGTCAGGCGCAGACGTTGACCGGGCGGTTCGTGCCCTCCGAGGCCCCCGTCGTGCCTGACGAGACGCGCGACCCGCACACCCAGACCACCGTCTCGACCGCCGCCCTGATCAACGAGTGGAGGGATTTCACCGACCAGTCTGTCTACGCCGGGTACATCGTCGACACGGATGCCGCCGCCGGCCTGGCCAGGATCGACTCGCCCGCGCCGGTGAGCGATGCCTCCATCAACTGGCTCAACATCTTCTACGCCCTCGAGTGGGCCGTCTTCGCCGGTTTCGCCGTGTTCCTCTGGTACCGGCTCGCGCGCGATGCCTGGGAGCGCGAGCAGGAGCAGGCCGCCATCGCCGCGGCGGAGGCCGTCTAGAATTGGCGCATGCCTCTTGAACCAAAGCCCGCCGACATCCCGAAAATCTCCGGTGCGCTCCGGCTCTACCGGGTGTCCTCGATCATCACCGGTGTTTTCCTGCTGTTGCTCTGCGTCGAAGTCTTCCTGAAGTTCGTCCTTCAGCTGGAGCTCGAGGTGAATGGTCCGAACGGATTCCTCGCCCTCGTGGACCGGGGTACGGTGACCGCGTTCAACCTGAGCACGGGCATCCTGATCGTGCACGGCTGGCTGTACGTGCTGTACCTGTTCAGCGACTTCCAGCTGTGGAGCCTGATGCGCTGGTCGTTCCCGCGCTTCCTGCTGATCGCGCTCGGCGGCATCATCCCGACCCTGTCGTTCTTCCTCGAGGTGCGCGTCGACCGTGAGGTCACCGCCTTCCTGGCGAGCCGTGAGGCCGCCGGCACCGGCACCGGCACCGGCACCGGTGCCGCCGCCGCGACCGAGCAGGCCCGTTCATGAGCGCCGTGGCCGCCCAGACCGGAGCCCGCCCCGTCCTGGTGGTGGACTTCGGCGCCCAGTACGCGCAGCTGATCGCCCGCCGGGTGCGGGAGGCATCCGTGTATTCAGAGATCGTCGCGCACTCGATCACCGCGGCCGAGGTCGCCGAGAAGAACCCGCTCGGCATCGTGCTCAGCGGCGGACCCTCGAGCGTCTACGCCGAGGGTGCCCCCACCTTCGACCCCGCCATCTTCGACCTGGGCATCCCGATCCTGGGCATCTGCTACGGCTTCCAGGTGATGGCGACGACCCTCGGCGGCGAGGTCGCCCGCACCGGACAGAGCGAGTACGGCGCGACCCCGGTCAGAGTCACCGACAGCAGCAACGCGCTGCTGGCCGGGCAGCCGGCCGAGCAGACCGCGTGGATGAGCCACGGCGACTCCGTGTCGAAGGCCCCCGCCGGCTTCTCGGTGCTCGCCTCCACCGCGTCGACCCCGGTCGCCGCCTTCGCGAATGACGAGCGCCGGCTCTACGGCGTGCAGTGGCACCCCGAGGTCAAGCACTCCGAGTTCGGCCAGAACGTGCTCGAGAACTTCCTGCACCGCGCCGCCGGCATCCCCGGCGACTGGAACAGCGGCAACGTGATCGCCGAACAGGTGGCCCGCATCCAGGCCCAGGTCGGCACCGGCAAGGTCATCTGCGGGCTCTCCGGCGGCGTGGACTCCGCCGTGGCCGCCGCCCTCGTGCACAAGGCCATCGGTGACCAGCTCGTCTGCGTGTTCGTGGACCACGGCCTGCTGCGGCAGGACGAACGCCGCCAGGTCGAGGAAGACTACGTCAAGGCCACCGGCGTGCGCCTGGTCACCGTCGACGTGCGGGAGCAGTTCCTGACCGCGCTCGAGGGCGTCAGCGACCCGGAGACCAAGCGCAAGATCATCGGCCGCGAGTTCATCCGCACCTTCGAGCAGGCCCAGGCCGAGCTGATCCGGGAAGCGGCCGAAACGGATGGCGACCCGATCCGCTTCCTCGTTCAGGGCACCCTCTACCCGGACGTCGTCGAGTCCGGCGGCGGCAGTGGCACGGCCAACATCAAGAGCCACCACAACGTGGGCGGCCTGCCGGAGGACCTGCAGTTCGAGCTGATCGAACCGCTGCGCACGCTGTTCAAGGACGAGGTGCGAGCGATCGGCGCCGAGCTGGGACTGCCGGCCGAGATCGTGCAGCGCCAGCCGTTCCCCGGACCCGGCCTGGGCATCCGGATCGTGGGTGCGATCACCCAGGACCGGCTCGACCTGCTGCGCCACGCGGATGCGATCGTGCGCGCCGAGCTGACGGCCGCGGGCCTCGACCGTGAGATCTGGCAGTGCCCGGTGGTGCTGCTCGCCGACGTGCGCTCCGTCGGGGTGCAGGGCGACGGACGCACCTACGGTCACCCGATCGTGCTGCGCCCAGTGTCGTCGGAGGACGCGATGACGGCCGACTGGACCCGCCTGCCGTACGACCTGCTGGCGCGGATCTCCAACCGGATCACGAACGAGGTGTCGGGAGTCAACCGCGTCGTGCTCGACGTCACGTCCAAGCCGCCGGGGACCATCGAATGGGAGTAGGGGCGGCTGCCTGAACTTCCCGCCGTCAAGAAAACACCCTCGTGCTTGTGAACGAGGGTGTTTTTTTGCCTCGCGCGCGAGTGTTCCCGTTCCGGTCGAGAGTGACCGGCGCAGCGGGCACTCTCGACCGGAGCGGGAACTGTCAGAGCGGGAACTGTCAGAGCGGGAACTGTCAGAGCGGGGGAGAGCAGAGCGGGGGAGAGCAGAGCGGGGGAGAGCAGAGCGGGGGACGGCGGGCGGGGGACGGCGGGCGGGGGACGGCGTGGGAGAGCGGGGCGGGGCGGGGGCGGGTATCTTTCCGGGTGGTGGAGAACGACCAACGGAAAGCGCGGGAGGTGGCGTCATGGCAGAAAAACCTGATGAGTCCGGAGGGCAGTTCAGCCCTGACTATTACGGTCGGGCGGTGACGGATCGCGACCTCGCGCGCCGGCGGTTGGAGAGGAAGCGCAAGCTGACGGGGGACCTGGTCGCCTATGTGGTGGTCAACGCGTTCCTGGTCGGAGTCTGGTTCTTCGTGGGTGGAGGTTATTTCTGGCCCGGCTGGGTGCTGGCCGGCTGGGGTGTGGCGCTCCTGCTGGACGCGTGGAACACCCTCTACCGGCGGCCGATCACCGAGGCGGACATCGACCGGGAGATGCGCAGCGGGAGTTGAGGGAAGTTGATGACGCGGCAGGTGGCCGGAACGACGGAAGGGCCGCCCCTCGGGGCGGCCCTTCCGGGTGAAGCGGTGCGGTGCTAGTTGCGCGAGATGGCGAAGAGGCGCAGCAGTTCCACGTAGAGCCAGACGACGGTCACCATGATGCCGAAGGCGCCGGTCCAGCCGTACTTGCGGGGAGCACGGTTGTTGACGCCGCGCTGGATGTAGTCGAAGTCGAGCACCAGCGAGTAGGCGGCCATCACGACGGCGAGGAGGCCGATGATGACGCCGAACGGGATTCCGGTGCCCATGAAGTCGGCGCTGCGCAGGCCGAACGCGTTCGTGTTCGCGCCGAAGGCCATCAGGCCGAAGTTGATCAGGGAGAAGACCCCGTAGCCGATCATGGCGATCATGAAGACCTTGGTGGCCCGCTTGGAGGCGCGCACCTTGCCGCTGGCGAAGAGGGCGAGGGTGACGCCGACGACCACGAGGGTGGCGAGCACGGCCTGCGTGACGACGCCGCCGTACATCTGCTCGAAGACGACCGAGATGCCACCGACGAACAGGCCCTCGGCGGCCGCGTAGGCCAGGATCAGGGCGGGCGACGGCTCTTTCTTGAAGGCGTTGACGAAGCCGAGGACCAGGCCGACGACCGCGCCGAGGATCAGCGGGATCATCGTGACCGGGGTGATGACCCAGCCGAGGGCCGCGGCCGCGAGCAGGATCACGAAGCTGAGCACCGTCTTGCGGATGGTGTCGTCGTAGGTCATCCGGTCGGTCTCCTGCGAGCCGGCGGAGGGGGCGTTGAACATGCCCTGGAGGTCGCTGTCGGAGAGCACCTTGCCCGCTGCAACGGCGCCAGGAGCGCCGAAAGCGGCGTTTCGGGAGAATGCGGGGTTGGAGGATGCCATGGTTTCCGGGCTCACAATCGAGTGGGTTCAGGGACCAGGGCCGGACGGCACTGGAGGTTACCCCGAAGTCTATTCAGATCTGCTGAGGATCCGCCGAGATATCTGCGGCCTCAGCGGTATCCGTCTGGTCCGCGGCATCCGGCTGGCCGGCACGAGGCCTGGGCGCCCGGCGGGGGCGGCGACCGGCCGCCCAGCCGTGCAGCCACCAGGCGAGCCAGGCCGAGGCCACCGCGGTGACCGTGCCCGCGAGGTAGCCGATCCAGTTCTGGTCGTAGCTGCTCAGCGCGTCCTTGAGGATGAAGCTGACCGCGATCGGCGCGAGCAGGGCCGGGTAGCTGAGGAGGGGGCGGTGCCGCACGAACAGCCAGCAGGCCAGGAGCACGGCAAAGGCGCCGGTGAAGTCGGCGCCGCCGAGCAGAATCAGCCCGGCCAGCAGCGCGGGGATCAGCACGAGGAGCCGACGCCACAGCGCCCCCGGCAGCACGAGCCAGCCGATCACGTGCAGGGAGGGGCCGATCAGGACGAAGAGAAGGCTGTAGGTGCTGGTGAAATTCGTGGCGGCCACCCCGAGCGCGACCAGGGTCAGGCCCGCAAAATAGCGCGCGCGCGAGGAGCCCCACCGGTACAGGCGGGTCGGGGGGACGGTCCAGGGTGTCATCGCCTCGATTCTGGCAGTTCCCCGCGTAGGGTTGGAAGATGCAACCGATTGTGATCGGCCACCGCGGGGCGAGCGGTTACCGACCCGAGCACACCCGGTCCGCCTACGAACTGGCCGTTGCCCTCGGGGCGGACGCGGTCGAACCCGACATCGTGGCCACCCGCGATGGCGTTCTCGTGGTGCGCCACGAGAACGAGATCTCCGGCACGACGGATGTCGCCTCCCACCCCAAATTCCATTCTCGCCGGGTGACCAAGGAAATCGACGGCATCGAGCTCACCGGCTGGTTCACCGAGGACTTCACCTGGGCCGAGCTGCGCACCCTGCGCGCACGGGAGCGACTGCCCGAGGTGCGCAAGGCCAGTGCCACGTTCGACGACCGCTTCCCGCTGCTGCGCCTGCGGGACGCGTTCAAGCTCATCGACCGGGTCGCCGGGCGGGCGAGGCGGCCGATCGGGATCGTCGCCGAGATCAAGCACGCCACCTACTTCGACTCGATCGGGCTCCCGCTCGACGAGCTGTTCGCGGCCGAGGTGAACACCGCCGGCTGGAACGCCGGCGACGGCCGCCTCACGATCGAGAGCTTCGAACGCAGCCTCCTCGGCAAGATCTACGCGCGCGGCATCTACGGCAAGCGGATCTTCCTGCTCGAGGCGCGCGGCAAGCCGTTCGACGAGGTGGCCCGGCTCGGCCTGAAGAACGCGCCCCGGTACGCCGACTACCTCACCGACGCCGGGCTCTACGGGCTGAGCGGGCGGATCGACGGCATCAGCGTGCCCAAATCGCTGATCCTCGAGACGGATGCCGACGGGCAGGTCACCGGGGCCACCGACCTGGTCGACGCCGCACACGCCGCCCGGCTGGAGATCTACTGCTGGACCCTGCGCCCCGAGAACCGTTTTCTCGCGAAGACGTTCCGCCGCGGACGCCTGCGGGCCGACTACGGGGACTGGCAGTCCGAGTTCCGCACTATCCTGGGCACCGGCATCGACGGGGTCTTCGCCGACCATCCCGACCTGGCCGTCACCGTGCGCGACGAACTGGCGGCCGAGGACTGACCCCGCGGGCCGAACCCCCGGCTGAACGGGGCCCTGTCAGACGCACCACCTAGAATTGTGATCGATATGACGACGCTCTTCGACCCGGATCACACGCCCACCCGCGAGGTCCCTTCCGCGGCGCCCATCATTCTCGACGGGGCCGGTCACGGCCGCTCCGACGACAGCGGCTACGAGAGCCCCCTGCTGGAGGGGCTCAACCGTCAGCAGAGAGAAGCCGTCCTGTACCGCGGCCCGGCCCTGCTGATCATCGCCGGAGCCGGCTCCGGCAAGACCAGCGTGCTCACCCGCCGCATCGCCAGCCTGCTGGAGACCCGCGAGGCCTGGCCGAGCCAGATCCTCGCCATCACCTTCACGAACAAGGCCGCCGCCGAGATGCGCGAGCGGGTCAAGGTCATCCTCGGCCAGGGTGCCGACGGAATGTGGATCTCCACCTTCCACTCCTCCTGCGTGCGCATCCTGCGCCGCGAGGCCGAGAACGCGGGCCTATCGCCCACCTTCAGCATCTACGACTCGGCCGACAGCAAGGTCACCCTCAAGCGCATCATCAAGGCCCTCGACGCCGACACCCTCGGGTTCACCCCCGGCAATGCCTCCGCGAAGATCTCCAAGCTCAAGAACGAGCTCGCCGACGCCGACTCCTACGCCCGCAATGCGAACATGAGCGACCCGCAGGAGGTCATGTTCGTCGAGATCTTCCGGCAGTACACCAGCCGGCTGCGCGCCGCGAACGCCCTCGACTTCGACGACCTGATCGGGGAGACGGTCTACCTGTTCCGGGCCTTCCCGAAGATCGCGGCCCTCTACCGGCGCCGGTTTCGCCACATCCTGGTCGACGAATACCAGGACACCAACCACGCCCAGTACTCGCTCGTGCGGGAGCTGACACGCCCGGTCGAGCCCGCTCTGGCCGAGGAGATGGAGGCGCAGGGCGTGCACGTGCGCAACCTGCGCGACGCCACCGGCGGCATCCCCGGGGCCTCGCTCACCGTGGTCGGCGACTCCGACCAGTCCATTTACGCGTTCCGTGGCGCGGACACCCGCAACATCAGCGAGTTCGAGCGCGACTTCCCGGGCACGAAGGTGATCCTGCTGGAGCAGAACTACCGCTCGACCCAGAACATCCTCTCGGCCGCGAACGCCGTGATCGGCCACAACTTCGACCGCAAAGACAAGAGGCTGTGGAGCGCGGGCGGCGACGGCGAGAAGATCGTCGGCTACACGGCGTACTCCGGCCACGACGAGGCCCAGTTCGTGTCCGACGAGATCGAGGTGCTGCACCAGGCCGGCATGGCCTACCGCGACATGGCCGTGTTCTACCGCACCAACGCGCAGACCCGTGCGCTGGAAGAGATCCTGGTGCGCTCCGCGGTGCCCTACCGCGTCGTCGGCGGCACCAAGTTCTATGAGCGCGCCGAGATCAAGGATGCTCTGGCGTACCTGATCGCGGTCGCCAACCCGACCGACGAGCTGGCCCTGCGCCGCATCCTGAACACCCCCAAGCGCGGGATCGGGCCGGCCACCGAGACGGCGCTGGCCAGTTTCGCCGAGGCGAACCAGATCAGCTTCCGGCAGGCCATGCGCGACTCCTCGTCGCTGGGCCTCGGCCCCAAGGTGACCGGGGCCATCCTGAAGCTCGCCACCCTGCTCGACGAAGCGGCGGGCAAGCTCGACCCGGAGAACCCGGCCGGCACGGCCAACGTGTCCGAGCTGCTCACCTTCCTGCTCGACGGCAGCGGACTGCTCACCCTGCTCCGGAACAGCCGCGACCCACAAGACGAGGCGCGCGCCGAGAACATCGAGGAACTCGTCGCCCAGACCAAGGACTTCAACAAAGAGAACCCCGACTCGGGGCTGGTCGACTTCCTCACCCAGGTCTCCCTGGTGGCCGCCGCCGACGACCTCGACGACGCCTCCGGCACGGTGTCGCTGATGACCCTGCACACGGCCAAGGGGCTCGAATACGAGGCCGTGTTCCTCACCGGCGTCGAGGAGGGGCTGCTGCCGCACCAGATGTCGGCCAACGAGCCCGGCGGGCCCGCCGAGGAACGGCGCCTCTTCTACGTGGGCATCACCCGGGCCCGCCAGCGCCTCTACCTGTCCCTGGCGATGACCCGGGCCCAGTTCGGCGATATCAACGTGGCGATGCCCAGTCGTTACCTGCAGGAGATCCCGGTCGCCCTGATCGACTGGAAGCAGTCCCCGGGCATGGCCAATTCCCGCGGGGGCACCCAGCCCCGGGCGCTGAACGCGAGGCGGGACGGATTCGGCGGCGGCTTCGCCAAGCGCGGCGAGCCGCAGGCCCTGCCGCCAGCACCGAAACCGAAGACCGAGTGGGCCAACCGGGTGCCGAGCCAGGTGCGCGACAACGGTGACCTCACCCTGGCAGCGGGCGACCGCATCCGTCACGTCGATTTCGGCGAGGGCCGCGTCAACCAGGTCACCGGCGAGGGCACCAAACGGATCGCGCACGTGCAGTTCGACACGGCGGGCGCAAAGAAGCTCCTGATCAAGATCGCGCCGATCGAGAAGATCTAGTGGCGGGGCCGCGCGCCGCGGAGCCCGGCGCACCGGAAGGTAAGCCCGAGTCCCTGCTCGAGCGGGTGAAATCCCTCCCCGCCCTCGACCTCGAGGTGGCCTCCCGGGCCAGCATGGCCGTCGTGGCGCCCCTGATCGTGCTGGTGGCCATCGGTCGGATCGACTGGGCGGCCTATGCGTCGTTCGGGGCGATGACCTCGCTGTACGGTCGGAGCGAACCGTACCGGCTCCGGGCGCGCACGGTCAGCGTCGCGGCGGCCTGCATGCTCGTCAGCCTCGCGCTCGGGCTCTCGATGGCCGTGACCGGGGCGGCCCTGCCCGTGCTGGTGCTCGGCCTGCTGGGCGTGATCACGGCGGGGATCCTGGTGGCGTCGACGTACGGATTGTTCCCCGGAACGCCCATCTTCTTCGTTTTCGCCTACCTGGTCTGCGCCCAGATCCCGACGCCGGCGGCGGAGGTCGTTCCCCGGCTGCTCGTGGGCGTCGCAGCGGCGGCCTTCGCCTGGCTGCTGACCATGTCGGGCTGGTGGTTCCGGCGCCTGGCCGGCGACCGTTCCACCGACCTGTTCAAGCTCCTGCCCCGCGAGCCGCTCCTGCGCCCGGCCGCCGTCCGCGACCCGCAGGTGTGGTTCACCATCGCCCAGAACGCGGCCGGGGTGCTCCTGGCCGGCGCCCTCGCGATGCTGGCCGGCATCGGGCACCCCTACTGGGCCGTCGTCAGCGTGGTGGCGGTGCTTCCGCCGCCGCGGGCCGCGCACTCGATCTCCCGCGCCGTGCACCGCATCGTCGGCACCGTGCTCGGCGTCGCGGTGACCGGACTCGTGTTGCTGCCGGGGCCATCCGTCTGGGTGCTGATCGCGGTGATCGCGGTCGGCCAGTTCGGCGCGGAGATTCTGATCGGCCGCCACTACGGCGCAGCCCTGCTCTTCGTCACCCCCCTGGCGCTGACCGTCGCCCACCTGGCCGGCCCCACCGCGGTCCCGGCGCTGCTGGTCGACCGCGTGGTCGAGACCGCGCTCGGCGGCGCGGTCGCGATCCTGATCGTGCTTGCGGCGCGGGCCGTGGCCCGGCACGGCCCGCGGCACCCGGCCGCCTGAGCAGTCCGCCCCCGCGCATCGGAAGCGCACAGGTTGTTCACAGGTCGTCGATAGCGTCCCGATTGGTTGTCTCGAGAAGCTTCACTCATGAGCTTCGACACCCGCGTCACCCAACGGCCCCTCAGGGTGGCCCCGACCCCGCGCATCCGGCCCGAATACAAGCGACGGATGCGGCTGGCCGACACCTTGCAGGTGCTCTGCTTCGTCTCCGTGGCCGTCTCGATCGCACTGTTCCTCGGCGACGGCGGGGCCGCCCGGTTCTCCACTCCCGCTGACGCGATCACCTCCCTCGGCGTGCTGACCGGGCTCGTCGGCACCGACCTGCTGCTCGTGATGATGCTCCTGGCCGCCCGGCTGCCCGCGATCGACCGGGCCTTCGGCCACGACAGCGCCATGGCGCTGCACCAGTCGCTGGGCAAGCCCGCCCTGTACCTGATCCTCGCGCACGTCGTGCTCCTGATCACCGGCTACTCGCTCGCCGGCAAGGTCACCATCTTCGCCGAGGCGTGGAGCATGATCACCCAGCTGCCGGACATGCTCCTGGCCCTGGCCGGCCTCGGTCTCCTGATCCTCGTCGTCGTCACCTCCCTCGTGATCGTGCGGCACCGCCTGCCCTACGAGGTGTGGCACATCGTGCACCTGCTCTCCTACGCCGCGGTCCTGGCCGCGCTCCCGCACCAGCTGACCTCCGGCAGCCTGTTGATCGCGGGATCGGCCCAGTGGTACTACTGGCTGGCCCTGTACACCGGGGTGGCCGGGTCGATCCTGGTCTTCCGGTTCATCCTGCCGGTCGTGCGTTCACTGCGGGCCCGGCTCGTGGTGGAGGGCGTCGACGAGGTCGGCGACGGAGTCGTCTCGATCCGCCTGTCCGGGCGCCGGCTGCGCCGGCTCAAGGCCAGCTCCGGCCAGTTCTTCATCTGGCGCTTCTGGACGCCGGGACTCTGGTGGCAGGCGCACCCGTTCTCCCTCTCCGCCGCCCCCACCGGCAACTCGCTGCGGATCACCGTGCGTGCCCTCGGCGACGCCTCCGCGGCCCTGCCCGGCCTGCGCCGCGGCACCCGGGTGAGCTTCGAGGGGCCCTACGGCCTCTTCACCGACCGGGCCAGGACCTCCCCGCGGCTCGTGCTCGTGGCCGCCGGCATCGGCGTCGCCCCGATCCGCTCGCTGCTGGAAACGGCGACGTTCCTGCCGGGGCACGCCACGGTCATCCTGCGCGCCCACACGGCCGAAGACAGCTACCTGGCCGACGAACTGGCCGCCCTCTGCCAGGCCCGTGGCGCCGAACTGCGCATCATCGCCGGCAAGCGCCCCGCCGGGCTGAACACGTGGCTCCCTGCCAAAGCGGTGTCGGCCCGGGTCAGCCTGAAGACCCTGGTGCCGCAGCTCCGCGAGTCGGATGTCTACATCTGCGGCCCGCGCCGCTGGACCGACGAGGTCGTGCGGGACGCCCGCTCGGCCGGCCTGCCCACACGACAAATCCATTTTGAAAGGTTCGACTGGTGAGAATACGAGCAGCGGCCTCGGCCGCCCTGGCCTCCGTTTCGGTGTTGGCGATCGGCTGGATGGTCGGCGCGCCGGCCGCGGAATCCCTGCAGGCCACCCTGGCCAGTGCGACCACGGCAACGACCACCCCGGCCGCGTCGACGACGCCAGCCGCGACGTCCGCAACGACACCGTCAGCAACCACGCCGACCGCGGGAACGGGGGAGGCGGCCCAGGCGCCGGCGGCAGCGACCGCGCCGGTCGCGGCCACCCCCGCCGGGGTCACCGGGACCTTCGACGGGTCGGTCGTGCAGACCCGCTTCGGCAACGTGCAGGTGTCGGTGACCATCGACAACGGCACGATCACCGAGGTGAGCGCCCTGCACCTGACCGACCACGACCCGAGATCGGTGGCAATCAGCAACCAGGCCGCGCCGATCCTGCGGTCCGAGGTGCTCACCGCGCAGTCAGCCCAGGTGCAGAACGTCAGCGGCGCGACCTACACGACCGCCGGTTACCTGCAATCGATGCAGGCGGCCCTCGACGCCGCCCAGTTCTGATGCGGCATAACAGTCTTCTGACGCCGCCGTCGCCCGTGCTGCCGGGCGGCTCCGGTGTGGCGGCGCTGCTGGTCGAGACCATGGGGACCGTCGTCAGCATCCGTCTGGGTGCGACCGCCGGTGACGCCGCAGCACTCGACGGCGGCGCGCAACCCCGCATCCCCGCGCTGGAGACCCGGGCCACGGTCGAGGGCGTGTTCCGGCGCTGGGACGAGCAGTTCAGCCTGTACCGGCCGGACTCGGAACTGAGCCGGGTCAACCGCGGGCAGGTTCGCCTCACCCAGGCCAGCGACACCCTCCGGGTCTGTTACGCCCTCGCCCTGGACTGGCGCGACCGCACCGACGGGGTCTTCACCCCGCACCGGGCGGACGGCGCCATCGACCTGTCCGGAGTGGTCAAGAGCCTGGCCATCCAGGAGGCGGGCGACCTGCTCGCCGCCCGGGGTGCCGGCGACTGGTCCCTGAACGCGGGCGGGGACATCCTCGTCAGCGGTCACCAGGCGCCGGGGCAGGACTGGCTGGCCGCGATCGTCGACCCGGCGGACCGGCAGGCCCTGCTCGCCTCCGTGCCTCTGGCCAGGCCGCTGCGCGCCGTGGCCAGCTCGGGCAGTGCGGAGCGGGGGGAGCACATTTGGACGACGGTCGACGGCGGGGTGTCCCCGTACCGCCAGGTCAGCGTGTTCGGCCGAGACATCGTGACCGCGGACGTGCTGGCCACGACCATCATCGCCGGCGGCGAGGACGCACTGAACCGCAGCACCGAGAACTTCGAGATCGAGGTGCTCGCCGTGCTGAGGGACGGTTCGCTGCTCGCCACACCGGGGCTGCGGGCGGGCCCCGCCTGAGCCGGGCCGAGGTGGCCGGGCACCCCGCGGGCTGCCCCCGCCGGCAGCCTTGTCGGCAGCCTTGTCGCTTCGGTTCCGGGAGCGTACCGTTGCCCGGGCGGGGGCGCCTTCGGGGTGGCCGCCGTCGAACCAGGAGGTGGTGACCATGGCAACTGACCCGGACGGGCTCTGGCCGCGGCGAGCGGATGCCGCGAGCGAGGGAGTCGACGAGGAGCGCGAAATCGACGACATCGACCGCACCCTCGAAGAGGACCTTCTCCCCGAGGAGGAAGAGGAAGGCGAGGCGGAGTGGATGGCCGACGCCGACCAGCGCCCGGTCGGCCTCGACGATGAGGAGGACCGCGCGGAGGACCGCGCGGAGGACCGCGCGGTCGACGAGGACCGCATCGAGGACCGCACGTTCGAGGCCGGCGAGGACGAACTCGAGCGCTAGCCGCTCAGCCGAGCCCGAGCAGCCGGTGGTGCGGGTCGAGCGTGGCCAGCATGCGGCCGCAGATGTCGCTGAGTTGGGACACCTGCCGGGCGCTGAGCGCGTCGAAGACGACCGATCGCACCTCTTCGACGTGGCCGGGGGCGCTGGCGAGCACCTTGGCCCAGCCGGCATCCGTCAGCGTCGCGATCGAGGCGCGCCCGTCCCTCGGCGAGGCGGCGCGGGTCAGGAGGCCTTGTGCTTCCAGCCGGGCGATCACATGGGAGAGTCGGGACAGCGAGGAATTGGTGCGGGAGGCCAGCTCGGTCAGTGCCAGCGACCGGTCGGCGCACTCCGAGATCATCGCGAGCACGTAGTACTCGAAGTGGCTCAGGCCGGCATCCCGTTTCAACTGCTGCTCGAGGCGGTTCGGCAGCAGCATCGTCACGGCCATCAGCCGCAGCCACGCTTCTCGTTCGTCGTCGGTCAGCCAGCGCGGTTCGGTCATGGCCCGATTCTACCGCTAACTTGACGTTTCAACTAAAACCGCCCGCTCTGCCGGCCTCGCCGAACCGTGAGTTGCGCTCCCTTCCCGGGCTCGAAGAGGGTCGCTTCTCACGGTTCGGCGAGGGGTCGTCGGGCTGCTCGCCGAACGGATGCCCGACCCGTCAGTCTCCCCTTCCCCGGGCTGCTCGCCGAGCGGACGCCCGCCCCCTTTCGCCGAGCCGTGAGTTCGGCCCCTCGATCACGTCGGGAGAGGAGACTTGCTCACCGTTCGGCGCGAGCGAGAGGGTGGATGCGGGCGCCGCGCCGCGCCTGGGCCCGGCGCAGAAGGGCTGCGAGCCCGCGCCAGCCGAGCAGGAACACCCCGAGCACGATCGTCGTGACGATGACGAAACTCAGCTGCACGCCCTGGCCGCTCACCAGGCGCAGCAGCATTCCGCCGGCGACGGCGGCCAGCCAGATACCGACGCCGGTCCAGACGATCCGCTGCGGGCTGCGCCAGGCGCGCAGGGCAACCCAGCCGATGGCCAGCCCGCCGAGGAACGGCCACCACGTGCTGAGCGCGCCGAGCAGCCCCTCGCTGTGACTGGCCCGGCCGATCAGGACGAAGACCAGGACCAGCGCGGCGTCGAGGCCCGCCGAGACAAGGACGGTGGACGCGCGGACTCGCTGGTTTACCATGCCTCCAGCCTACGGCGGCCGTGGATCGGGCCGCGGGGCCGGCCAGGGCGTCGGTCAGGCCGCGGTGCCGGCCTGGGAGTCGAACAGACCGAGGTGCCGGTCAGACCGAGGTGCCGATCAGGGAGCCGATCGCCCAGGTGACGCCGAGCGCGAGCAGGCCGCCGACGAGCACCCGGGAAATGGCGCGGGACTTCGGGCTCCCGCCGAGGTACGCGCTCAGCCAGCCGGTGATGACCAGGGCGACCGCGACGGCGAGGAAGGTGGCCGGCAGACGCCATTCCGGCGGCGGCAGCAGCACCGCCAGCAGTGGCAGGACCGCACCGACCGTGAACGCGATCGCGGAGGCGTACGCGGCGTGCCAGGGGTTGGACAACTCCTCGGCCGAGATGTGCAGTTCCACCTCGAGGTGCGCCGCCAGAGCGTCGTGCGAGGTCAGCTCGAGTGCCACCAGCCGGGCCGTATCCGTGCTGAGACCCTTCGCCTGGTACAGGCCCGCCAGCTCGGCGAGCTCCTGATCCGGCATGTGCTCGAGTTCCCAGGTCTCCTTGGCGATCAGGGCCCGCTCGGTGTCGCGCTGGCTGCTCACGGAGACGTACTCGCCCAGGGCCATCGAGATCGCGCCGGCGAGCAGGGCGGCGACGCCCGCGATCAGGATCGCCGCGGCATCCGTGGTCGCCGCCGCGACGCCGACCACCAGGGCCGCCACCGACACGATGCCGTCGTTGGCGCCGAGCACCCCGGCCCGCAGCCAATTCAGGCGCGAGGCATGGTCGGCGGAGTGGGGTTCGGTGCCGTGCTCCGGTTCAGTCATGTCTGCATCCAACCAGTCGGATGCCCGGAGCGCCAGCACGAACCGGCGGGCTTTTTGAGCCTTCGCGCGGTCTGCGGCCCGCGCGGCCAGCCGGGCGGTGTTCGCGATGCCCGTGTGGGACGCTAGAGTTTGAAACGGTACGTATGTCTTGATGTCGAGCTATTTGCGGCGCGGGCATCCGTGCCCATTGCCCCTCAAGACCTTGCAGGAACGCTTCGACGCGGATTGGAAGAGCAGCGTGGATCTTTACGAATATCAGGCACGAGACCTGTTTGAACAGTATGGAGTCCCGGTTCTTCCGGGCATCATCGCGGACACTCCGGAGGAGGTGCGTGCTGCAGCCGAGAAGCTGGGCGGCGTTGTCGTCGTCAAGGCCCAGGTGAAGGTCGGCGGCCGCGGCAAAGCCGGCGGAGTGAAGGTCGCGAAGACCCCCGACGACGCAGAGGCCGCCGGTCGCGCGATCCTTGGCCTGGACATCAAGGGCCACACCGTCAACCGGGTCATGGTTGCCGGCGGAGCGCGCATCGCACAGGAGTTCTACTTCTCCGTGCTGCTGGACCGCACCAACCGTTCCTACCTCTCCCTCGCCAGCTACGAGGGTGGCGTGGAGATCGAGGTCCTCGCGGTCGAGAAGCCCGAGGCGCTCGCCTACACCGCCATCGACCCGATCGCCGGCATCGACCTGGCCACGGCCCGCGAGATCGCTATTGCGGCGAAGTTCCCGGACGAGCTGGTCGACAAGGTCGCACCGGTCTTCGTGCAGCTCTACACCGTGTTCAAGGGTGAGGACGCGACCCTGGTCGAGGTCAACCCGCTCGTGCTGACCGAAGAGGGCGAAATCATCGCGCTCGACGGCAAGGTCACGATCGATGAGAACGCCGGCTTCCGCCACCCGAAGCACGCCCTCCTCGAGGACGCGGCCGCTGCGGACCCGCTCGAAGCGAAGGCCAAAGAGAACGACCTCAACTACGTCAAGCTCGACGGCGAAGTCGGCATCATCGGCAACGGCGCCGGGCTCGTCATGAGCACCCTGGACGTCGTCGCCTATGCGGGCGAAAACCACGGCGGCGTCAAGCCGGCCAACTTCCTCGACATCGGAGGCGGAGCATCCGCTGAGGTCATGGCGGCCGGACTGGACGTCATCCTCGGCGACCCGCAGGTCAAGGCCGTCTTCGTCAACGTCTTCGGCGGCATCACCGCCTGTGACGCCGTCGCCAAGGGCATCGTGGGCGCGCTCGCCGAACTCGGCAGCGCCGCCAACAAGCCGCTCGTCGTGCGCCTCGACGGCAACAACGTCGAGGAGGGCCGCCGCATCCTCGCCGAGGCCAACCATCCGCTCGTCACACTGGCCGCAACCATGGACGAGGGCGCCGACAAGGCCGCCGAACTCGCCCACGCCGCGAAGTAAGGGATTTTCGAACATGTCAATCTTCCTCAACAAGGACTCCAAGGTCATCGTGCAGGGCATCACGGGCGGTGAGGGCACCAAGCACACCGCCCTCATGCTCAAGGCCGGCACCCAGGTCGTCGGCGGCGTCAACGCCCGCAAGGCCGGCACCACGGTCGTGCACGGCGACGTCGAACTGCCCGTGTTCGGCACGGTCGCCGAGGCCATGGAGAAGACGGGCGCGGATGTCTCCATCGCGTTCGTTCCGCCGGCCTTCACCAAGGACGCCGTGATCGAAGCCATCGACGCCGGCATCCCGCTGCTCGTCATCATCACCGAGGGCGTCCCCGTGCAGGACTCCGCCGAGTTCTGGGCGTACAACGTCGCCAAGGGCAACAAGACCCGCATCATCGGTCCGAACTGCCCCGGCATCATCACCCCGGGCGAAGCGCTCGTCGGCATCACGCCGGCGAACATCACCGGCAAGGGCCCGGTCGGCCTCGTCTCCAAGTCGGGCACCCTGACCTACCAGATGATGTACGAACTGCGCGACCTGGGCTTCTCCACCGCGATCGGCATCGGCGGGGACCCGATCATCGGGACCACCCACATCGACGCGCTCGAAGCGTTCGAGGCTGACCCGGAGACCCTCGCCATCGTCATGATCGGCGAGATCGGCGGCGACGCCGAGGAGAAGGCGGCCGAGTACATCAAGGCCCATGTCACCAAGCCGGTGATCGGCTACGTCGCCGGCTTCACCGCCCCCGAGGGCAAGACCATGGGCCACGCCGGCGCCATCGTCTCCAACGGAGCCGGAACCGCCCAGGGCAAGAAGGAGGCCCTCGAGGCCGCCGGGGTCAAGGTCGGCAAGACGCCGAGCGAGACCGCCACCCTGCTGCGCGAGGTGCTCGCAGCGCTGTAGCACCGGTGCCGGTTCCCACCGGAATCCGTTGATCGGGCCCGCCTTCCAGGCGGGCCCTTTCTCGTCTCCCCGGCTCGTGCGCTTGCTCCTGCCCGTGCTGCAGCTCCTGCCCCGGTGCCCTGACGAATTCGACGGAGATTTTGCCGAAATCGGGCCGAAACCGCGCCCAGGCGGCTGTGGGGAGCAAAATCTCCGTCGAATTGGTGAGTGCGCGGTTCCCGCCCCGGTTCCCGCCCCGGTTCCCGTGGCGGCGGGCGCGCGTGTCGGAGGCTCGCGTCGTCGTCGTCGCCGTCGTCGCCGCCGGCTCGCGTGTTGGAGCCAGATCTGCCCCGGAGGCCTGATGAATTCGACGGAGATTTTGCCCGAAACCGGGCCAAAACCGCTTCCGGGCGCCTGTGGGAGCAAAATTTCCGTCGAATTGGTGAGTGCGCGGCGGGGGCTGGAAAGCCGGTGCGGGGGAAAGGGTAGGCTCCGACCGGATGAAACGCTTAACGACAGCCCTGCTTGCCGCACTCGAGGCGCTCATTGTCGTAGCCATCGGGTTGGGCATCTCGGCCGTCCCGCTGACCGTGCTGTGGGCCACGCAGTTCGGCCTCACCGTGGACGGGCTCGTGTTCTGGCGCGCCGCCGTCGACGTCTGGCTCCTCGGCAACGGGGTGGACCTGGCCGTGCAACTCGACCCGGCCCTCGTGGCCGCCCTCGGCCTGCCCGGGGCGGACGCCCCGTTCCCGATCACCATCGCCCTGCTCGGGTTCGCGCTGCTGGCCGCGTCGTTCGGCCTCCGCACCGGCCGGCGGGCCGCGGAGACGCCCTTCCGGTGGGTCGGTGCCACGGCGGCCGTGCTCACCTACGCGCTGTTCACGATCCTGCTCGCGGCCACCGCCGGCACGGATGCCCTCCGCCCCGCCCTGCTGCAGGGGATCCTCCTGCCCACGGCGATCTACGCTGCCGGGGTGCTCCTCGGCGCAGACCCTGGGCTCCCCGGCCGCGTCCTCGGCCGCTTCGTCGACGCGCTGCCCGGACTGCTGCCGACCCGGGTGCCGGCCGCCCAGCGGGCCACCCTGCCGGACACGGTGCGCACGGTCGCCGGGGCAGCGCTGCGGGGCGGGACCGCCGCCGCCGCCGGGGTCGTCGGCGTGGCATCCGTCGTCGTGTGCGTGTTGATCCTTGGAAACTTCGCGACCATCATCGGCCTCTACGAGACGGTGCAGGCCGGCATCCTGGGCGGCATCGTGCTCACCCTGGCCCAGCTGGCCCTGATTCCGAACCTGGTGATCTGGGCGGCCTCCTGGCTGGTCGGACCCGGCATCGCCGTGGGCGCGGGCAGCAGCGTGTCCCCGATCGGCACCTCACTCGGAGCCGTACCGGGGCTGCCGATCTTCGGCGCATTGCCGCACGGCAGCCTGGCGTTCGGGTTCCTCGGTCTGCTCGCGCCGGTTGTGTTCGGTTTCCTGGCCGCGGTCATCATCCGCCAGCGCACGCCTCACCGCGGGGCCGCCGCGCCCCACCTCGCCCAGCGGCTGCTCACGGGCCTCGGCACCGGTCTCGTCGCCGGCGTCCTGCTCGGGCTGCTGGCCTGGTGGTCAGGTGGCGCCCTCGGACCCGGCCGGCTCGTGGAGGTCGGCCCTAATCCGCTCCTGGTCGCCGTTTTTGCCGCCCTGGAGGTCGGGATCGCGGCCTGCGCCGGGCTGCTGACCCCCGAGCCCCGTGCGCTGGTGCGCAGCCGGTCGACGGGTGCCGCGACGGGTGCCTCGACGAGCCGCGTGAACGAGGCGACCAGCGCCGGCCGTCTGCTCGGTCGACTCCGGGACCTCCGCCCGCCCCGCTAGCTCCACAGCCACAGGCCCAGGCCCAGCCGCCGCCGCTAACTGGCCCGCCCCGGCACGCCCCGGCCGGCCCCGTCAAACGGTAGGCTCGTCCCGTGCTGTCATTGGTCGTGTTGATCTCAGGCGGGGGATCCAACCTTCGCTCCCTGCTCGAGGCGTGCCAGGACGCCGACTTCCCCGCGCGGGTGGTGGCCATCGGCGCCGACCGCGACGCGGACGGACTGGAACTCGGTGAAGAGTTCGGCATCTCCTCCTTCACGGTCCCGTTCACCTCGCATCCGTCCCGGGACGCCTGGGGCGACGAGCTCCTCGCGCAGATCAGGCAGTGGACGCCGGACGTGGTCGTGCTCAGCGGCTTCATGCGCCTGCTGCCGCCTCGGGTGGTGGCGGCCCTGTCCCCGAACCTGCTCAACACGCATCCGGCGTACCTGCCCGAGTTCCCCGGGGCCCACGGCGTGCGCGACGCCCTCGCCGCCGGGGTCGCCGAAACCGGCGCCAGTCTCATCGTGGTCGACACCGGAGTCGACGACGGACCGATCATCGCGCAGGAACGGGTGCCGGTGCTGCCGGGCGACACCGAGGCATCCCTGCACGACCGAATCAAAATCGTCGAGCGTCGCCTGCTGGTGCAGGCGGTGCGCGATATCGCCACCGGACACGTCGACCTCAAGGAGCATTCCCACATATGAGCGGTCCCACCAACGCCCAGAGCCTGTACCGCGACCGGGATGTCGTGCCCGTGCGGCGCGCCCTCATCTCGGTGAGCGACAAGACCGGGCTGGTGGAGCTGGCGGCCGCCCTCGCGGCGACCGGCGTCGAGATCGTGTCGACCGGTTCGACCGCGGCGACGATCCGCGCGGCCGGCCACGACGTGACGGATGTCTCCAGCGTCACCGGATTCCCCGAATCCCTCGACGGCCGGGTGAAGACCCTGCACCCGGGTGTGCATGCCGGCATCCTCGCCGACCTGCGCCTGGAATCGCATGAGGCGCAGCTCGCCGACCTCGGCATCGCCGTGTTCGAACTCGTCGTGGTGAACCTTTACCCGTTCGTGGAAACGGTGGAGTCCGGGGCGTCCCCGGCCGACGTGATCGAGCAGATCGACATCGGCGGCCCGGCCCTCGTGCGCGCCGCCGCGAAGAACCACGCGAACGTCGCCATCGTGGTGGACCCCGACAACTACGACGAGATCATCGCCGCGGTCGCTGCGGGCGGCACCGCGCTGAAACTGCGCCAGAAACTGGCCTCGCTCGCGTTCGAGCACACGGCGGGCTACGACCTCAGCGTCTCCGCCTGGTTCACCGAAAACGTCTACGACCAGTGGCAGGACGACAGCGCGGCCCAGGGCGAGGAGATCCTCGAGGAGTTCGACGCCGTCATCGGCGACGCCCTCGACGCGGAGATGCCGTTCCCGGACACCCTCCTGATCGAGGCGACCCGCAGCGCCGTGCTGCGGTACGGCGAGAACTCGCACCAGGCCGCCGCCCTCTACGTCGGCGACGGCGGCCAGGGCATCGCCCAGGCCGTGCAGCGCCACGGCAAGGAGATGTCGTACAACAACTACGTCGACGCGGACGCCGCCGTGCGTGCCGCCTTCGACTTCGCCGAACCGGCCGTGGCCATCATCAAGCACGCCAACCCCTGCGGCATCGCCGTCGCCAGCCCGAAGACGCCGGACTCGATCGCCTCCGCCCACAAGCGCGCCCACGACTGCGACCCGATCTCCGCGTTCGGCGGGGTCATCGCCGCCAACCGCACGGTCACGCTCGCCATGGCCGAGACGGTCAGCCAGATCTTCACCGAGGTGCTCGTGGCCCCCGGGTTCGAGCCGGCCGCGTTCGAACTGCTCAGCGCCAAGAAGAACATCCGTCTGCTCGAACTGCCCGCCGACTACCAGCGTTCCTCGCTCGAGCTGCGCCAGATCTCCGGCGGCCTGCTCGTGCAGGAGACGGACTCCTTCGAGAACCTCGACTCCGGGACGTGGACCCTCGCCGCCGGCGACGAGGCCGACGCCGCCACCCGCGCGGACCTCGAGTTCGCCTGGAAGGCCTGCCGCTCGGTGAAGTCGAACGCCATCCTGCTGGCCCGCGGCGGGGCATCCGTCGGCGTCGGAATGGGGCAGGTCAACCGGGTCGACTCCTGCCACCTCGCCGTGCTGCGCGCCGGCGACCGGGCGGCCGGTTCGGTCGCGGCCTCCGACGCGTTCTTCCCGTTCGCCGACGGCCTGCAGGTGCTGCTCGAGGCCGGGGTCACCGCGGTCGTGCAGCCCGGCGGCTCGGTGCGCGACGAGGAAGTCATCGCCGCGGCGACGGCGGCCGGCGTCTCGATGTACTTCACCGGGGAGCGCCACTTCTTCCACTGAACGGAGAGGGCTGCCCGCCGGCTGTGGGCGCCGAGTGTCGGGTTCATCTGGTGCCGGTGCGGCTGATTCAGGAGATCCGCGGATGCCGCCGGTCGACTGCCCGGAATCCCGGGCGGTCGATCGCGCGGCATCCGTTCGTTCCTGAATTGGCCACACGGCGGACTCTGGCACCATTGAAGGGTCCGTGGCCGCAGCCGACGTCACGGCAGGAAGGACGGCCGTGTCAGATCTCGAGGGGTTCATCCAACCGGATTACCTGATCGCCCTGGCGGTCGCGATCGTCGGGGCCGTCGTGGTCACGGGGATCACGGCCCTCGCGTTCCGGGTCGCGGCCCGCCGCAAGACCTGGGCCCGCACGTTGGTCGGGCTCGTGCGGGTGCCGTTCCGCCTGACGCTGCTCGTGGGTGCGATCTGGTCGGTCAACACGCTGTTCCTGCAGACCACGACCGACATCGAGCGGCTGGTCGACTTCATCTTCCGCGCCCTGTTCATCGCCGCGTCGGCCTGGCTGGTCTGCGCGCTGCTCTACTTCTTCGAGGAGCTCTCGGCTTCCCGGTACCGCGTGGACGTGCGGGACAACCGCGTCGCCCGGCGCGTGCGCACCCAGCTGCGGATGCTGCGCCGTATCGGCGTCGTCGTGATCGTGATCTGCGCGATCGGGGCCGTGCTGCTCAGCATCCCCGGCGCCGCCACCCTGGGGGCGAGCCTGTTCGCATCCGCGGGCCTGCTCAGCGTCGTCGCCGGCCTTGCGGCGCAGTCCACCCTCGCGAACGTGTTCGCCGGCATCCAGCTGGCCTTCAACAACGCCCTGCGCGTCGACGACGTGGTCATTGTGGAGACCGAGTGGGGCAAGATCGAGGAGATCACGCTCACCTACGTGGTCGTGCACATCTGGGACGACCGCCGGATGGTGCTGCCGTCGACCTATTTCACGACGAACCCCTTCCAGAACTGGACCCGCCACAACAGCGAGCTGCTCGGCGCGGTCGAGTTCGACCTCGACTGGCGCGTGGACCCCGCCGGGATGCGCGAGGAACTCGACCGCATCGTCGCGCAGACCGAACTCTGGGACGGCCGCGTGGTCGTGCTCCAGGTGACGGATGCCGTGGGCGGCTTCGTGCGGGTCCGCGTGCTGGTCTCCGCCGCCGACGCCCCCACCCTGTTCGACCTCCGCTGCCTCGTGCGCGAGAACCTGATCGACTGGATCAACACGCACAACCCCGAGGCGCTGCCCGTGGGCCGGATGGAGCTCCGGCGGGAGCCCGCGCGTGACCAGGCCGTGGCCCGCGCGCCGAAATCGCCCCACCCCGTCACCGCTCCGATCGGCCTGTTCTCCGGCGACGAGAGCGCCAAGGCGCGGGCGGCGGAGTTCACGGCGGCCATTCCCGTGCAGAAGGGTGCGTCGGAGGAGCACTGAGGCGGCTTCGGAGGGCGGCCGCAGGCAGCCGGGCTCGCGGCGCAGGAGGCGTGCACCGGGCGGGCGGCGCGGCTATTCTGGTGCAGTCGACGCGCCACGATCGCGCCGGCGCAGCCAGCCCACAAGGCCGACCAGCAAGGAGAACCACCATGACTCTCACGCACCCCAACCCCTCGCTGGACGCGCTGATCGGCATCCCGTTCACGCACGAACGCGTGCTGATCACCACCGGCATCCGCTCGGGCCTCGTCATCACCGTGGCCGTGCACTCCACCCGCCTGGGCCAGGCCCTTGGCGGCGCCCGCATGTGGCAATACGAGAACTGGACGGATGCCGTCGCCGACGCCCTGCGCCTCTCGGCCGCGATGACGCTGAAGAACGCGGCCGCCGGGCTGCACCTCGGGGGCGGGAAGTCCGTCATCCACCTGCCGCTGGACACGGAACTCACCGACGCCGAGCGGCGTGACGCCATGCTCGACCTCGGCGACGCGATCGAGAGCCTGCACGGCGCCTACATGACGGCCGAGGATGTCGGCACGAACGCCGAGCTGATGGCCGTCGTCAAGGAGCGCACCGACCACGTCTGCGGCCTGCCGGTCGCCAGCGGCGGCGTCGGCGAGCCGGCCGAGGCGACCGCGGCCGGCGTGTACGCGAGCATTGTCGCCACCCTCGAGGCGCTGTTTGGCAGCCGGGAGGTCGCCGGCCGGCACCTCGTCATCGCCGGGCTGGGCCAGGTGGGCGGACGCCTCGCCACCCGACTCGCGGCCGCCGGCGCCCGGCTCACGGTCAGCGACGTCAACCTCGCCCGGCAGGACTTCGCCGCCGAACTCGGCGCGACCTGGGTGCCCGTGGACGGGGTACACCACGTTCCGGCCGACCTGTTCGTGCCCTGCGGCCTGGGCGGCGTGCTCAACGCCCGCGTGATCGGCGAACTCAACGTGCTCGGGGTCGTCGGCGCCGCCAACAACCAGCTCGCCCAGCCCGAGGGGGCGGCCCAGCTCGACGCCCGGGGCATCCTCTGGGCGCCCGACTTCGTCGTCAACGCCGGCGGGGTCATCTACCTCGCGCTGGCGAGCGAGCCGAACGCCGACCTCGACGCGGTCGCCGCCCGGGTCGAGGCGATCGGCGACGTGGTCACGCAGATCTTCACGGATGCCCGGGGCCTGGGCATCACGACCCTCGCCGCCGCCGAGCGTCTGGCGGCCGCGCGCCTCGACGCCGCCCGGTAGCTGGGAGCCGCCGCGGGCCCGCGTGTCGCCGGCCGTCCGCGTGTCGCCGGCCGTCCGCGTGTCGCCGGCCGTCCGCGTGCCG
>NZ_SOFY01000060.1 GCF_004402595.1 Cryobacterium shii | reverse complement strand
GGTCGAGAGTGCCCGTTCCAACGGGCACTCTCGACCGGAACGGCCACAGTGGCGGGCTACTTGATCAGTTCGCGCATGCCCCGGTCGAGTTCGGCGAGGGTCTCCTCGGCGGCGGCCTTGCGCTCGGCGACGGATCCGTTGGTGCTGCTGGTGTCGAGGTAGACCTTGAGCTTGGGCTCGGTGCCGCTCGGGCGCACCATCACGCGGGAGCCGTCGGCGAGCCGGATCCGCAGCACGTCGCTGGGCGGCAGGCCGTTGAAACCGGCGGCGAGGTCGTCGATGTGGTCCACCGCGATCCGTCCGACGAAGGCCGGGGGGCTCTCCCGCAGCCGGGCCATGACTCGTTCGATCTCGGTCAGGTCGGTGACCCGCACCGAGATCTGACCGGATGCGAAGTGGCCGAACCGTTCGCTGAACCGGTCGAGGTGCTCGGCCAGGGTGACACCCTCGGCCTTGAGGTCGCTGACCAGGGACAGCAGCGCGACTGCCGCGGAGATGCCGTCCTTGTCCCGCACGGTGCGCGGGTTCACGAGGTATCCCAGCGCCTCTTCGAAACCGAAGATGAGGCCGGGGGCGCGGGACACCCATTTGAAGCCGGTGAGGGTGTCGGTGAACCGCAGCCCGTAGGCCTGAGCGACGGCCTGCAGGGCGGGGGTGGAGACGATGGAGCAGGCGAGCGTGCCCGTGGCCCCGCCGTGGCCGGGCGCACCGGACGCGATCTCCGCGGCCCGCCAGCCAAGGAGGGCCCCGACCTCGTTGCCGCTGAGCCGGCGGTAGCCGCTCGCGGTTCCCTCCTGCGGGATGGCGATCGCGAGCCGGTCGGCGTCGGGGTCGTTGGCGATGATCAGTTCCGCGCCGACCTCCCTGGCCGTCTCGTAGGAGAGGTCCATCGCGCCGGGTTCCTCCGGGTTGGGGAATGCGACGGTGGGGAATGCGCCATCCGGAGCGATCTGGGCGTCGACCAGGGTCGGCAGGTCGAAACCGGCCGCCTCGAGCACGCGCCGGGTGGTGTCCCAGCCGACGCCGTGCAGCGCCGTGTAAACCGTGGTCACCTGCGCGCGCGGCGGGTGGGCGATGCTCGCGGTCTCGTCGATGTAGGCCTGCACGACCGACTCGGGGGCCGTCTCGTAGGGGGCCCGGGGCAGCTGCGGAACCTGCTGCTCGGCGGCGACGCGCAGGATCTCGGCCGCAATGGCCGCGTCGTCGGGTGACACGATCTGGGAACCCTGGTTGGCGCCGCCCAGATAGACCTTGTAACCGTTGTCGTTCGGGGGATTGTGCGAGGCGGTGACCATGACGCCGGCGCCGACGTCGAGGTGGCGCACCGCGAAGGCGAGAACGGGCGTAGGGAGCAGGCGGGGGAGCAGGATGGCGCGCACCCCGGCCCCGGCCATCACGGCGGCCGAATCGGTGGCGAACACCTGGGAGTTCTTGCGGCCGTCATAACCGATGACGACCGAGGGGACCCGGTCCGGCGGCGTGGTTTTGATCAGGAAGGCAGCCAGACCGGCGGCGGCCTGGCAGACGAGCACGCGGTTCATCCGATTGGAGCCGGCGGCGATCGCGCCGCGCAGGCCGGCCGTGCCGAAGGCGAGGCGGTCGTCGAAGCGGGAGTGCAGCTCGGCCAGGGCGCCGGCGTCGCCGTCGGCGACCCCGCGGAGGAGGGCGCGCAGTTCGGCCTGGGTCTCCGGGTCGGGGTCCTGGTTCAGCCAGGCGCCGGCCGTGGCGACCAGGGTCGAGGTTGCATCCGTTGCGCCCGTGCCGGCGTTGCCGGACGGGTCAGCCGGCTGAATGGTGTCCAGCACCATCGTGTTCGGCAGGAGCGCGTCGTTCGCCGCGTCGGTGCCGGCGTCTGCGTCTGCGGTGCTCTCCGAGGGGGTGGAGTGCCGGCCCCGGGCCGTCGCGTCGGTCTCGCCGGGGTTGCGGGCATCCGTGTTCAGAGCATCCGTGTTCAGGGCATCCGGGTTGTTGACGCCGTCCGGGTTGATGCCGTCGGCGCTCATGTCGGCGAGGCTCACAGTGCGGCCACGATCCGGGCGAGCAGCGCGCTGATGACCGGTTCGGCAGACTTGCCGGCGTCGAGCACCTCGGCATGGCTGAGCGGCTCCGTCTGGATCCCGGCCGCGAGGTTGGTGATCAGGGAGAGGCCGAGGACCTCCATCCCGGCCTGGCGGGCCGCGATGGCCTCCAGCGCCGTGGACATGCCGACGATGTGGCCGCCGATGACCCTGGCCATCTGCACCTCGGCCGGTGTCTCATAGTGCGGCCCGCGGAACTGGCAGTAGACGCCCTCGTCGAGCGTCGGGTCGATGGTGCGGGCCAGGTCGCGCAGCCGGCGGGAGTACAGGTCGGTCAGGTCGACGAACGTCGCACCCTCGAGCGGTGAGTCAGCGGTGAGGTTGATGTGGTCGCTGATCAGCACGGGCGTGCCGGGCGTCCAGGTCTCACGGATGCCGCCGGCCCCGTTGGTGAGGATCATGGTCGTCGCGCCGGTGGCGGCAGCGGTGCGCACACTGTGCACCACCCGGCGCACGCCGTGGCCCTCGTAATAGTGCGTGCGGGCGCCGATCAGGAGCGCGCGCTTGCCGCCGGGCAGCAGCACCGAGCGGAGCTTGCCGGCGTGCCCGGCGAGGGCGGGAGCGCTGAAGCCCGTGATCTCCTCGGCGTCGAGGGTGTGGGTGGTCTCGCCGATCAG
This sequence comes from Cryobacterium shii, assembly GCF_004402595.1. Lineage (GTDB taxonomy): Bacteria > Actinomycetota > Actinomycetes > Actinomycetales > Microbacteriaceae > Cryobacterium > Cryobacterium shii. Next base: position 59,051 of record NZ_SOFY01000060.1, on the reverse strand, counting down.
GTCGGCGGCGCGGCCCCAGCCGCTGCCCAGGGTCAGGGCGATGTCGTGGCGGGCGATGCCCGTGGCCTCGGCGATCTCCCGCGCGGCGGTCCGTGCGACGTCGAACGGATCGGTTTCGGGAACGTCGAGCGGATTAATGTCGGTCATCAGCATCCCGTCATTCTAATTGCTCCTCGTTTTCGGCGGCGTGCCCGTGACTGATTCGACGGAGATTCTGCGATTTTAGGGCCGAAAACGGGCCTGAGCGTCAGATTCCGTGCATATCTCCGTCGAATTGGTTCGGCCGGGGAGGGGCTCGGTTGGCGGGGGCCGCCGCGAGACGGGAGAATATGAGCATGGCCTACGAGTTCGAACGCAAGCAGCGCATCGCTATCCTCGGCGGAGGGCCTGGCGGGTACGAAGCCGCCCTCGCCGGCGCCCAGCAGGGGGCCGAGGTCACCCTCGTCGAGCGCGTCGGTGTCGGCGGTTCCGCCGTGATCACGGATGTCGTCCCCTCCAAGTCCCTCATCTCCACCGCCGAGGCCACCAACTCCATCGGCGAGGCCACCGACCTCGGCGTGCAGCTGTTCGTGCGCAACGAGCTGGGCAAGCCGGCCCGCCCGGAAGTGGCCATCAACCTCGCCGCGGTCAACAAGCGGCTCCTGGCCCTGGCCCGCCAACAGTCCGAGGACATGAAGGCGACGCTGATGCGCGCCGGCGTGAACCTCGTCAGCGGCCACGGCCGCCTCGACGGCACCAGCGGTCTGATCGTCTCGACGGCCGAGGACGGCTCCGGCATCGACTTCGACCGGATCGAGGCGGACACGATCGTCGTCTCCGTCGGCGCGACCCCGCGCATCCTGCCGACCGCGATCCCCGACGGCGAACGCATCCTCAGCTGGACCGAGCTCTACAACCTGCGCGCGGTGCCCGAGCACCTCATCGTGGTCGGCTCCGGCGTGACCGGCGCCGAGTTCGCGTCCGCCTATCGCGCCCTCGGCGCCCGGGTCACGCTGATCTCCAGCCGCGACCAGGTTCTGCCCGGCGAGGACGCGGACGCGGCCGCCGTGATCGAGAACGTCTTCAAACGCAACGGCATGGTCGTGCTCAGCAAGTCCCGCGCCGCCTCGGTCGTGCGCACGGAGACCGGCGTGCTGGCCACGCTCTCCGACGGTCGCACGGTCGAGGGCAGCCACTGCCTGATCGCGGTGGGGTCCATTCCGAACACGGCCGGGATCGGGCTCGAGGAGGCGGGCGTGCAGCTCACCGAATCCGGGCATATCCGGGTGAACCGGGTCGCGCGCACGTCCATCCCGAACATCTACGCGGCCGGCGATTGCACGACGGAGCTGCCGCTGGCATCCGTCGCCTCGATGATGGGGCGCACCGCCGTGTTCCACGCCATGGGCGACGCGGTCAAGCCGATCGAGATTCGCAACGTCTCGGCCAACATCTTCACCCAGCCGGAGATCGCCACCGTGGGCTGGACCCAGAAGCAGATCGAGGACGGCCTCACCCGCGGCATCATCCACAAGCTGCCGCTCTCGTCCAACCCGCGGGCCAAGATGATGGGCATCAAGGACGGCTTCGTCAAGCTGTTCGCGACCACGACCACCGGCACCGTGATCGGCGGCGTGATCGTGGCGCCCAAGGCGAGCGAGCTGATCTTCCCGCTGGCGCTGGCCGTGGAGCACCGGCTCACCGTCGACGAGGTCGCGATGGCGTTCCCGGTCTACCCGTCGCTGACGCACTCGATCTCGGATGCCGCCCGCGCCATGCACATCGTGCAGTAGCCCCGGGCCGCGGCGAGATCTTCGCCGCGTCACACCAAAAAAACCCTCGTTCCCGGAATGAGGGTTTTTTTGGTGCGACTGAGCGGAATGGAGCCGAGACCTGAGGCCGGGCGTCAGGCGTCGAGCACGGCCATCAGCAGGAAACCGGATGCCACGGTGGCGCCGATGACGGCGCCGACGGTGCCGACCACGCCGTCCTTGTGGGCGGTCAGCGGCTGCTCCATCTTCATGGCCTCGAGTACGAGCAGCAGGTCGCCCTTGACGACGCTGTCACCCTCGGCGACGGCCAGCTTCACGATGGTCGCCTGCATCGGGGCGTGCACCGCATCGCCCGTCGCCGTCTGGATCGAGTGGGAGCCTCCACGGCGCCGGGGCGCGGGGCCGGCCGTGTTCTCGGAGCCCGTGCCGGGGAGCAGCCGCACGGGTAGGCTGACCTCGATCCGGCGGCCCTCCACCTCCACGACCACGTTGTGGCGTTTCTGGGGACCGGTGAGTTCTTCCGGGGATCCGTTCCACGGCTCAATGTCGTTCTGGAACTCGGTTTCGATCCAGTGGGTGTAGATCGAGAACGGCGCTCCGTCGGCCGGTGCGAAGGCGGGGTCGCGCACGATGCGGCGATGGAAGGGCAGCACGGTCGGCAGGCCGGCCACTTCGAACTCGTCCAGGGCCCGGCGGGAGCGCTCGAGGGCCTCTTCCCGGGTGGCTCCGGTCACGATCAGCTTCGCCAGCAGGGAGTCGAACGACCCGGAGATGACGTCTCCGGCCTGCACGCCGCTGTCGACGCGCACGCCGGGGCCGCCGGATGGCTTGAACACGTGCACGGGGCCGGGGGCGGGCATGAAGCCGCGGCCGGCATCCTCGCCGTTGATCCGGAATTCGAAGGAGTGCCCGATCGGTTCCGGGTCGCCGTAGGTGAGGTGCCCGCCCTCGGCGAGACGGAACTGCTCGCGCACCAGGTCGATGCCGGTCACTTCCTCCGACACGGGGTGCTCGACCTGCAGCCGGGTGTTGACCTCGAGGAAGGACACCGTCCCGTCCTGGCCGATCAGGAATTCGCAGGTGCCGGCGCCGACGTAGCCGACCTCGGCGAGGATCGCCTTGGAGGCGCGGTACATCTCGTCGCGTTGCGCGTCGGTGAGGAACGGCGCGGGCGCCTCCTCGACCAGCTTCTGGTGGCGGCGCTGCAGTGAGCAGTCGCGGGTGGAGACCACCACGACGGTGCCGTGGGCGTCGGCGAGACACTGGGTCTCGACGTGGCGGGGCTTGTCCAGGTATTTCTCGACGAAGCATTCGCCGCGGCCGAACGCGGCGACGGCCTCGCGGGTGGCGGAGTCGAAGAGTTCGGGAACCTCTTCCCGGGTGCGGGCGACCTTCAGGCCGCGGCCGCCGCCGCCGAAGGCGGCCTTGATCGCGACCGGCAGGCCGTGCAGGTCAACGAAGTCGAGGACCTCGGAGGCATCCACGACCGGGTTGAGGGTGCCGGGCGCCATCGGTGCGTGCACCCTCTCGGCGACGTGCCGGGCGGACACCTTGTCGCCGAGCTTCTCGATCGCCTCGGGGGAGGGGCCGATCCAGATCAGGCCGGCGCCGATGACGGCGCGGGCGAAGTCGGCGTTCTCGGCGAGGAACCCGTAGCCGGGGTGCACGGCGTCGGCGCCGGACCGCCTGGCCACCGAGAGGAGCTTCTCGATCACGAGGTACGTTTCCGCGCTCGTGGTGCCGTCGAGCCCGTAGGCCTCGTCGGCGAGGTGCGAATGCATCGAGTCGCGATCCTGGTCGGCATAGACGGCGACCGAGAGGATCCCGCTGTCCTTGGCGGCGCGGATCACCCGGACGGCGATTTCGCCCCGGTTTGCGATGAGGACCTTCGTTATTGGGGGCACAGTGCCCTAGCTTATGGCGCTCGGCCCCCTCGGTTTTGGTTCTCTCCCACAAAAAGAGGGGCGATAAAAGTGCGGATGCCTACAATCGGGTGCCAAACGGGTGCCGCAGGTCAGTTCGAGGGGCGGTTCCACAGGCTCGGCCAGGAGTGACCGAGCCGGTTCACGAGCCGCCGCAGCGTCGGGAGGGAAAGCCCCACGACGGTGGAGGGGTCCCCGTCGATGTGGGTGATGAAGGGCGCGCCGAGGCTGTCGATCGTGAACGCGCCGGCCACGAACAGGGGCTCGCCGGTCGCGATGTAGGCGTCGAGCTCGGCATCCCCGATATCGTCGGCGAAGGTGACGTCGGCGACCGCGACGGCCCCGACGGCCTGCCCGGCCACGCCGTTCGTGTGGTCGATCAGCCAGTGGCCGGAAAACAGCTGCCCGGTGCGGCCGCGCTGCAGCTGCCAGCGTTCACGGGCCTTCTCGCTCGTGTGCGGCTTGCCGTAGATGACGTCGTCGATCACGAAAACCGAATCGCCGCCGAGCACGAGGCCGTCCCCGATGTCGCCCGCCCGGGTCAGCGCGAGGGACACGGCCTCCGCCTTCGCCCGGGACAGCAGCTCCACCACCCTGTGCGGGGTGAGGGGCGCGCCGCTGTGCCGGGCGGCTTCGGCCGCCACGGCATCCTCGTCCACGTCGGGGGCCAGGGTTACGGGTTCGACGCCCGCCGAGCGCAGCAGCATGAGCCGTGCCGGAGACGTGGACGCCAGGTAGAGGCGCATGGTTTCCCTTCGTGCGTGGGGGTGAGGCTCGTGCAGGGGATAAGCGGTGTGGGATCATCGATGAATGGGCACCAGCAACGACAACCAGGCAGACCAGAGCGGGCACTCCGCAGAAGTGGGCGCGGAACTCGAACTCGACGTCACAAACGTAGCTCACGGCGGCATCTTCATCGCCCGGCATGAGGGTCGCGTGGTCTTCGTCAGCGACACCATGCCGGGGGAGCGTGTGCGCGCCCGGCTGACCTCGGCCAGCCACAAGAGCTTCTGGCGGGCCGAAACGGTCGAGGTCCTGACCGAGGCGCCCGAGCGCCAGCCGCACATCTGGGCGTCCGCCGCGCTCGAGCGCGACCCGGACGACCGTGCCGGCGGCGCGGAGTTCGGCCACATCGAGCTCGGCCACCAGCGCGAGCTCAAGCGCCAGGTGCTGGCCGACGCCCTCAAACGGATGGCCGGCATCGAGTCCGAGGTCACGGTCGAGCCCGTCCAGGTGGGCCGCAACGCGTCCCCCGGCGACGCCGCCGACGGCACGGGCTGGCGCACGCGCGTGCGCCTGCACGTCGACGAGGACGGCTTCGTCGGCCCCTACGCCGCCCGCTCCCACCGGGTGATCCCGGTCGGGGACCTGCCGCTCGCCGACCGGCTGCTGGAGGCGGCCGCGCCGCTCGACCAGCGTTTCAAGGGCGCCGCATCCGTCGATGTCGTCGCGCCCAGCCTGGGTTCCGTGCAGGTGCTCGTGGCCGAGCAGGACGCGGCGGGCAAGCGCCGCCCCACCCCACGCACGCTCATTCGCGAGGTCGTCGGGGAGCGCGAGTTCCGACTCGACGCCGCCGGCTTCTGGCAGGTGCACACCAGCGCGGCCGAGACCCTCTACCGGGCGGTGCAGGACACCATCGACCCCGACGAGTTCGACCCGCGGGCCGCGAACCTCGACCTCTACGGCGGGGTCGGCCTGCTCGCCGCCGCGGTCGGCGACCGGTTCGGCCACGACTTGCGCATCACCTCGGTCGAGAGCGACGCCCAGGCCACCGACTTCGCCGCCGAGAACCTGGCCGAATGGGTCGGCGCCAGTGTGCAGACCTCCCGGGTCGACCGGTTCCTCAGCGGCCTGGTGCGCGATTCCAGCGCCGCCGAACGGGCCAGGCAGAACGCGGCCACGGTCATCCTCGACCCGCCGCGCGCCGGTGCGGGCAAGGAGATCATCGACCAGCTCGGGGCGCTCGGCCCGCGTCAGATCGTCTACGTGGCCTGCGACCCGGTCGCGCTGGCCCGAGACATCGCGCTCCTCGCCGGGCACGGATACACCCTGCGCACCCTGCGCGCCTTCGACCTGTTTCCCAACACCCACCATGTTGAGAGCATCGCGCTGCTGTCCAGATAGCTATCGTTGACCTGTATGACGTTGACCTGTACGACAACGTGAGGATGTAGGACCCATGACCGACCCGACCACACCCGTGACCGCGGCCACCCTGCCCGAGGGCGGCATCGTCCTCGACCACCCCGTGCGGGTCGGGATCGCCGACGACCACGAGTCGGTGCGCCTGGGCATCAAGGCCGCCTGCGAGAACGTCGGCTTCGAGGTCATCTTCACCGCTCCCACCGTGCAGGAACTCATCGACGGGATCAACGGCCGCCCGGTCGACGTCATCGTGCTCGACCTGTCGCTGGGCGACGGCTCGCGCGTCACCGACAATGTGCATCGGGCCCAGAGCACCGGGGCATCCGTGCTGGTGCACAGCATCGCGGACCGGGTCGCACTGGTCAGGGAGGCGCTCGCGGCCGGAGCGGCCGGGGTGATCCCCAAATCCTCGCCCACGACGACCGTGATGGCGGCGGTGGCATCCGTCGCCCGCGGCGACGTGCTCAACAACCTCGAATGGGCCACGGCCATCGACGCAGACCGTGACTTCGCGAAGGCGCAGTTGGGTCGACGGGAGCGCGACGTGCTGCACCTCTACGCCTCCGGCCTGCCGCTGAAGATGGTCGCGATGCAACTCGGCATCGCGCACTCGACCGCCCGCGAATACCTCGACCGCATCCGCGTGAAGTACATCGAGGTCGGCCGGCCGGCGCCCACGAAGGTGGACCTGCTCCGCCGAGCCGTCGAAGACGGAATCCTGCCGGGCCTCGACCCGGACGGCGGGGATGCTCGCGGCTGACACTGCGGGCGGGCTCGGGCACGCTCCCGTGCCTCCCACAGAACTCGACCCCCACGGCTCCGACCTGATCGCCGGCCCCCGTCAGCCGCGCAACCCGATCAGTCGCACCCGGATCGAGGTGGTCGTCTCCCGCGCCCTCGCCGGCGTGGGGGTGGTTTTCGCGCTTCAGGCGATGCCCATCATGTTCGCGCAGGCCCCCGAACGGCTGCCGATCATGGGCTTCCTCGCGCCGGTGCTGCTCGGCCTGTCCCTCGCCGCCGTCGTCGTGGCGGCCGTCACGAAGACGGCGGTCCGGGCGGCCACCGGCACCGTCGCGGTGTTCTACCTGGGCGCGCTCATCGCGTGGCCCCTGCTCATGATCAACCCGAACCAGGTGCTCGACGGCAAGCCGTGGCTCTGGTACATGTGCACCATCGCGACCGCCTGTGCGGCGGTCGCGTTCCCACTGGCCTGGGCCGCCGTGTACACCCTCGCGGTGCCGGTCGTCTACGGAGTCATCCGGTCCCAGCCGTCCGGCGGCGGCGCCGACGTGCTCCTGTCCTCCCTCGACGCCGTGTACGCGATCCTCCTTGGCGAGGTCATCCTGATCATCATCTTCATGCTCAGGCAGACGGCGGGCGCCGTGGACGCGGCGCAGACGAACGCATTGCACCAGTACGCGAACGCTGTGCGGCAGCACGCCACCGAAGTCGAACGCGTGCAGGTGGACTCGATCGTGCACGACAGCGTGCTCGCCACGTTCCTCGCCGCCGCGGCGGCGGGCGGCCCGAAGGCGTCGGAACTGGCCTCCGGGATGGCGGCGGATGCCCTGAACCGGCTCAATGAAGCGGCCCTGGTGCCGGCCGGTGACGACAGTCTGGTGCCGTTCGGCGAGCTGGCAGCGCAGATCCGTGCGGCGGCCGAGCGTTTCCCTGTCCCGTTTGCCGTCACCGAGTGCCAGATCGAGTCGCTCCGCCTCCCGGTGCACGCGAGCGAAGCGATCCTCGCAGCGAGCGTGCAGGCCATGGTGAACAGCGTGCAGCACGCGGGGACGGCCGAGTTCACACCCGATCGCACGCTGACCCTGAGCGCGAACGCCCAGGGCGGCTGCACCGTCACAATCGCGGATTCCGGCGTGGGCTTCGACCCGGCCGCGGTGCCGGCCGAACGGCTGGGCCTGCGCATCTCGATCCAGGACCGTGTCGCCAGCGCCGGCGGGTCGGTTGCGGTGTGCTCCGAGATCGGCCGGGGCACCACCATCACCATCGAATGGCCGCCCGCGCCCGCGAGGCACGCGTCATGATCACCGTGCCGCGCGGCCTCGTGCTCTCCCTGGCCGCCCTCTTCTCCACCTACCATGTCCTGCTCGGCATCTATTCTCTGAACCAGCCGCGCACGCCGGGGCCGGCAGTCCTGGCGATCGTCGTCTACTTCGTCGCGACCGTGCTGAGCCTGTGGCCCACGAGCCCCATGCGGATGCCGCTGTGGCTGGCCTTCTTCAACGTCGCGGTCTGCGCCATGATCCCGCTGCTCGTGGTCAGCCAGCTGGACGGGTCCGTGGACAACGGTTACGCCACCTGGTACGTCGCGGCGGTCGGAACCCTGATGACCATCACGGCCACCCGGCGGCAGCCGGCGCTCGCCTGGGTCGGCGCCGGGGCGTTGGTGGTGCACACGGTCGTCTGGGCCGGTCCGGCGGCCCTGGGGTCGATGGGCGTGATCGGAAGCGTCGTCTGGGTCGCGGTCGCCGTCATTCTCGCCCGCGCGCTGGCCAAAGCGGGCCGGGACGCCCGGCAGTACGCCCTGGCCGAACGGGAGGCGACCGAGTGGCAGGCCGCCCAGGAGGCCCACCTCTACGAGCGCCAGGTGCGCCTGGCCCAGACCATCCGCCTGGCCGCGCCGATGCTGCGCCGCATCATCGACCGGGGCGGCGACCTGACCGCCGAGCAGCGCCAGGAATGCCGCTACCTCGAGGCCGCCGTGCGCGACGAGATCCGCGGTCGCAAGCTGCTCAACGACGCCGTGCGCGACCAGGTCATGGCCGCCCGCCGCCGGGGTGCGATCGTCACCCTGCTCGACGAGGGCAACATCGACGACATCCGCGGCCCCGAGCTCGAAACCGTCCTCAACACGCTGGCGGCCGCGATCGGCGGCACCACGGCCGACTCGATCATCGCGCGCACCGCCGGTGACGGATCCGCCACCGCGGTCACCGTCGTCGGACTCAGCAGCGCGGATGCCCGACTCAGCGCGCTCGGACAGGAATCGCCCGAACCCGAGGTCGACCTGTGGCTGGAGATCCCGCGCTGACAGCGAGCGGCCCGCGGGCCCGGTTCAAGCAGGGCCGGTCAAAGCGAAAGGGGACCAACCGTGAGGTTGATCCCCTTTCGACATTCCGTGTCAGGGCGACAACCCGAATGTCACCCTGACTCGCCCCCACAACTCGCCTGCTTACCCTAGTCGGCGAGATCTGGCTGTGAAGTTCTGAGAACCTCACCGGCAAGTTCAATCATGCTTGAACCGGAACCACGAAAAAAGTCGGCATTTAGGGGGACCGGCTGGGCCGGCATCCGTTCTCAGGCGGAGAAGCCGCGCCACCGGCCGTCGCCGGGCACCATCGGCGTGCGGATGCCGCGCTGGCTGCGCTGCCAGGCGCTCTGGCCTCGTGCCGGCGCCTGGCGCAGGCTGTCGTTCTCTTCCCGCATCAGGCCGTGCAGCACCGCCGACAGGGCCGCGGCCTCGTGCGGGGTGACGCCGCGGGTCAGGAAGCGCATCTCGGCGGCCGGGTCGGGGGAATTCGCTGGATCGGTCATGGTGCCCGCCTACAGCGGAATGTTCCCGTGCTTCTTGGGCGGCAGGCTCGCGCGCTTGGTGCGCAGGGCGCGCAAAGCCTTGGTGATCGCGACGCGGGTTGTGGCCGGCTCGATGATGCCGTCCAGCTCGCCGCGTTCGGCGGCCAGGAACGGGCTCGCCACGTTGTAGGTGTACTCGTTGGCCAGGCGGGTGCGCACGGCGGCGACGTCCTCATCGGCTGCCTCGGCCTTCTTGATCTCGGCCCGGTAGAGGATGTTCACCGCACCTTGGCCGCCCATGACGGCGATCTCCGCGGTCGGCCAGGCCAGGTTGATGTCCGCGCCGAGCTGCTTGGAACCCATCACGATGTACGCGCCGCCGTAGGCCTTGCGCAGGATGACCGTGACCAGCGGCACGGTCGCCTCCGCGTAGGCGTAGAGCAGCTTGGCGCCGCGGCGGATGATCCCGGTCCACTCCTGGTCGGTGCCGGGCAGGAAGCCGGGCACGTCGACCAGGGTGAGGATCGGGATCGAGAACGCGTCGCAGAACCGCACGAACCGGGCGGCCTTCTCGCCGGCCGGGATGTTGAGCGTGCCGGCCATGGCGCTGGGCTGGTTGGCGACGATGCCGATCGAGCGTCCCTCGACCCGGGCGAAGCCGACCACGATGTTCGGGGCGAACAGCGGCTGCGTCTCGAGGAAGTCGCCGTGGTCGACGATGTGCTCGATCACGGTCTTCACGTCGTAGGGCTGATTCGGGGAGTCGGGGATGATCGTGTTCAGCTTGAGGTCGGCATCCGTCGTCTCCAGCTCGATGTCGCTGTCGTACACGGGCAGGTCGGCCAGGTTGTTGTCCGGCAGGAAGCTGAGCAGGGTGCGGGCGTAATCGAGGGCGTCGGGTTCGTCGCTTGCCAGGTAGTGCGCCACCCCGGAGACCGTGTTGTGGGTGAGCGCGCCGCCGAGTTCTTCCATGCCGACGTCTTCACCGGTGACGGTCTTGATCACGTCGGGGCCGGTGACGAACATCTGGCTGGTCTTGTCGACCATGATCACGAAGTCGGTCAGGGCGGGGGAGTACACGGCGCCGCCGGCCGCGGGGCCGCAGATGATGGAGATCTGGGGGATGACGCCGGACGCGGCCGTGTTGCGGCGGAAGATCTCGCCGTACTTGCCCAGGGCGACGACGCCCTCCTGGATGCGCGCTCCGCCGGAGTCGAGGATGCCGATGATGGGCACCCCGGTCTTGAGGGCGAGGTCCATCACCTTGATGATCTTCTCGCCGGCGACCTCGCCGAGCGATCCGCCGAAGATGGTGAAGTCCTGCGAGTACACGGCCACCTGGCGGCCGTGGATGGTTCCGGTGCCGGTGACGACGGCGTCGCCGTACGGTCGCTTCTTCTCCATCCCGAACGCGTGCGTGCGGTGGCGCACGAACTCGTCCAGCTCGACGAAAGAACCCTGGTCGAGCAGCATGGCGATGCGCTCCCGGGCGGTCATCTTGCCCTTGGCATGCTGTTTCTCGATCGCGGCCTCACCGCTGGCCGTCACGGCTTCGTGGTAGCGCAGCTTGAGGTCGGCGAGCTTTCCAGCCGTGGTGTACAGGTCGGGGCCCGCAGCGGGCGAGTTCTCAGTCACGCCGTTCACTCTACCGGCCAGCCCCTGCCCCCGATCGTTGACGATTGTCTACAAAAACCGGTCGGTTTGCTGGTCGCTTCCCCTTCTCCCCGTGTTCTCCCCGCGGCCAACTCAGGAGAAACGCCCACTGGGCGGCCAAAAGAGGATGATTAGGCCCGGATTCGGGAGAATAGCCTGAGTTAGCCACGAGAAGAGGGCCGCATGGAGTTTCCGCTCAGCCGCGAGGTCGTACCGCGTTTCGAGTACCTGGCCGAGACCGGGTCGACGAACGACGAGCTCGTCGGCCACGCGGCGGGCACGGATGCCGCCGCCTGGCCCGACCTGTCGACGGTCGTCACCGACAACCAGACTCGCGGTCGCGGCCGATTGGGTCGCACCTGGCTGGCCCCCACCGGCAAATCCCTGGCCGTCTCCGTGCTGCTCCGCCCCCGGGTCGGGGGAGCCCCGCTGCCCGTCGACCACTTCGGCTGGTTCCCGCTGCTGGCGGGGGCGGCGATGACGCGCGCCGTGCGGGCGGCCGTGGAAGCCGGGCTCGCCGCCCGGGCCGCGCCGCCGGACGAGGACAGCCCCCGGCACGAGGTCACCCTGAAGTGGCCCAACGACGTATTGATCGACGGGTACAAAGTGTCCGGCATCCTCTCCGAGCTCCTGCCGGATGCGCGCGGGCTGGTGATCGGGACCGGCCTGAACGTGTCCCTCGACGAACACGACCTCCCCACCCTCACCTCCACCTCGTTGCAGCTGGTCACGGGCACTCCGCCCGACCCGGACGCCGTCCTTGCGCACTACCTGACCGAACTGCGGGTCCTGACGGCCGCGTTCGTCGCCGCGAATGGCGACCCGGTGCGAAGCGGGCTGCTGCAGGCGGTCACCGAGCTGTGCGGCACCCTCGGCTCCGTCGTGCGGGTGCAGCTCCCGGGCGGCACCGACCTGGTCGGCACCGCGATCGCCCTCGACCGCAGCGGCCGCCTGATCGTCGAGGACCAGGCGGATGGCGAGCTGCAGGCCGTCGCCGCCGGAGATGTCACCCACCTGCGGTATTAATGGGTTATGACAAAGTCAGCGGGGACCGGCACAGCCAGCGTGACGCCTCCGGCCGAATCGGTCGTGGCCCGGTTGCGTCCGCACGCCCGCGTGCTGTTCTGGCCGACCCTGTTCCTGCTGGCCGCCTGCGGTGCCACCGGCTACTACTACGGCTCGCTGCCTGAGCCCTGGCAGAACACTGCCCTGCTGGCCGGGGCGGTGGCCGTCGTGCTGCTGTTCTGGCTGCTCCCGCTCGTCTCCTGGCTGAACCATCGGTACACGATCACCACCCGGCGCATCATCTTCCGCCGGGGGGTCTTCGTGCGCACCCGCCAGGAGCTGCTGCACAGCCGCGGCTATGACGTGACCGTGCGCACGACCTGGCTGCAGTCGCTGGTGCGCTCGGGCGACGTGGTGATCAAAACCGGCCCGGAGCATCCGCTCGTGCTCAAGGACGTGCCTAACCCCGTGCTGGTGCAGCAGGTGCTGCACGATCTGATGGAACAGTCCCGCGCCCGGGTCGGCACCGTCGGTCACGACCAGTCGATCACCGCCGACCCATCACCTCTGTGGGGCCGTCGCTAGGCTCCCGGTGTCGGTACGGGCGGTGTCGGTACGGGCGGTGCCGGTTCGTGAGCCGTCGGTTCGTGAGCCGTCGTTCAGGGCCGTCGCGGCGCCCCGGCCCGCCTGGCGGACGGGGGAGAAGACCCAGTAGCGGTAGAGCACGAAGCGGAACACCGAGCCCAGGAACAGCCCCACCACGTTCGAGGAGATGTTGTCGGCGAGCACGCTGGTATACCCGAGCAGGTAGTGACTGACCCAGAGGCAGGCCAGGCCGATCCCCATGCCGGCCAGGCTGACGGCGAAGAACTCGGCCCCCTCGCGCATGGTCTTCGACTGGCGCGACGCGCCGAAGGTCCAGTACCGGTTGCCGATCCAGTTCGCGACGATGGCGAGCATGGTCGACACGATCTTCGCGTAGAGCGGCCCGGCGTGCACCAGGTCGGGGCTGAAAACGCTCGCGCGGAGCAGATTGAACACCGTGATGTCCACGACGAAGCCGACGAGCCCGACCGCGCCGAACTTGGCGACCTGGCTGGCGAAGGCCAGCAGCCGCGATCTTGTCCCCGTTGCTCTGGGCATGCATCCGTCCAGTCGATGGGCAAAGATAGAGGTGCGAAACTCGCAGTCTACGGCGCGGTCCAGTCTGTTGCCTGAGAAAACACTTACCGGGCAGTGAACGGTCGCGGAGGAATTGGGGCACGGATGAATACCACTGTTGGCGTGATCGGCGGCGGTCAGTTGGCCCGGATGATGATTCCGGCCGCGGTGAATCTCGGCATCGAGCTCCGGGTGCTGGCCGAGGGCGAGGGGATGAGCGCCGGCCTGGCCGCCGTGCAGGTCGGCGACTACCGCGACCGCGACGTCGTGCTGGCATTCGCCGAGTCCGTCGACGTGATCACGTTCGACCACGAGCATGTCCCGCAGGAGATCCTGCGCGAACTCGTCTCCCGCGGGGTGGCCGTGCACCCGGGGCCGGACGCGCTCCTCTACGCCCAGGACAAGCTACTGATGCGGCAGCGACTGACCGAACTCGGCCTGCCGGTGCCCGACTGGGCCCGGGTGGAGACCGCCGCCGAGCTGGGCGAGTTTTTGGCCGGCCACGGTGGCCGCGCGGTGGTCAAGACGGCCCGCGGCGGTTACGACGGCAAGGGCGTGCGGCTGGTCAGCCACGAGCACGAGGCCGATGACTGGTTCGCCGCGCTCGCCGAGGACGGCAACGCGGGCGCCCTCCTGGTCGAGGAACTCGTCGACTTCCGGCGCGAGCTGGCCCAGCTCGTCGCCCGGCGGCCCTCGGGCCAGATCGCGGTCTGGCCGGTCGTGGAGACCGTGCAGAAGGGCGGCGTCTGCGCGGAGGTCATCGCCCCCGCGCCGGGGTCGGAGGGCCGGCTGGAGCAGCTCGCGGCCGACATCGCCGTGCGGGTCGCCGAGGGTGTCGGCGTGACCGGGATGCTGGCCGTCGAGCTCTTCGAGACCTCGGACGGGCGGCTCCTGGTCAACGAACTGGCGATGCGCCCCCACAACAGCGGCCACTGGACCATCGAGGGGTCCACGACGAGTCAGTTCGAGCAGCACCTCCGGGCCGTGCTCGACCTGCCGCTGGGGGCGACGGATGCCCGCGACCCCTGGACGGTCATGGTCAACATCATCGGCGGGCCGGGGGTCGGGGCGCTCTCGGAGCGGTTCCCGGCGGCGTTCGCGGCGCATCCGTCGGTCAAAGTGCACACTTACGGGAAGGCCCCGCGCCCGGGCCGCAAGGTCGGCCACGTCACCGCGGGAGGCTCCGATCTGGACGATGTGGTCTACCAGACGCGTGCCACTGCGGCGATCTTTCAGGACTGAGCCATAAGATCGACTCCGTGCCTGAGACTTCCGTGCCCGAAACCGCTTCGTCGGACGAATCCGTGACGCCCCTTGTCGGCGTGGTCATGGGATCCGATTCCGATTGGCCCGTGATGAGCGACGCCGCGCAGCTGCTGCGCGACTTCGGCGTGCCCTTCGAGGTGCAGGTCGTCTCGGCGCACCGCACCCCGGAGAAGATGATCGACTACGGCAAGACCGCCCACGCGCGCGGTCTCCGGGTGATCATCGCCGGCGCGGGCGGCGCCGCCCACCTGCCCGGAATGCTCGCGGCCGTGACCACCCTCCCGGTCGTCGGCGTGCCCGTGCCGCTCGGCCGCCTCGACGGGCTCGACTCGCTCCTGTCCATCGTTCAGATGCCGGCCGGCGTTCCGGTGGCCACCGTCTCCATCGGCGGCGCCCGCAACGCGGGCCTGATCGCCGTCAAGGTGCTCGCCACCGCAGACGACTCGCTCCGAGTCAAACTGCTCGACTACGCGGAGGCCCTCGCCGCCCAGGTCGAGCAGAAGAACGCGGCCCTCCAAGCGAGACTATGACGAGCGCCAGCAGCCCGATCCGGAGACCGGACCTCGGTTCCCCCCAGGTGATGACCAAGCGGGCCTGGTGGCTCGTGGTACTCAATTTCGTGCTGCCCGGCTCCGTTCAGGTGTTGGCCGGCAGCCGCCGCCTGGGCCGGTTCGGCCTGCGGATGACGTTCACGCTGATCACCCTCGCCGTCATCGCCGGCGTGGTGTACGTGCTCTGGCCGACGGTCGTCCTCACGGTCTTCACGAACTCGATCGGCCTGTGGGCGGCGGCGTTGCTGCTCGCGGTCTACGCCGTGGTCTGGCTGGTCCTCACCCTCGACACCCTCCGGCTGGTTCGGCTGGTGCGGGCTGTCCCCCGTTCCCGCCCGGTGATCGCGGCCCTCACGACCGTGCTGATGGTGGCCGTGGTCGGCACGGCGGGCTACGGCGCCTACCTGGCGACGACGGCCAGCGGGTTCCTGTCGTCGGTCTTCATGGCCGGCCCGACCGAACCCCCCGTCGACGGCCGTTACAACATCCTGCTGCTCGGCGGCGATGCCGGACCCGACCGCGACGGTCTGCGCCCCGACAGCATCTCCGTGGTCAGCATCGACGCCGAGACCGGCCAGGCCAGCATGATCGGCTTGCCCCGCAACCTCGAGGACGTCCCGTTCTCGCCCGGGCCGCTGGCCGACCTGTACCCGGAAGGGTACGGCGCCATCGACGGCTGCGAGGTCGACGCCTGCATGCTGAACTCCATTTTCACCGAGGTCGAGCTGAAGAGCCCGGAGATGTACCCCAAAGCGGTCGACCAGGGCAGCGAGCCCGGAATCGAAGGCATGCGCGACGCCGCCCAGGGCGTCACCGGGCTGACGATCCAGTACTACGTTCTGATCGACATGCAGGGCTTCTCCGACCTCGTGGACGCGCTCGGCGGGGTCGACATCACCGTCGACCACCGGGTACCGGTGCACAGCGACGACACCTTCACCAAAGTCGCGTTCTGGTTCGAGCCCGGCAGGCAGCACATGGACGGCTACCACGCCCTCTGGTACGCCCGCTCACGCCACGACACGAGCGACTATGACCGGATGGTGCGGCAGCGGCAGGTGCAAGAGGCGATCCTCGCGCAGGCCAACCCGGCCAACGTGCTGTCGAAGTTCCAGGCCGTGGCATCGGCCGGGTCCCAGGTCGTGAAGACCGACATCCCGCAGGGCATGCTCGGCTACTTCACGAACCTCGCGTCCAAGACCAAGAAGCTGCCGATCAAGTCGGTCGAACTGGTTCCCGACAACAACGTCGACCCGGAGAATCCCGACTACGACGTCATCCGCAGCCTGATCCAGGAAGCCCTGGCCCCGCCCGCGACCGACGCCCCGGCCCAGTAAGGGGCCGCCGGCCTACAGGTCGGCGTGCAGCAGCCAGACCCGCTCGGCGGAGTCGCGCCAGCTGAACGCGCGGCCCCGGTCGCTGCCGAAAATGCTCAGCCGGTTGGCCAGCGCGGTGTCGGTCAGCACCCGGGTCAGGGCCGCCGCGAGCCGCTCGGGGTAACCGGCGGCATCCTCACGCTCCACGGCCAGTCCGGCGTCGCCGGCGGCCTCGAGCAGGGCGGGCGCGTCGGAGTGGATGACCGGGATGCCCAGGTGGAACGCCTGGATCATCGGTCCGGCGAAGCCTTCCTCCAGGCTCGGGTAGACGAACACGGCGGCCCGGGAGATGACCACGGCGAGTTCCTCGTCGGTCAGGCCGTTCATCGCACGCACCCGGCCCCAGGGCAGGCCGGCCTCGTCCGCGACGGAGGCCAGGTCGAGTTCGCCCCAGGTGTCGGGTCCGAGCACGATCAGGGGAAGATCCGGGGATCCCGGCAAACCGAGGCCGGCGATCAGGGCCGTGATCGCCTTGCGCGGTTCCAGCGTGCCGACGGTGACGATGTACTCGGACGGCAGGCCCAGGCGTTCCGCGATGATCTCGGTCGCGGAGGAGTTCGACGGCAGCCGGAGGCCGCTTCCCACCCCGCCGCCGATCACGCGCACCCGGTCGCCGAAGTCAGCGATCTCTGCCAGCTGCTGGGCCACGGCGTGGCTGGGCACCACGACCGCATCCGCGTGCTTGCGGGCGCGCCGCACCATGGCCTTGGTCCAGGCCACGGTGGTGGGGGTGAGGGCTTCCGGATGCGTCCACGCCAGCACGTCGTGGATGGTCACCGCGACCTGGCTGCCGTCCTTGACCATGCTGTGGCGGCGCAATGGGGCCAGCAGCGACGGGGCGTGGATCATGCCGGACCCGGACGTGTTGGCGATGCCCAGCTGCCAGGCCGCGGCGAGCTCCCGGCGGGGAAGCGTGGTCTTGTGCAGGCCGGCCAGGCCGGGCAGGGCAGCCTCGATCAGGGCGTAGTGCTCGGCCGGGGAGGACGACACGATTCCCTCGACGTCGCACTCGGCCGGGGCCGCGGCGATCAGGGCCCGGGTCAGTTCTTCGGTGTAGCGTCCGATTCCGCCCGGGACCGGTGCGATCATCTGGTCCAGGACAACACGCAGGGTGGTCATTTGTCTTCGAAGATCCCCTGCTGGGCCGCCGCGGTGAGCGCCTCGCGCCAGTCGCGGATGGGGGCCAGGCCGGCAGAGGCCCAGGCGTCGTGCCCGAGCACCGAGTACGACGGCCGGGGGGCCGGCCGCACGAACTGCGAGCTGTCGGTGGGGGTGACGCGCGCCGGGTCGAGGCCGGCCGAGGCGAAGACCGCCTGGGCGAAGCCGAACCAGCTCGTCACGCCGGAGCTGGTGCCGTGGTAGATGCCGGAGGGCGCGCCGGAGTCGAGCAGGGCCACGATCTGCGCGGCCAGGTCGGCCGTCCAGGTGGGCTGGCCGACCTGGTCGTCGACGACGCTGAGGGTGTCGCGCGCGGCGGCGAGCTTCAGCATGGTCTTGGGGAAGTTCGGGCCGTGCTGGCCGTAGAGCCAGGCGGTGCGCACGATGTAGCTGCCCGTCGGGTGTCCCTGCAGCACGAAGGCTTCGCCGGCGGCCTTGGTGCGGCCGTAGGCGGAGATCGGGTCGATCGAGGTGTCCTCCGGGTATGGGGAGGTGGCCCTGCCGTCGAACACGTAGTCGGTCGACACCTGCACGAGCTTGGCCCCGGTGGCGGCCGCGGCCAGCGCCAGGTTGCGCGGGCCGGTCGCGTTGATGGCGTACGCGGCATCCTCGTTGGTCTCGGCATCGTCCACCTTGGTGTACGCGGCGGCGTTGATGATGACGTCGAAGCCGGTGGCCGCAGCCAGGACCGCGTCCTGGTCGGTGATGTCCAGCTCGGCGCGGTCGAGGGCCGTCACGTCGCGGCCCGCGAGGGCGGCCTGCAGGTCGCGGCCGAGCATTCCGGCCGCGCCGGTGATCAGGTACCGCGTCATCAGCTCAATGCCGCACGGGCCTTGAGCGGCTCCCACCAGGGGCGGTTGTCCCGGTACCACTGCACGACATCCGCGAGGCCCTGCTCGAACGGAACGAGGGGCGCGTAGCCGAGTTCGGCCTGGATCTTCGAGATGTCCACGGAGTAGCGCAGGTCGTGGCCGAGACGGTCGGCGACCCGGTCGACGTAGGACCAGTCCTTGCCGGTCGACTCGAGCAGCATCTCGGTGAGCTCCTTGTTGGTGAGCTCTATGCCGCCGCCGATGTTGTAGATCTCACCGGCGCGGCCGCCGACGAGCACCATGGCGATGGCGCGGGTGTGGTCGTCCACGTGCAGCCAGTCACGGATGTTGTTGCCCTCGCCGTAGAGGGGAACGTGCTTGTCGTCGATCAGGTTCGTCACGAACAGCGGGATGACCTTTTCCGGGAAGTGGTACGGCCCGTAGTTGTTCGAGCAGCGCGTGATCGAGATGTTCAGACCGTGCGTGCGGTGGTAGCTGCGGGCGAGCAGGTCGCTGCCGGCCTTGGAGGCCGAGTAGGGGGAGTTCGGCTCGAGCGCGCGCTCTTCGTTCCACGAGCCCTCGGCGATGGAGCCGTAGACCTCGTCGGTGGAAACGTGCACGAAACGCCCCAGGTCGTGGCGCAGGGCCGCGTCGAGTAGCTGCTGCGTGCCGAGCACGTTCGTCTCGACGAAGATCGACGCGTCGCGCACCGAGCGGTCCACGTGCGACTCCGCGGCGAAGTGCACGACGGCGTCGAGGGAGGGGAAGAGTTCGTCGAGCAGCGCTGCGTCACGGATGTCCCCGTGCACGAACGAGTACCGCGGGGACGCGGCGAACGGGGCCAGATTCTCCAGGTTGCCCGAGTAGGTGAGGGCGTCGAGCACGACGACCTCCGCGCCTTCCAGACCGGGGTAGGCGTCTTCGAGGGTGCGCCGAACGAAGTTCGAGCCGATGAAACCGGCTCCGCCGGTGACGAGGATCTTCATATGGAGGTAACCGTTCCGTTTGATGAAAGTGCCCCCGCGATTCTACCGGACAGCGCTTGGTAGACTTCCCCGGTGAAGATCCGCGAACTCTCCATCCCCGATTCCTACGAAATCACTCCGAAGCAGTTCGGCGACGACCGGGGGGTTTTCCTCGAGTGGTACCGCTTCGACCGCCTCGAAGAGACGATCGGGCACCGCCTCGACATCGCTCAGGCCAACACGTCGGTGTCCAAGCGCGGGTCCGTGCGCGGCATTCACTTCGCCGACATCCCGCCGAGCCAGGCCAAGTACGTCACGGCCACGCACGGCGCCGTCCTCGACTTCGTCATCGACATTCGCGTGGGCTCCCCGACCTTCGGCCAGTGGGACAGCGTGCTGCTCGACGACACCGACCGGCGCGCGATCTACATCGCCGAGGGCCTCGGTCACTGCTTCGTCGCGCTCACCGACAACGCCACGGTCAGCTACCTCGTCACCGCGCCCTTCAACCCGGGCCGCGAGCACGGCATCAACCCGCTCGACGCCGACATCGGCCTCGTCTTCCCGCCCGAAGCCGGCGAACTGCTGCTGTCCCCGAAAGACACGGATGCGCCGAGCCTGGCCGAAGTGGCCGCCAGCGGCCTGCTGCCCACCTGGGCCGACGCGCGTGCGTTCTACGACTCCCTGAACGAAGGAAAGTGACAATGCGCGGAATCATCCTCGCCGGCGGCTCCGGCACCCGGCTGTGGCCGATCACCAAGGCCATCTCCAAGCAGCTGATGCCCATCTATGACAAGCCGATGGTCTACTACCCCTTGTCGACGCTGATGATGGCGGACATCAATGAGATCCTCATCATCACCACGCCCGAGTACAACGACCAGTTCCGGGCACTGCTCGGCGACGGATCCCACCTCGGCCTGCGGATCGAATACGCCTCGCAGCCGTCACCGGACGGGCTCGCCCAGGCGTTCATCATCGGCGAGGAGTTCATCGGGGACGAGAGCGTCGCTCTCGTGCTCGGCGACAACATCTTCCACGGCGCAGGCCTGGGTTCAGCCCTGCGAGGCAACGCGGACCTGGTGGGCGCGCGGATCTTCGCGTACCACGTGAGCAACCCCAGCGCCTATGGCGTGGTGGAGTTCGACGAGAGCATGACCGCGCTGTCGATCGAGGAGAAGCCGACGAAGCCGAAGAGCAATTACGCGGTGCCCGGCCTCTACTTCTACGACAACTCGGTCGTCGAGATCGCGAAGACCATCGAGCCCAGCGCGCGCGGCGAGCTCGAGATCAGCACCGTCAACGAGCGCTACCTCGCCCAGGGCAACCTGCATGTGCAGGTTCTCGACCGCGGAACCGCATGGCTCGACACGGGCACGTTCGAATCGATGATGCAGGCGTCGGAGTACGTGCGCGTGATCGAAGACCGTCAGGGCTTCAAGGTCGGCTGCATCGAGGAGATCGCCTTTCGGGCAGGCTGGATTGACAAGGCTCGACTCGCTGAGTTGGCCGCCCCGCTCGTCAAGAGCGGTTACGGACGCTACCTCTTGGGTTTGCTGGGCAACTAACGGAGCACTCGTCGCTCTTCGATCCGGGCGCGGATGGATAGCCCGGTGGAAAGCACCAATCGCAGGGGGAAAAGCACGGGTCCGGGGTACTTCTTGAAGAGGAACCTCTTCGCGCTGTCGTGATGAGCCCGGATCATGCGTGCGGACTCGCCCTGAGTGGAGTGTGCGCCGGTATGGACGACAACAGCGGACGGCTCGTAGACATTGTGAAAACCGAGCTTCCCGATCCGATAGCCGAGATCGACGTCTTCGAAGTACATGAAGTAACTCTCATCGAATCCGTTCAACTGGTCGAAAACGGATCGCCGCACCAGTAGGAATGCGCCAGACAGCCACCCGGCGTCCCTCCGAACCAGCTCGGCACCCGTTTCCCGTCGGTAGCGACGCGTCCACGGGTTCCCCTGCCACAGATTCGCGAAGAGGGCGTGCCCGACTCCGGACCTCAGTGAGGGAATCGTGCGCGCCGACGGGTAGACGTCGCCGGCCGCGGAGAGGATGCGCGGGCCCACTGCACCGATTGATGAATCGCCGGTTACCGCGGCGAGGAGCACGTCGATCGATCCTGGTTCAGCCGTGACGTCGGGATTGCTGACCACGACCCATTCGATCTCCGCAGGAAGTCCCTTGACGGCCTCGTTGATCGCCTGGCCATAACCTCGATTCGAAGCCAGCGGCAGGTACTCAGCGCCGGCGAGAGCGGTCATCGTTGCGATGGCATTCGAACCCTGGGACGGTTTGTTATCCGCCACGATCACGCGCAGAGGGACATCGGCTGCCGCTTCCAGAGACGCGAGGAACGGGCCGAGAACTTCTTCCGACCCATAGCTCACGGTTACGACTGCGACACGGGAGGAATCTAGGGGAGTGTGGGGTTCGGTGGCCATAGGGACTCAATCATAGTTCTAGGCTAGATTGATCTGCGGCCATACCGACCGGCCGCCCAGTGAGGTTACATGCGATACCTGAAGGAAGTTCTCGCTTCGCGAGAACTTCTGGCCAACTTGACTCTTCGTGAGATCAGAGGCCAGTACAAGCGCACTGTCTTCGGGCAGCTGTGGTCTCTCGTCAACCCGCTTGCGACGATGCTCGTCTACACGATTGTCTTTGCATTCATCCTGAGGGTTACGCCGCCCCCCGGTGACCCGTCCGGGCTCAATATCTTTCCCGTCTGGCTCTTGTGTGGGCTCCTCCCTTTCACGTTCTTCTCGGCCTCGGTACAAACCGGTATGGGTTCCATCCTTGCTAATGCAGGCCTGGTGCAGAAGGTCCATTTCTCGAGAATCGTTCTACCGCTTTCGACTGTTGGTTCGATTGGATTCAACTGGCTGTTCGAAATGGGTGTCCTGGTCGCCGTTCTTCTGATTTGCGGTGCATGGGTTCTGCCCTGGTTGCCGTTCGTCCTGCTGATGATGGTGATCCTGGCGGTTTTCGCTGCAGGCCTGGTGCTCGTCCTGGTGATCGCGAATGTGTATTTCAGGGATACTCAATATTTCGTCGGTATTCTCATGCAGATATGGATCTACATGACGCCCATCATCTATCCCATCTCGCTGGTGGAGGCGCAGTCCGCGCGTATTGGGCCCCTTATGGGCACAAACGTCACGGTTCTTGATATCTACCGATTGAATCCCATGGAGCGGTTCGTGGCGGTCTTCCGGAACCTGCTCTATGACAATCGTTGGCCAGAGGTGAACGATGTCTTGTTCTGTGCCGTATCCGCGGTTGCCGCCTTGGCTGTCGGCCTCTGGGTATTCCGGCGCAATGAGAAAGGTTTGGCTGAGGCACTGTGAGTGACATAGCTGTGAAGGTGGATGGGCTGAGCAAGAGCTTCCGCCTCTATCACGAGCGAAACCAGTCCCTGAAGTCGACCATCATGCGTGGTCGACGCTCCGTCCACGAGGATTTCTGGGCGCTGAAGGATATTTCATTTGAAGTACCCACCGGTTCGACATTCGGACTAATCGGAAGCAACGGTTCAGGCAAATCCACGCTGTTGAAGTGCCTTGCGAAGATCTACTACCCGGAAAAGGGGACGATCACGTCGAGAGGCCGTCTCGCCGCACTTCTGGAGGTGGGTTCCGGGTTCCATCCCGAGCTTTCCGGAAGGGACAATGTTTTCCTTAACGGTTCGATTCTGGGCATGTCCAAGAAGGAGATCACCCGTAAGTTCGATGAGATCGTCGACTTCTCCGGGGTCGAGCAGTTCATTGACCAGCCGGTCAAGAACTACTCGTCAGGGATGTATGTGCGCCTGGGCTTCGCGATCGCGATCAACGTCGACCCGGACGTTTTGGTCGTGGACGAGGTTCTCGCCGTCGGAGACGCGGAATTCCAGGAGAAGTGCAGGCTCAAGTTCGTCGACTTCAAAGAGGCGGGTAAGACCGTCATTCTCGTCAGTCACTCCATGTCGACTGTTCAGGACATGTGTGACCACGCAGCTTGGCTCAATCACGGTGAACTCGTTACGGCGGGCGAGGCCACCCCCACCATCAGCGCTTATCTCGACTCGCTTTCCTTTGGAGGAAACCTGTGACGTCCCTTCCTGGCACCGCGGCTCCAGTGAGCGAGAAGGAAAAAGTGCAGATCTCGATTTCCGAGGCTCTGGGCGGCCACAGGAACTCCCTGGGGCTGATCCGCCTGATCCTCGCGTCGGTGGTGATCTTCGACCATGCTTTCCCACTCGGCGGCTACGGCGCGGACCCCTTTTTTCGGCTCACCCGAGACCAAGCGTCGCTGGGTAGCCTGGCGGTCGCCGGCTTCTTTGCCATCAGCGGATACCTGATCGCGAAGAGCGGGATGTCCTCGGACGTCGTTCAGTTCCTGTGGCGACGTGTCCTCCGGATCTTTCCTGCGTATTGGACTGTTCTCCTCCTGACCGCCCTCGTGATCGCACCCATCGTCTGGGTCACCACGGGCCACGCCATCTCGAACTACTTCACCCTCGCCCCGAACAACCCGCTGAACTATTTCACGGCGAACTGGACGCTGAACATTGGCACCTACGGCATCTATGACATCTTTGCGACGACGACTCCGTACGGACGCGAGGTGGGAGCGAGCGTCTTCAACGGTTCAATCTGGACGCTGATCTACGAGTGGCAGTGCTACCTGCTCATCGGCGCGGGAGTGGCATTCGGTGTCTTCTACAAAGCGAAGATCCTGGTGCCGATCGTGACGATGCTTCTCTTCGTGATCCAAATCGTGAACGTGACGAACCCCAGCGGTCTGGCGGCGATTGCGCCTTACCTATCGGACACGCAGCGGATCACGCTGACCTTCACATTCATGCTCGGCGCCTCCATCGCCGTCTACTCCAAAAAGATCGTGTACGGAAACGGTCTCGGGATACTTTCTGGCCTGGTCCTGCTTCTGAGCCTTCGCTATGGCGGTTTCATGACGATCGGCGTCATCGCGGGAACGTATTTCGTGCTGTACCTCGCCGCCAGCCTCCCGCGTCAGGTGCAGTGGGTTGGATCGAAGAACGACTATTCCTACGGGGTCTACATTTACGGATTCTTGGTACAGCAAGTCACGGCCCATCTCGGATGGTACAAGTTCGGATACTTTCCCTATGCGCTGATCGCCCTGGTACTCACCTTTGGCTGCGCCTGGTTGAGTTGGCATCTTGTGGAGAAACGCGCGATGGCTCTCAAAGACTGGGGCCCCGGCAGAGGCTGGAGCCACTGGTTCGACAAGGCGAGAAGCTTGCGGCCCCTCCGTACCGCACAGCCAGTACCGGTAACGTCTACCGTGGCCCCCGTGCCCGTTGTTTCGCAAATGAAGGAAGATTAAAGTGACTGCAAAGAATTCCTCGACAGTATTGGTGACGGGCGGCGCGGGCTTTATCGGCAGCGCTTTGTCTCAGAAACTGGCACAGCAATATGACCGGTGGGTGGTCCTCGATTCCCTGCACCCTCAGGTTCACGCGAGCGGTTCGCGGCCGGCCGACCTCCATGAGTCCGCCGAACTGATCGTGGGGGACGTGACGGACCCTGCGGTCTGGGATTCGGCTCTGGCCGGCGTGAAGCCGGACATCATCATCCACCTCGCCGCCGAAACAGGGACTGCTCAATCCCTGCATGAAGCCAGCCGACACGCCTTGGTCAACGTGGTCGGGACGACCGAGATGCTGGACGCACTGGGTCGCACGGACCACCTTCCGACCCACATCGTTCTGAGCAGCAGTCGCGCCGTCTATGGGGAGGGCCGATGGGAGAAAAGCGACGGAACGGTTTTCCGTCCGGGTCAGCGCTCTCACGCCCAGTTCGAGGCCGGACAATGGGATTTCCCTGACGCTACGGGATTAGCGAGCCTTGCGGCAGAGAGCGTTCCGGCTCCGACGAGCGTGTACGGAGCAACGAAGCTCGCCCAGGAGAACATCCTCTCTGCGTGGGGCGGATCGCACGACGTGCGCATCTCCATTCTTCGCCTCCAGAACGTATATGGACCGGGTCAGTCCCTCATAAACTCGTACACGGGCATTGTGTCCCTGTTCTCCCAGTGGGCTCGGGAAGGCAAAACGATCCCACTGTACGAAGACGGTCAGATCGTTCGCGACCTGGTCTACATCGAGGACGTGGCTGATGCCTTCGTCGCGGTCCTCAAGCGCCAGTCCGGTGCCCCCCTGCCGGTGCTCGATGTCGGGTCAGGAGTTGCGACGACGATTGAGCAGCTGGCGCAGGCGATCGCGGACTACTACGGTGCCCCTGCTCCTGTGGTGAATGGCGCGTACCGAGATGGAGACGTGCGTTTCGCTGCCTGCGTCATCGATGACACGCTTCGTGAACTTGAGTGGACCCCACGTTGGAGCGTGGAACGCGGACTCGCTGCACTTCAGGCGTGGATTGGGTCAGAGCTGGAATCCAAGGTGGGCATCGCTCGTGCCTGACGTGCGCAGTCTCGTTGTACAGTCCGTTCTTTTCGGGAACGCGCCTCGGGAAATCGTGCGAGCGGCGGAGGCCGTGGCAACGTCCGTCAAGTGGGCTCGGGCAGAGGGTTTGATCGGCGAATGGTCCCTGCTGCTCGGAGATTGCAGTGACGTCGAAGTTCTCGACGCGTCTCACCAGGCGGACATCCGGTCTCTGGTCCTCGACCAGGGTGGGTCGTTCGAGTACCACGTTTTTGGGGCGAACCTGGGTTCCGCCGCCGGTCACAACGCGCTTGCGCCAAAGGCCGTCTCAGATCTCATACTTATCCTCAATCCGGACGCTGTGGTCGCACCCGACGCCGTTGAAGCTCTGGCGCGCGTGGTTGTCGGCTCAGTCGGTATAGCCGAGGCTCGCCAGGTCCCCCTGGAACACCCCAAGGATTACGAGGTGGCGACAGGCAACACAAGTTGGGCCTCGACAGCCTGCGCTCTGACGCCGCGGCTCGCGTTCGACCGTGTGCACGGCTTCGACTCGAAGACCTTCTTCCTGTATTGCGACGACGTCGACTACTCGTGGCAGCTGAGGCTCGCGGGCTATCGGGTCGTGTACGAACCGGCGGCACGGGTCTTCCATGACAAGCGCCTGACAGTGACCGCCGACTGGCCTGCCAGCAGTGCGGAAGTCTACTTCTCGGCAGAGGCGGCTATCTTTCTGGCACACAAGTACTCGCGCCCAGATCTGGTGTCAAAGCTCGTACGCCAATTCCGCGCGGAGGGGACCGAAGTCGCTCGGAAAGTGGTCGAGAGCTTCGAACGCAGACGATCAGAGGGGACACTGCCGCTCCCGGTGGATTCCTCCCACACAGTTGCACAATTTATCGGAGGCAACTATGCCGTCCACCGTTTCTGAGGCAGTCGCCACCGTGCGCACGTCATCGATCTCCGGGCTGGTAGATCACCTGCTCTCCGAGCCTGCGATTGACCCCCGCCTTGCGAGCGCCTTGCACGCAGTCCAGGAAGCGATCGCTGAGCCGGTCGCCGACGGGCCGTTCCTGAGCGTCCTGCTCAGAACTCAGGGGCGCCGGCTGGAGCCCATCAAGGATGCCCTTCTCTGCCTTGCCGGGCAAACGAGCCAGGACTTCGAGGTCATCGTCATCGACCACGACTCCGACCCGGTCGGCGCCGCAGCGGTGCGGAAGATCATTGCCTCGCAGCCGGCGTCCTTCGGCGGACGGATCCGCATTCTGGAGGTCAAAGGCGGGAACCGCGCGCGGCCGCTCAACGCGGGCATTCACGCTGCGACGGGACGCTACATCGCCGTCTTTGACGATGACGACCTCCTATTCGGGAATTGGGTTGCCGAATTTGAGCGTGTTGCGGAGACGAGCAGCGGCCGGTTGCTGCGTGGGGTGGTCGCCGTCCAAAACGTCGCTCCTGAGAAATGGCCCCAGGCACAGGAAGGTTTTCGAACCATCTCCTGGCCCAAGGCCGCCTACCCGCGGGAGTTTGACCAGCTCGCTCACTTTGAGGTCAACTACTCCCCATTCATGTCGTGGGCCTTCCCCCGGAGCCTTTTCGTCACCTACGGGCTGGAATTCGATGAGGACCTCACAGTGTGTGAGGACTGGGACATGATTCTGCGAGGGTCCACCATGTGCGGCGTGGATGACGTCAATGCTCTCACCGCCATTTACCGTCGTTGGGAAGGCGGAGCGTCCTCTTATACCGACCATTCGAAGGACTCGTGGGCCTGGTCTGAGGCTCGGGTCTGGGAGAAGCTCGACGGGTCGACGCTGGTGCTACCGTCTGGAAGTGTCACGGATGTGCGGTGGCTTCTGGCGGGTCGAGGAGCCCGCAACGAGCTCAATGCATTGGTCCACAGTCCGGCATGGAGGCTCGCGAGACCCCTCCGGGGCTTCGTACGTGCGGTCCGATATGGACGCGCCCTTGCCGGCAAGGCCCGGCGACGTGTGAGGTGGTAGACGGCCTCGCGCCCACCACACGGCCGGGCGCTGACGTCCCACGTGGTCACGCTCAAGCCACGGCCCGGCCGACCCGGGTACTTCTCGGTGATGGGGGACTCGCGGCCGAGGTTCTGGAATACGGCGGCTCAGTGAGCTCCGCCTACCGGGCCGTCACTGGCCACTACCTCGACGACGCACGTCCATGGCAGGTCGACGTCGAGGCATCGAGTCCGGACCTGTACGTGTTGCCGGTGACGGCGGCCGTGGGTGCCCCCGGCCTCCGTCGGGAGCTGGTCCACGCTTGGGCGGGAACCCAGTACACCACGATCATCGCCCCCAGCGCATACGTTGCTTCCAGCGCTTCGCTCGCGGGGGGTTGTATCGTGGCGCCGCATTCTGTTGTCTCGTCATTCGTCCGGCTGGGCCGGCACGTCGTTGTCAATCCGGCCTCGACGATCGGCCACGGTACGGACATCGGTGACTATGTCACCATCTCTCCGGGGGTGCACGTTGCGGGGAGATGTGTCTTGGGGCATGGAGTGTTCCTGGGGATCGGGGCAGTCGTGTCCAGCGGAGTATCCGTCGGCTCCGGGACAATTCTCGGGGCGGGCGCGGTATTGCTCACAGACGCCGAGCCCGATTCCGTTTATCTGGGGATTCCGGCACGCAGGGTGCGTGCCAGTGAGGACTGGTTACGTGTCATATAAGGTTCCATTCATTCGGCCGTCGTTCCCTCGGGCAGAGGACATCGCGGCCGACATGGGCCGGATCGTCGAGGCGAATTGGTACACGAACTTCGGTCCCTACGAACGGGAATTCTCGGAGGCCCTCGCGTCCTATGTCGGCCCGGGATTCAAAGCGGCCACCTTCGCCAATGCCACATTGGGGCTTATGGCGGCCCTATCCGAGGTCATCGGACGTGGCGACGGCTCGAAGTTCATCATCGTGCCGTCCTTCACCTTCGCGGCAGGTCCTCAGGCAATCGACTGGTGCGGTTACCAGCCACTGTTCATCGACGTCGAGGCGGACACGCTCCAGCCTGACTTGGTGGCTGCCCAGACGGCGCACGCCGAGTTCGGGAATCAAGTCGCGGGCATCCTCTTGTGCAACACGTTCGGGATCGGCAATTCCCGGGTCGACGAATGGGACCGCTGGGCGCGGGAAACTGGACTTCCGCTGGTCATCGATTCGGCGGCCGGATTCGGTTCTGACTATGCCGACGGCTCGAAGGTCGGGCGCGCGGGCGTGTGCGAGGTGTTCTCGTTCCACGCTACGAAGCCCCTGGCAGTGGGGGAGGGCGGCGCGGTGGTCTCTTCAGATGTTGATCTGGTGTCCCGCCTACGCTCGTTCCAGAACTTCGGTTTCAACGCTTCCGGGGGTGGGGCGACGTCGCTTGGACTGAACGCCAAATTGCAGGAGATCAACGCTGCGATCGGGCTGCGACAATTGTCCACGCTCGACCGCGCGCTGACAACGCGACGAACCGTCGTGAATCGATACCGTGACGAGTTGCCGCGGCCCTTTTTCCGCTTTCCCCAGCAGATCGAGTTTTCGTCGGTGTGTTTCGCGACGGTTGGCCTGCCGGATACTGCCAGCCAGAAGCGAGCGCTCGCCCTGCTCCAGAGCGCGGGTGTAGAGGCCAGGAGCTACTATTCCCCGGCCGTGCACCGGCAGGACTACTTCAAGACTTCAGCACGCATCGGATCCCTGCCCGCCACCGAGCACGCTGTGGCGACGGGTATTTCTCTGCCCGTGCACCAGGACATGGATCCCGCTGACGTCGACCTAGTGATCTCGACCCTTCGCGCTCTGGCAGGCCTGTCATGAGTCGGCGGATCGGCAAAATTCGTGACGCCATCGTCAACCAGCTGGTCGGCGTGAACGTGCGGACGACCACGGCGGCTTTTCACGAGTATTTGGAGTACGAGGAACTCCATCGCGGCGAATGGCGTGCCCCCTTGGAGCACATGAAGGCTGCAACCCACGAGGAATTCGAATATCTCCGGCGCCGCATGGTTGCCCAGACCGAGGTTCTTCGTCGGCAGCTGGACGACCTGGAGCGCCTTCGCAGCGAACTGGCGCAAATTCGGCGGACTCCGCAGTACGCAATGGTTTTCCAGGACCCGGAGCCCCTGGTTTCCGTCCGAATCGCTTCGTACAGCAAGACCGAAGAACTGATCGATGTCGCGTTGGCCTCAGTCCTCGCGCAGACCTACGAGAGATTCGAGATCGTCGTGGTCAATGACGGCCCCAACGAGCGCACGCGCCGTGCAATCGCGGCTCTCGGCGATTCCCGGATCAGCTTCCACGAATTGGAGCAACGTGGTTCGTACCCGGAAGATTCGCGCAGTCGCTGGATGGTGGCGGGGACTCCTGCCGCTAACCGTGCGGCCCGATTGTCGACCGGGTCGTGGATTGCGCCGTTGGACGACGACGACGAGTTCACTCCCGACCACATCGAGAAGCTGGTGTCTCTCGCGCGATCCCAGCACGCCGAATTGGCGTACGGAGCCCTCGTCCAGAAGAACCTGGTCACCGGTGACGAGGTGCGGATCTGGAGCGAGCCTCCGATGATCAGCCAGTTCAGTTTCCAGGGGGCGCTTTACTTGCGCCAACTAGCGGATGTCTTTGAGTACAGCATTGATGCCTGGCTCCTGGACGAGCCGGGGGACTGGAACCTCATCCGGCGGATGACCCAGGCCGGTGTTTCGATGGCAGCGACGTCTGACGTCGTGGCAACAATGAACATGATCCCGTACACGCACAAGGATCTGCCTTTGGAGCCGACGGACCAGACCTAGGCGACGGCAATCTCCTACCACTCCAGGATCAAGCCGCCCCAGGACAATCCCACGCCGAAGCCCAGCAGCAGGACCCGCATGCCATCGCGGAGAGCGCCCTGCCGCACGGCTTCGGCCAGGGCGATGGGGATCGAAGATGACACAGTGTTGCCCGTCGTTTCCATGGACACGAAGAACCGGTTTTCATCGATCTCGAGCTTCTTCCGCAGGTGTTCGAGCATGAACGAATTCGCCTGATGGAAAACGAACAGGTCGATATCGCCCTTCGCGAGACCCGCCTTGTCGAGGATCCGATCGACGGACGACGGAACGACGCGGATAGTGAAGTTGAAGATTTCGGGGCCATCCATGAACAGGTCGTAGCCGTTGCTCGTCTGGTCACCTCTGAGGGCAGCGTCGTGGCCCACGGCGCCGGTCCGGAGCCCTCCATGGGGAACCATAAGGTGTCGTGCTCCCGAACCGTCGGTGCCGTAGGTAATCGCCTGGAGCGACGCAGGCACTCCGTCGCTACTTACGAGGGTGGCGGAGGCGCCGTCCCCGAAAATGGTCCGAACGGACTTATTGTCCGCATTGATGAACTTGCTGTACGTGTCGGCGGTGATGATCATGACCCGGTCCGCCTGACCGGACTCGATCAGTCCCTTCGCGAGCCCAAGCGAGTAAATATACCCCGAACAGCCAAGATTGACATCGATCGCGCCGACTCTGGTGTCCAGACCGAGTCGATCCTGGACGACGCAGGCCGTCGTGGGCAGGAAATAGTCAGGGCTTTGCGTGCAGACGATCAGATAGTCAACGCTTGCCCGGTCGATGGCGTGTTCGTCGAAGAGGGCTGCTCCTGCTCCGACAGCGAGATCCGAGGCGAATTCGTCTGCGGCGGCAATGTGGCGGGTGTTGATTCCCGTCTTCTTGGCGATCTTGTCAACGCTCCACTCGGGGAAATCCCGGGTCAGATCTTCATTGGTCAGCGTACCCGTCGGCAGGAAGTAAGAGACGCATGAAATTTTGGCTGGCATCTATCTGCGCTCCCCAATGGGCCGGGCGGGGTTGCCGAAGACCGTCGATCCGGTCGCAACATTTTTGAGAACCAGTGATCCGGCGCCGACGACGGCGCCGGCACCGACCTGCTTTCCGGGGAGGATCGTGACCGCGGTGCCCAGGAATGCCGAATTCTCGACTGTCGCGGCTCCGAGAAGGTTGCACGCCGGGCTGATCGTTGCGAAATCGCCGATGGTGACATCGTGTCCGACAACGCAGTTCAGGTTCACGTGAACGTGGGACCCCAGGCGGATGTCACTGCTAAAGATCGACCCCGGGCACAGGATTGAGCCCGGACCCACGGTGACGTTAGCCCCAATGATGGTCCGATCGTGGACGAAGGTGGCGAATCGTGCCCCCCGGGCAGCGAGCCGCTCAACCACGACGCGGCGGGCCGCTGGATCTCCGATGGCGCACAGGACGAGGTCGCCCTGGCCAGGCTCATACCCGTCGAAGGTCGCGATGATGGGCGCGCGCACCGGCACCTCCGGTTCGTAGTCGTTTAGGAAGACAATCGAGCCGATGTCCTCCTGCTCGCGGTAGGCGGGCGACGAATCGACCCACGTGTGCACCTCGCGGCCGAAGCCGCCGGCACCGACAATAACCAATCGCGTACTCATTGCGCCGTGTAACCTCCGTCGACAGCGATGACCGATCCGGTGATCCACCGGGAGGCATCGGAAAGCAGGAACAAAATCGTGGCGGCAACGTCCTGTGGCGTACCCAGACCGAGGGGATGAGCCAGACGGATGCTCTCAAAGGCCTGCGGCCCGATGGTGCGCGCGAGGTTCTCGGTCATCTCGGTCTCAACGATTCCGGGGCACACCGCGTTCACGCGAATGTCCTGCCGGGCCAGTTCGAGAGCAAGGGATTTGGCCAATGAGACCAAGGCGCCCTTGGACGCCGAATAGACGCTCGTCCCGGCCTGACCGACAAGGCCGAGGCTTGAGGAGAGTAGGACGATGCTCGGGGCCACCTTCTGAACCTGCCGATGCCTGAACCCCTTGGCCAACATGATGGCGGCATTCACATTGACGTCCATGACTCGACGAATATCCGTGGGTTCAACTGACGCCAAAGGCCGTGCGCTGTGGAGACCGGCGCAGTGCACGATTGCGTCGAGGCCTTCCATCGACCGGGCGATTCCCTGCACAAGGACGGGGATTCCTTCCAGATCGGAAAGGTCGTACTCCACGGACGAATGGCCTGTCCCTCGAAGCCGGGCCATGGCGTCCGCGAGACGGGCGGAGTCCCGGGCCAGAGCAACCACGCGGCCGCCATGATTGGCAATCTCGATCGCTGTCGCGAGCCCGATGCCACTGCTCGCGCCTGTTACCAGGACGCGCTTGCCCTCGATTCCGAGAAGGTAGCGGATGTTTACATCACCGTTTGTGCGTCGGCGACCAGCGCTAGCAAGTCCTGTACGGTCTCGCAACGAGCCAGCCCCTCGGCGTCGAGGGGCACGTTGAAGTGAGAATCGACCGCCGCGATGAAACTGAGGTTGGCAAGGGAATCCCAATCGAGCTCAGACAGCTTCTGTTCGGGAGAGACCGTCCCGGCAGGTACCTCGAGGGTGTCTTCAACGATCTGCATCAAACTGGGCTGGTCCACGGGGGCTCCGTCTTCATGCTGCGCTCGCGCGCCGGTCGAGTATCAATCAGGTAAGACTACCAGTCGCCCTTTGGCCGCACTCGGTGTCTGCTTAGGCTGTGTGCGGCCCCGCCTGGCCGAATGTCGAGCAACACGCCCGGTATGCACGGCGACTTGTTGCGCCGTACGGTAACTTTGGAGGGCGTAGGCTGGCGAATCGGGGATAGGTGTGGCTACAAGAACCAAAGTACTTCTCTGGGTGGGTGGCACAGCCTTGGGGATCGCCGCAATCGGCGGCATCACGACGCTCGCAATCAACGCCTCAGGGGGCGAAGGTTCGACACCGCCCAGTGAGTTCACGATGCCCCCGGTCACCCGGGTTCCGTTGGTCTCGCCAACTCCGCTGCCCCTCCCGACGTCGGCGGACACGGCCCCGGGATCGTCGCAGCCGACCACTGTTGATCTCTCTTCAGTGACGTGGAATCCGGATTCTGGATCGTTCGACGGCTGGGCTTTACTCCCGTATGTGATCGATAACGACGGCACATGCACCCTGACATTGACGTCACCGTCCGGCGAGAAGGTCGTGGCCGTCGCTGCTGCCTACCCGGATGCGACGCTGACCTACTGTGATCTGCTCAGAATTCCCGGTGATGAACTCTCCGGGGAATCGTGGACCGCGGTCGTAACTTACTCTTCTCCTGCATACGTAGGAGAGTCCAACTCCCTTGAGGTCAGTCGATGAAAACACGCCTGTTTCGTATCCTGACCGGCGCTGCCGCCGTCATCCTCCTCAGCAGCCTGCTGACTGCACTATCGGTCGTTCGGACGACTGATAGTGCTGCCGCCATGAGCGGCTCAGAGTTCCAGCCCGGGAACATCATCAGCGACCAGAACTTCTATAACGCTGGCTCCATGTCCGAAGCAGACGTCCAGGCATTCTTCACGTCCAAGAGCTGCTCGCCCAGAGACGGCGTTCCCTGCCTCAAGGACTACTCCGCGACGACGCGAACCATCGCCTCTCCTGAACAGGGGCACTGCGCGCAGTACACCGGCGGGACCGCGGAGTCGGCAGCACGAATCGTTTGGAAGGTGGCGCAGGCCTGCGGAATCAGCCCGGCCGTTCTCATCGTGCTTATGCAGAAGGAACAGTCGCTCCTGACGAATCCCAGTGCCTACGGGTACGAGCGCGCTATGGGCTGGGGCTGCCCTGACAGCGGCCCGAATTACAGTGCGAGCTGCGATGCAAACTACTTTGGGTTGTTCAACCAGGTCTACAAGTCCGCATGGCAATTTCGTCAGTACACCCTTTATCCCGTGAGTATCCCGGGGGGCGGCACAAGGCAGTACCGCGTCGGAAACGTCTACATTCAGTACCACCCGAACTCGGCGTGCGGTGGCGTGAACGTCAACATCCTGAACCAGGCCACGGCGAACTTGTACCTCTACACGCCTTATGTCCCCAATGCCGCTGCCCTCGGGAACCTGTATGGCACGGGGGACGGTTGCAGCGCCTACGGCAATCGGAATTTCTGGCGAATGTACTACGACTGGTTTGGGAACCCAACCAGCGCACAGGGCACTCCGGCTGGGCAAATCTCGAAAATGTCCGCGGTATCGAAGCGGATCACGCTCTCAGGGTGGGCCGTTGACCCGGACGCTTGGGGAACCGCGCTTGTTGTCGACGTTCAGGTGGATTCATCCTGGACCCGGCTCACCGCTAATGAAAGTCTTGCCAGCGTGGCGGTCCAGTTTCCCCAAGCAGGTCAAAACCACGGCTTTAGCGGAAGCATTGTGGCGACCAAGGGCGCGCACACGGTGTGCGTCTACGTGCAGAACGTCGGACTCGGGTCGGCTCTTAGTTTGGGCTGCCGCACGATCGTAGTGCCGGATGAATCCCCGGCCGGAGCCATCACGTCCCTGGACCCGATCGCCGCTGGGCTCACCGTATCCGGTTGGGCCGTGGACCCCGACGCGCTCGACCAGCCCGTTGTCCTCGATGCGCAAGTCGACTCGCGATGGTTCACCTGGACCGCCAACCGAGGCTCACAGGCAGGTGCCGACGCCTATCCGGGCGCTGGAACCAGCCACGGGTTCAGTCAGAGCGTGCCGGCTACCATCGGTGCGCACACCGTGTGCATCTATATGCGCAATCTGAACCTGGGTTCGTCCTCGGGGCTGGGATGCCGGACGATCGATGTGCCCGACACCGCTGCCCAGGGCAAGCTCGAAACTGCCACCGCGGTGGCCGGAGGCATCAGCCTCAAGGGATGGGCCGTCGATCCTGATGCCATCACGGCGCCGCTGAACGTTGACGTGCAGGTCAACTCCGCCTGGTACCGGTTGCCCGCATCGTCAGCGAACCCTGGCGCGGAGGCGGCGTTCCCCGGCTCGGGGACCAACCACGGCTTCGCCGGAACCGTCGTGGCGGCCACGGGAACGAATACCGTCTGCGTCTATGTCAAGAACGCGATCAGCGGAGGCCCGGATGCGTCCCTGGGCTGTCGGGTGTTGACCGTCGACGGAGGGCTCAGCATCGGGCCGGGGTCTCCGCAGGGAGCCGTGTCCAGTCTCACCGGTGAAGCCGGCGCGCTGGCTCTCACGGGTTGGGCCATTGACGGCGACG
Source organism: Cryobacterium shii (assembly GCF_004402595.1). Lineage (GTDB taxonomy): Bacteria > Actinomycetota > Actinomycetes > Actinomycetales > Microbacteriaceae > Cryobacterium > Cryobacterium shii. The sequence goes on along the minus strand of NZ_SOFY01000060.1, from coordinate 23,301 downwards.
CTCCAACGGCGCCGGTCAAAGTCGACATACAGGTGGATGGTAAATGGCTCCTGTGGAATGCCGATAAGAGCGATCCGACGGCTCAGTCCAAGTTCGCGGGCGTTGGCCTGAACCACGGCTTCAGCGGTTCGATTCCCGTCTCCGCCGGCACTCACACCGTCTGCGTGTACCTGCAGAACGTCGGCCAGGGAAGCGCCGCCTCTCTCGGATGCAAGCAGACTGCGACGACGGGAACACCAGGCACTGTTGGCGGACCACCCCAGGGTGATCTCGTTACCGCCACTGGCGGACCAGGTTCGGTAACGCTGACCGGGTGGGCGGTCGACCCCGATATTCTCACGCAGCCGGCAAAGATCGATGTGCAGTTGGACGGCCAGTGGCTGCTGTGGGCCGCCGACCAGCCGTCAGCGGCCGCCGAGGCTGCCGTTCCGGGCGCGGGGCCTAACCACGGTTTCACGGGGAGCATTCCCGTGCCGGCTGGCAACCACACGGTCTGCGTCTACGTCCAGAACGTGGGCCAGGGCTCGTCGATATCGCTTGGATGCCGGGCGGTCGCAAGCACGGCTGCTGCGGTAGCGGGTGGCCCGCCAAAGGGGGCGATTCTCGGAGCCTCGGGTGGTGCCGGTGGGATTGCTCTCACGGGCTGGGCGGTTGACCCGGACGTTCTGACTCAGGCGGTCAAGGTCGATATCCAGGTCGACAGCCAATGGCTCATGTGGAACGCGGATCAGAACTACCCGACAGCCGACACGGCGTTTCCCGGCGCGGGAGCCGCCCACGGGTTCGGCGGCACAATCCCTGTCCCTGCCGGAAATCATACGATTTGCGTCTACCTCCAGAACGTTGGTCAGGGTTCGGCGGTTTCGCTCGGATGCCGGTCGGTCTCGACGACCGCTGCCGCAGGGATGGCAGGTTCACCGCAGGGTGCCCTGCAATCGGTGACTGGTGGCGTAGGTGGTGTCAGCCTGACCGGCTGGGCCGTTGACCCCGACATTCTGACGCAGGCCGTCAAGGTGGATGTTCAGATCGATAGCCAGTGGGTTCTGCTCACGGCCGATCAGGCCAATCCCGCCGCAGAATCACAGGTACCCGGATCTGGTACGAACCATGGGTTTGCCAGCACCATTCCGGCAAAGGCTGGAAATCACACCGTGTGCGTTTATCTGCAGAACGTTGGCGCGGGTTCGGCGACATCCCTCGGGTGCCGGGCGATCGCCACCTCGTAGCCGAGACTCGTAGCGCCAGTTGTTAGGCTTCTCTGGACCGTGTGACATGAAAGAGGATCCAAATGCCGATCATCCGAACGGGCGTTGTCTCCGTCGTTCTCGTCAACTTCCGAGGCGCAGACGACACGATCGAGGCACTTGAGCACCTCCGACAAGTCGACTGGCCCGCTGAACGTCTCGAAGTCATTGTCGTGGAAAACGGCTCCGCTGACGGGAGCGCGGCGCGAATTCGCGAAGCGGCCCCCTGGGCCATCGTGGTGGAGTCCAGCGAAAATCGGGGGTTCGCCGGCGGCTGCAATTTTGGCGTCAACGCGTCCTCGGGTGAATTCGTGGCCTTCCTCAATAGTGATGCGAAACCTGATTCCCAGTGGATCCGCGCCGCCATCGACACTTTCGGTGAAGACAGTCGGATCGGCGCCGTGGCGAGCAAAGTTCTCGATTGGGATGGTGACCTCGTCGATTACATTGACGCGGGACTCACCTGGTTCGGCATGGGCTATAAGCCATTGGTCGGCTGGCCCGCGCACGGCGAGGGAACCGATGCCAAGGATGTGCTCTTCGGCACGGGGTCGGCTATGTTCGTGCGCCGCAGCGTATTTGACGAAATCAGCGGGTTCGACGAACGCTTCTTCATGTTCTTCGAAGACGTGGACCTGGGGTGGCGTTTGAACCTGCGGGGATGGCGATACCGTTTCTCGCCGGCCTCCATTGCTTTTCACAAGCACCATGGGTCCGTCAGTAAATTCGGTTCGTTCAAGGAAACCTACTTCCTCGAACGCAATGCCCTCTTCGCGATGTACAAGAATCTGGGCCAGGAACAGCTCGACAAAGCGCTTCCGGCCGCGTTGTTGCTGGCGGCCCGCCGGGCGGTGTCCCGGGGAGGATTGGAATCGAGCGAGTTCGACTTCCGCAACCCTGGTGGTGACGCTGAAGGTGCCGCTTCGATCGGAAAGGATAGCCTCGCGGGTCTGTTCGCGCTCGACCAGTTCGTCGAACACCTCGCATCGCTGACCGCCTCCCGAGACGAGATTCAAGGTTCCCGGGTGCGATCTGACGCATCCATGCTGCCACTGTTTCGCAAGACCGATGCACCGAGCTTCAGTGGACCCGGCTTCCTGGAGGGCTATGAGAGTCTCATTCATGCTTTCGGAGTGCTGGACGCACCCCGCGCGACCCGCATCCTGATTTTGACCGGCGATCCCCTGGGTGTGAAACTGGCCGGCCCGGCGATCCGTGCATGGAATATGGCGCTCGCGCTGTCCTCGGAGCACGACGTGACACTGGTGACCCTGTCGACACTGGAGGAACTGGACGCACCTTTCACATTGAAGAAGCTGCGCCCCGGTGACAACCGCAATTTCGAGACGCTCGAACGCTGGGCGGATATCATCGTCTTCCAGGGTCACGCCATGGCGATCTTTGACGCGCTCCAGCACACGGACAAGATTGTCGTAGTCGACATCTATGACCCGATGCATCTCGAGCAGCTCGAGCAGGGGAGAGAACTGCCTCCCGCGACCTGGCAGAAGCAGGTTGCAGACGCCACGGCGGTCCTGAACGAGCAAATGACCAAAGGGGATTTCTTCCTTTGTGCCTCTGAGCGCCAGAGGCACTTCTACCTGGGGCAGTTGGCCGCACTGGGTCGCATCAACCCGGCCACCTATGCCTCGGATCCCGATCTCGAGTCCCTGATCGCCGTCGCTCCGTTCGGACTGAGCAGCACACCTCCCGAACACGTCGTTTCGGTGCTTAAGGGGGTTAGGCCAGGCATCGGCGCCGATGACAAGGTGCTCCTCTGGGCCGGGGGACTCTACAACTGGTTCGATCCCAAGACGCTGATCAAAGCTGTCGCCGACCTGTCTGGTCGCCGGCCGAACGTGCGACTGTTCTTCCAAGGGACCAAGCACCCTCACCCGGGCGTGCCCGAGATGGAAATCGTGAGCCAGTCCAGAGAGCTCGCCCGAAGTTTGGGTGCCCTCGACCACTCCGTGTTCTTCAACGAGTCCTGGGTCGAATATTCGGTTCGGCAGAATTTCCTTCTGGAAGCAGACGCGGGAGTGAGCACTCATTTCTCCCACGTAGAGACGACCTTCTCTTTCCGGACTCGTATTCTGGACTATCTCTGGGCGGAACTGCCCATGGTCGTTACTGAAGGGGACAGCTTCGCTGAGCTGATCGCAGCAGAAGGCTTAGGAATTGTGGTTCCGGCGACAGACACGGATGCCCTTTCTGTCGCGCTGGAGCGCATCCTTTTCGATGAAGAATTCATCGCTGAGGCCGTGTCCAATATTCGACGGGTTCGGGAACGGTTCTTCTGGGAACGGACATTGTCCCCTCTCGTGGACTTCGCTCGTAACCCCAGTCACGCAGCGGACCGGCGTGCGTTGGAGGTGCCGAAAACGAGCCTGATGAGGGCTTCGGGAAGGGCTCCGATGCGGAGGAAGCCCTACGGTATCCGGCACGATGTGGAGCTGGCACTTCACCACCTCAGGCACAGCGGGCCACGCGCGGTCGCGACAAAGATCGTCAATCGACTCAAGCGCCGCGCGTGATAAACAGGGCGGAAGTCGAAACGAATCACCCCAAAGCACCTGGAGCCACATCTCGTATGAACGGTCACTCACCAACCGACCTCACGTCCGGCCGTAGATCTGGGCAAGTTCCTGGTGTTCTCGTTGCCGGTGTCCTGGCTGCGGTCATCCTGGCCACCAGCGTGGCCATCGCATTCGGACTCCCCATCTGGGTCCAGGCGATTGCGTGCGCTCTCCCATGGGCCATCGTGCTGCGGGCCCGCGTCGGGGGCGCTCTGACGATGGCAACCCTGGTGCTGGTGCCGCTCCTCTGCGCACTTTACGAGATGATGGTTACCCGCGTTCTTGGGCTGCCGCTCGACCTGACTTTGGCAGCGGTGTTTGCGGTAGGCGGTTTCCTTGCAGTTGGTGGAATACTCCGAACGGGTGGCCGGCTGACGCTCCCATCAGGTGCCACCCTCGGGGTCTGGGCGGCTCCCTGGCTCGGTGCTGCAGTCTGGTTCGGGACGTTGATTGCGAGTCACCTAATTTCGGGGGCCTCAGCCCTCGCTTGGATCACACGTGGTGATTCCGCGAACAATCTTCTATTCGCACGCCTTATCGTCGAGAATAACGGCATCACGACGGGGGCTGCCGAGAACCCCGTGCCGCTGCCAGCTGGGCTCCTCGCGCTTGTCATGGCTTCGAACCGTCATGGGGTCTCTCTTGCGGCAACGGTTCGCAGCGACGTCGGGGCCTTCGCTCAGGTGTGGATGCTCCTGATCGCGCTGTCCTGTCTCCTGGCGGGTATCGCCGCTGCTTCGCTCGTTGAACGTCAACGTACGGTCATCGTGGCCCTGGTCGGCGCGGGAGCCTCACTGCTTCCTTTGTCCTGGTTCATTTCCGGAATCTCCCTCGAGTATGGTTTCGTCAACGTCAACGTCCTTCTGCCGGTTGTCCTAGCGGCGTGGATTGCCTATTCCAATGTCCGGGAACACCCTGACTGGGTTCTCGGGCTGCTGTGTGTGGCAGGGACGCTGGTGTTGGCGGTGTGGAGCCCCCTCGTTGTTGTTCCGGCAGCACTGGCGCTTATGGTTGTGATTCTGAAGTGGAAGGCGATCCTCGCGACGCGTGGGATTGCGCTGGTCCTCCTCGTCGCGGCCTTTTTCCAGTTGGCCGTGTACGGCATCACACTGACCTTGCCGACTTTCCTTGGCGAACGCGGATCCCTCGCTGCCGTCGGCGGGATCTACCCCTTCCCGCCGGCGCTCCTCGGGGCCCTCGTCTTGCTGATCATCTGCCTAGCCGCAGTTCGAGGCGGCCAAGATATATTCTGGGGGACGATGGCCCTCATTGCCGGGCTGGGAGCAGGCTTGGGAGTTCTCCTGTTTTCGAACCGTAGTCAGGCTACTTTGTGGGGCTACTACCCGCAGAAATTTCTCTGGTTGTTCGCCGTGGTGGTGCTCATCCTGGTGGCCGGATTCGCCGGAGATCTCATGGGTCGCGCGACGGGTCCAGGACCCTTGCGTTGGATCGCATTTGCCGCCCTGGCCGGAGCATTTGCAAGCACATTGAGTCTCACGAACTTCGTTTCGGGCTACGACGCCAAAAACGTTGTCGCCCGAGTCCTCACGGGCGATTCATTCGGGCAGGGCGACGCGGCTACTGAGCGGTTCCTCAAGCTCGCGGGCGAGCCTGCTCCGACCGTGCTCTGGCATTCGGGAGACGACAATGAGGGACAGATTAATTTCTGGCTCCTTCAAATCCTGTCCGAGGATCAGCCGGAAGACGGATTCCCCTTGCGTTACCTGGCCTACACCGCCGATCAGAAGGACATCGGCTCCCTCTGCTCGATCATCAAACTGACCGGGCCCGGCACCGTCGTGCTCACTGCAGAGAGCTCTCTCGCCGCGGATCTCGGTGCGGCTTGCCCCGCGGATGCCAAGAAGGTTGTCGTCAAAATGGATTAGATGCCTGGCCTGCCACCCGGACGGCAACCGTCGTTACGGCGTGTCACCTGCATCGGCGCGATGGGTGGCGGTTTCCAGTTGGGTGACCCGGTTCGCTAATAGGGCGGAATACTCGGCCAGCGCGCGGGTCTTTCCCTCCAGCTCGGTCAACTCAGCACTCTGCTGGATGCACACGAGGAACAGAATGAAGAGACTCACGAAGAAGACCAGGTTTGTCGGAACCTCGACCCCGACAGCGGCTGCCGTCCAAATGAGGACCTGAGGAAAAACCCCAATGACGAGGGCAAGCACACCGGCGATGATCCACCAGATAGCGTGACGCTCGCGCAACCGACGGCGGCGGAGCATCTCGGTGACCACGCCGAGGGCGAGCATTGCAGCTGCGATTCCAAGGATGTAACTGGCAATGGTCATGAACTGGTCACCTCGGTGGCTAGGGGGACGCGCGGTCGCATCAGAGCGATCATCAGGGCCATGCCGGCTCGACCGAGGTATGCCGCCGCCTTGAACGGGTTGTGGGAGGGGACGCCACCGGCGCGAGGGCGCATCGAAACGGGCAATTGGCGGATTGTGCATCCCGCCCGGGCCGCGATCACCAGCGACTCGATGGTGTCGCCCAGATACTCCGCCGGGTAGTGCTCGGCGAAAAGCCGCACTGCCCGAGGACCCGTCGCGCGGAAACCGGACGTTGTGTCGGTGAGTTTGGTCGCCGCGAGTGAACTGATAATTGTGGCCAGGACGATCATCGCCCATCTTCTTGGACCCTTGACTGAATAGTCGCCCTCACCGGCGAAACGCGCGCCGACGACCACATCAGCGGAATCGAGAGCGTCCACGAGCATTGCTACCCCGGACGGGTCGTGCTGACCGTCCGAATCAACCTGGACGACGTTTTGGAAGTCGTGGGCCAAGGCGTACTTAAAGCCGACCCGCATCGCGCCGCCCACGCCAAGGTTGAAGGGCAAACTGATCACCGTGGCACCGGCGAGTCTGGCACGCTCTGCTGTTCGATCGGTTGAGCCATCGTCAACGACGAGAACGCTGATGCCGGGGAGTTTCGAATAGACCTCGTCGACGACGGCCGCCACGGACTCCTCTTCGTTGAGGGCCGGCATCACGATCAACGTGTGCTTCAGAAGGGTCGTCATGAACAAAATCCTATCCAACAGGCCGGGTGGTGGCGGTCCCCGCGGTGGTCAACGGCTCGAGGCGGAGCCACGGATTACTTGCCGAAGACGTGACGGAGGAGTGCTTGGCGCCCCTGGGCGTTCCCCGAGCGGACCGCAGCCGGCAACTCGCTGAGCGCGTTCATCCGGGAAGTGAAGTGGATCCGCGCGGCGAGGGAAGCGCCGGTCCAACCCATCGTGCTGAAATCGCGGGACGATTCGGTGAAGAGCGTGCGTTCCTGGGCGAATTTCGACCCGTCCGGGCCGGTCATCGCCGAAACGCTCGCCGAATGCCTCCGGTAATTGAAGGTGACCTCGTCGTCGAGCACCAGGCTGCCCCCTCCCTTTACGATTTCGGCGAGCATGGCGAGGTCCTGGACGACGTCCAAATCAACCCGGAAACCATGTTTCCGCAGCTCGGAGGCTCGCCAGACCAAGGAGGGGAAATAAGTCCAGTTACCACGCATCAGGCTCGTGGCCAAAGCTGGACCCGAATACTCGCGGGCGCCGCGGCCGCGGAACTGATACCAGGATTTGGCGCGGTCCGCGAGCGGGAGGATCGGCCGGCCGTCGGTATCGATGACGGACACACCGCACTGAATGATGGACGAATCCGGGAATTCGTCGATCAACTCCTTGGTGCGGCGGACGAAGTTCGGCAGCATGATGTCGTCGCAGCCCATGATGACGGCGAATTCGCTCTGCATCAGCGATACGCATTTGCGGTAGTTTCGGCTTGGCCCGAGGTTCTCTTGATTGCGGATGTAGGTGATGCGATCGTCGCCCAGACCGCAGGCCCATTCGCCCGGGGCGAGGTCCGGGTAGACGTCGTCCACGATCACCATCCTCCAGTCCGGATCCGACTGCGCGCGCACGCTTTCGACCGCTTGCTGGAAGTGGTCGAAGCGCCCATAGAAGGGCATCATGATGTCGAATTTCACGGGGGTCTCTATCGGCTGGACTCGGGCGGTGGTTCATCAATCGTGTCACAGTTCACTGGACGAAAGGGGTCCCCGGCAGGGACCAGAAGACCCGGGGCGGCTTCGAGTCATCCCGGTCAGGTCGCTCCAGAGTAGAATCGGGCGGGTTTGGTAGCGCAGTGAAAGCAGGATGATGAAGCAACCATGGCGCACCTCAGACGAGGAGAAGACGGCCATGCCAGCGAGCGAAACAACCATTGGTGCCCGCGGTGCCTCGGGGATCGGTGTGGCATCCGCGATTGCGGCTGCGGCCGGTTTCCTCATCTCGCTGGTCGTCGCGCGCACCCTTTCCCCAGCTGACACTGCGCAATTCCTGATCTTCTGGGGCCTCCTTTTCGGCCTCTTCGGCACGCTTTCGGGTATTCAGAGCGAGACCACGCGTGCCGTGCGCAGTGCCGTTCTCGCGGATCGTGTCGGACGGGGCCGGACCTCGACGAGGGTGTTGCCCGCTGGTCTCATCGTCGGCGCGGTGGTGTCCGCAGCACTCCTCGCCTCATCCGCGCTGTGGGCCGAGAAGCTCTTCCCCGCAGGATCCCCATGGGTGATCATGGCGGTGGCGCTGGCCGGCTTCGCGTACTCCGGCCACGCCACCCTGGCCGGCGCGGCGGCGGGAAGCCAGAATTGGCGCCTCTACTCCTGGCTGATGGGCAGCGAGTCGCTTGTGCGCTTCCTCTGCGTCGTCGCTGTGGCCCTCACGACCGCAACTGTCGTGGGCGTCGAAGTGGCCTGCACCTTGGCGTCCCTCGTCTGGATCGTCTTCCTTGTGATTTCCCGCGAAGCCCGTGGGGCCATCCGAGCGAGATCGGACGTCGCGCTCCCCGCATTGCTTCGCCAGCACTCCTACGCGCTGGTTTCCGCGGCGGCAACAGCCGCGCTGATCGTCGGATTTCCCATCATGTTCAGCCTCACGTCCTCACCAGCGGCCGTCGCGTCGTCGGCCGGTTTACTGCTTGCCGTTCAGCTCACCCGTGCTCCGATTATGATCCCCCTCCAAGCTTTTCAGGGGGTGGCAATTGCGTCCTTCGTGAATCAGCGCGACCGGGGCCTCCGTGCCCTTGGGCGGCCGGTTGGGCTCATCATCGGGATCTCCGTCGTAGGGGCGGTTCTGGCGTGGTGGATTGGCCCGTGGCTGATGTTGATCTTTGGTCCCGGCTACGTCGTGGGAGGTGCCGTACTCGCGCTGTTGACCCTCGGCGCCGGGGGCATGGCGGTTCTTACCCTGACCGGAGCGGCCGCGCTGGCCTCAGGACTCCACCGTGTCTACACGCTCGGATGGATCGCGGCGACGTTCGCAAGCTTCGTCCTTCTTATGATTCCGGCCTCGTCGGATGTTCGGGTCACCCTGAGCCTGTGCGTGTCTCCTCTGATCGGGATTCTCGTGCATGGTCTTGGGATTCCCGTCGCAGGCGGCAGGCGGCAACCACCTCGGATCGAGGACGTAACGTGAGCGACGCACCCCGCCCCGTGCGATTCAGCGTGGTCATGCCCGCATTCAACTCCGTGGCGACCATTGGCCGCGCGATTCGGAGCGTCTTGGCACAGACCGAGATGGATTGGGAGTTGCTGATCGTCGACGACTCGTCGACGGATCGAACGGTCGACGCGGTGCGTGAACTGATGATCGCCTCACCGGAGGCTCAAATCCGACTCATCGTTCAGACGGAAAACCGGGGGGTGGCGGCGGCGCGCAACGCGGGCCTCGCGCACGCGACGGGGGACTATGTCACGTTCCTCGACAGCGATGACGAGTATTTGCATGACCATCTCGCCATCTTTGCTGCGGAGCTTACGCCGGAGATCGACATCGTTATCGGTGGACGCGAGATCGTCAGGACTGACGGTTCCGTGGACCATGCCGCGTCCCGGGGTATCGGAGTCTGGTCCGGCAGGGAAGCGGTCCGCCAGGCCATGCTGGACCGCCTCACCCCCTTCCCGTGGGACAAGGTGTTTCGACGCAGCCTCTTTGACACGGTGCGTTTTCCAGAAGGAGCCGCCCGCTTCGAGGATATGGTCACGAATATCGTTCTCTATTCACACGCCCGAATGGTCAAGGCGGTTGCCACACCTACCTACCGCTATTTCATCAGCGGTCAATCGCTCACCTGGGGGAGAGTGCCGACCCTCGCCGACACAACCGTGGCACTTGACTACCTGGCGACCCACCTTCGACACGAGTTCACCGTCGGCATGTACGCGAATCCCTTGCGCTCGATGCGCACGCTGATTTCGCTGCTGGTCGCGCAGACAGCCATCTCAAGGGGACACACCTCTGCCGAGGCGCGCAATTCCGTGCGACAGTGCCGACGTGCCGTTCGAGTTCCGGACGTGTGGGCAACCCTTCGGGCCGAACCGCGACTGGGAATTGCTGCGCTGCTCTTCAAGACGGCGCCCAGCGTGTACACGGCGGCCTACCGCCGTCATGTCAAACGAGCCTTCGGAATGACCGCCTGATGCGTCCAATGGCTCCCGGCGCACCCCGTGTCCTGATGCCCAGATCTGTCTTCTGGTTTGCCTTCGTGATCATGTCAGCCCTCTCGATCCTGTGGGCGCTTGCCAGCCCAATTTTCTCTGTTCCCGACGAGAATGCTCATGCTACGAAGGCAATCGCCCAGGTTCGCGGGCAGGTCATCGGCTATCACGTTCCGGGCATCAAACACACAGTCGTGGATTTGCCGGCCGAGTATTCGTACGACCCGCAGATTCAGTGCTTCGTGTTTCAGTCTGCACAGCCGGCGGATTGCGGGGTGGAACTCGGGGATCCGGGTGGGGCCTTGTGGTTCAACACTTGGGTGGGTGCCTACAACCCGCTGTATTACTACGCTGTCGGCTGGCCCAGCCTGATCTTCGACGGCTCAACCGGAATCTACGCGATGCGCATTGTCAGCGGGCTGCTCTGTTCTGTGTTCGTCGCGTGGGCCTTCCAGACCGCCATGTCGGTCCGACGCGCGCGGTGGATGCCGCTCGGATTGGCCTTTGCCGCTGCGCCGATGGTTGTGTATCTCTTTGGCGCCGTAAACCCAAACGGGATCGAGATCGCTGCGACGCTGGCCCTGTGGGTATCCCTTTTGAGGCTGCTTCAACAGCTCGATGGGCGAAATCTGGGGACGGTATCCACCTTGAGTCGCGGATATCTGTGGTTCATCGTGACGATTTCCGCAATCGTCCTTGCTACGGCGCGTGCCCTTGGACCGCTCTGGCTGGTCGTCGTCGTCGGGCTCTGCTTCCTCGCGGGTGGGTGGCTGCCCGTGAAAAGACTCTTCACGACGGGGTCCAGCTATCTTTGGCTCACCCTGGTTGCGGCGGGTTCCCTGTTCTCAATTCTTTGGACCCTTGGCGGCGGAAGTCTGTCCAGTCAAGCCGACAAGTCCGATGCCCCTCTCGTGGGGGCGTCGTTCGTGCAGGGGTTCGTCTACGTCCTGCGCAACACCCCGAATTTCGTCAAGCAGGCAATGGGGTACTTCGGCTGGTTCGACGCGCCACTTCCCGCCTACGCCTATTGGCTGCTCGTCTCCGCGATCAGTCTTCTCGTGGTCCTGGCATTCGCGGTGGCACGGCGGAGGAACCTGATCACTTTGGCTTCGGTTACGGCCGCTTCTATCTTGGTGCCGGCGTTTCTGCAGGGGTACAGCGTCTCCCAGACCGGCATCATCTGGCAGGGCCGGTACGGACTCTTCCTGTATCTCGGGGTGGTCATCGTCGCGGCCGTGGTTCTCTCCGGATCTGAGGGCGCCGGGTTGGCCTTCCTGTCGACCCGGGTCATCTGGGTGGCGCTTGGTTCCATCGTGCTGTATGGCACGGTGGCCTACTTTATTGTTCTGCAGCGTTACGTCGTTGGGACGGAGCTGCCGGTCAGCGCCATGTGGAGGGAACCTGCCTGGCAGCCGCCGCTCGGCTGGCCGACGCTCGTGGTGCTCTACGGCCTCGTCTCACTCCTCTTCCTGATGTGGTCGGGCCGGCTGGCCATGAGGTCCGCCCGGGCCGACGATGAAGCCGAGGCCTACGAGGCCTACGAGGCCTACGAGGCCTACGAGGCCAACGAGGCCAACGAGGCCGCGGTCCCCGAACCGGAGACCGAGACCGTCCGTGGCTGAACCGCGAGTCGCGGTCGCGTTCGACTGCCTGTTCCCGGTCAACACTGGCGGCGGCGAACGCGTGTACCGCCGCCTGGCGGAACTCTTCGTGGAGCGAGGATGCCCCGTCGACTATGTCACCCGCCGGCAGTGGGCGGCGGAGGCGCCCCCGGCGGCGTCCTTCTCCCTCGTTCCGGTGTGGCGGGGCGACATCTACGACGCCGGCGGCACCCGCACCCCGCGGAGCGCGGTCGCGTTCGCCTGGGCACTGTTTCGCCACTTCCTCCGCCAGCGCGGAAGCTACGACGTCGTCGTCGTGAGCACGCTGCCGGTGCTGAACCTGTTCGCGGTGCGGCTGGCCCTCCTCGGCACGCACGCGTTCGTGGTCGCCGACTGGCTCGAGGTCTGGCCGTGGCCCAAATGGCGGCAGTACGCCGGCGCGATGTCCGGAGCGATCGCCTTCCTGCTGCAGTCGGTGGGCATCCGTCTCGGTGACCTGCACACCGTCAACAGCGAGTTCACCGGAGCCCGCCTGCGCCGCTACCGGCGGCGCGCGCAGCCGGTCACTCTGGGCCTGGTCGATCTCGTCGGCGACGAGCCCGGGGCCACGACCGAACGACCGGCCGACCCGTACCTGCTCTTCGTGGGCCGCCACATCGCCGACAAACGTCTGATCGACCTGGTGCCGGCCCTGCGGGAGGCTCGCAGCCGGATTCCGGCCCTGCGCGCGGTCATCGTGGGCACGGGACCCGAAACGCCCCGGGTGGTCGCGCGGGTCGGCGCACTCGGCCTCGACTCCGCGGTCGACGTGCGAGGCCGGGTCAGCGACGAAGACCTCAGAAGCCTCGTGCAGGGTGCCCGGGTGCTGGTCAACCCATCCCGACGCGAAGGCTTCGGCCTGGTCGTGGTGGAGGCGGCCACGTTCGGCACGCCCAGCGTGGTGGTGGCCGGCCCCGACAACGCGGCCGCCGAACTGGTCGTCGACGGCGTGAACGGATACGTCGCCGCATCCGTGGCCCCCGTCGAACTCGGCGCGGCCATCGTGCGGGCGGTCGAGGCCGGAGAGCCGCTGCGCCGCTCCACCCTCGACTGGTTCCAGCGCGAGCGGGTCAGCCACGGTCTGGGCGCCTCGGTCGACGAAATCCTGGCGCGCTACCGCTCGGCGAGAACCCGCTGAAGCGACGCCACGGTGTCCCGGGCGGTCCGGCCCCACGAAAAGGTGCGGGCCCGGTCCCGGCCTCGTTCTGACATGCGGGCCAGCTCGGCCGGGTCGTCGAGCAGGCCGGACAGCGTCGCGGCGAGGGCTTCGGCGTCCTGCGGCGCCACGTAGACGGCCGCCTCCCCGGCGACCTCGTGCAGCACCGGGATGTCGGAGCAGACCACCGGGCAGCCCCGGGACATGGCCTCCAGCACCGGCAGGCCGAAGCCCTCGAACAGGGTCGGGAACACGATCAGGCTCGACTCGGCGTAGAGCCGGTCGAGTTCCTCCGCGCTCAGCCAGCCCCGCAGTGTCACCCAGGGGGCCAGGCCGAGCCGGGCCACGACGGGGGTCAGGGGGTCGTCGCCGTGGCTGCCGGTGACGACGAGGTGCGGCCGCGATTCGGCGGGCACCAGGGCGAGGGCCTCCAGCAGCAGGGGGAAGTTTTTGTGCGGCATGCGGTTGCCCACGGCCAGCAACCGGCGCGGCAGCCGGGGGAGTGGCGCCGCTGCCGTGCCGGAATCCGCGTCCGCGTCCTGGCCCGCGAGCGGCACCACGTCGATGCGGGCGGGCGGCACCCGGAGGTAGCGGACGATGTCATCCGCCGAGGCGACGCTGACGGTGAGAACGCGGCGTGCGCCGTGCGCCGCCACCCGGATCATGGTGCGGAGAATGCGCGAGTACGCGCCGGGCACGTATTCCGGATGCCGGAACGGCAGCAGGTCGTGCACGGTCAGCACCACGGGCACCCGCGACCAGGCCGGACCGAGGTTGGCCGGACAGTGCACCAGATCGGCGCGCTGCCGCCGGGCCGCGCGGCCGACGGAGAAGAGCTCGCCGCGGGCCCAGGCGATCCGGTTCTCGCCGCTGATGCCCGAGTCGACGATCTCGCCCGGAAACCAGGGGGCACCCGCGACCGCCAACTCGCTCGACGCGAGGCCGACGAATTCGATCCCGTCGGCACCGGGCTCGATCCGGCTGTACACCTCCCGCACGTACGACTCCATGCCGCCCTTGCGGCCGGTGAAGAAGAGCAGGTCGACGAGGACGCGGCTCATACTGCGGCCGCCACGACCAGTGCGGCGGCGCGCACCCGTCGGCGCCGTGCGAGCTCGTAGAGCACGGCCGACGCCAGCTCGGCGATGAGGAGACCCAGGAACACGGCGGACAGGCTGTGCAGCGCCAGGCCGATCCCGGCGAGGGCGAACGCCATCACGGAGACGGCTGCGCGCAGCCCGGTGAGCAGCCGCACCTCGCCCATCCGGCGCAGCGCGGCGAACGGAATGGTCGTGGCGAGTGACGCGGCCCGCCAACCGCACGCGAGCACGAGCGACAGGATGGCGGCAGAGCTGGTCCAGACGCTGCCGAAGATAAAGCCGAGCACCCCGGTGCGCTCCAGCGCCACCAGCACCACGACTGCTGCGAGCACCGCGCCGGCGGACACGACGATGTCGAGGCGGGAGTGCTCCTTGAGCAGGCGCAGCCGCATGAAGTTCAGGGGGATCGCGAGCAGGCCGGACACCGTCGCGATCGCGGTGAACAGCACCGCGTCGCCGGGCCCGATCAGCGTCAGGATCATGGCGTTCAGGAGCGGGTAGATCACGCCGGTGATCGCCGTGTCGGCCACCACCCAGCCCATCACGGCCGGCTCCGGACGGCTGGCCCGATGGGTCACCGGCAGGCAGCGCACCAGCGTCGCCAGCGCGATGCCGGCCACCAGGGGGATCAGCGCCCAGTCCTGGCCGGTGAACGCGGCCGCCACGCCGCCGAGGGCGCCGAGCCCCACCGCGACGGATGCCCAGATCTCCCGCAGGTCCAGACGCTCGGCGACCGAGACGCCCCGCCCGACTTCCAGGGCGGCGATCAGCAGCGGCAGGCCGAGGCAGAGCACGACCGGGTTCGTCGCGTTAAGCGCGATCACCGAGGCGGCGACCAATGCCAGACCGGCCAACCAGAGCGGGAACACCACCCGGCGTTCGGTGGCCGCCGAACTGAGCCGGGACTCGAGCACGACCGCGAAGGTCAGCTGGCCGGCGAAGGTGGCCACCATTACCGCCACGGCAATCACGCCCTGCTCCGGCCGGCTGAACAGCCGGGACGAGATCGCGACCGTCGCCGCGGGGATGACGGCCAGGGATACGCCGCCGAGCAGGGTGATCAGGCTCAGGGTGGCCCGCCGCAGTCGGAGCGGCGAGGGCAGGTCGGCCGTCACCGGGTCACCGCGGTGAGCGTGCCGGCGGCGCCGAGGGTTCGACCGAGCATTCCCTCGAGGCGACCCAGGAACACCCACCAGCCGTCGATGAGGGCGTTCGTCCCGCGATTGCGCAGTCCGAAGAACAGGCCGCCGCCGAGGAACGCGAACCGCCACCAGAGCGGATACCGCCAGCGGGTGACGAGGCGACCCAGCCCCCGGCCGTAGCCGCGCAGCTTGTGCCGTCGTTCCGCGCTGCTGAGCCCGCTCGGGTCGCTGACCCCGCCCACGGTGAGCGCGGCCGGCTGCCACGCGAACCCGGAGTGCTGCCCGGTGCGGATCAGCTTCAGGAGCAGGTCCGTGGCCTCCCCGGCCTGCCAGGGTGTCGGGGCTCCTGTGCCGATCTCCGGGTCGAAGCCGCCGAGCCGGTCGAACACGGTGCGCCGGATCAGGATGCCCATCTCGATCACGCTCCACACCGTCCACCGGGTCAGGGTCGCACCGGGCTCGGGCAGCACGAACTTGGGCCCGTTCTCGTCGACCACGGTGAGGGCGCCCGCTCGGAAGTCCTCGGGGAGGAGCCGCATCCGTTGCAGCGTGCCGGGTGGGTACCAGGTGGTGTCATTGGGAAAATTGAGCAGCAGGTCGCGGCCCGCCGGCAGAGCGGCGACGCCCGCGTTCCGGCCGCGGGCCGCCCCGGGCGGCGACGTCGTGACGGTGATCCGCATGCTGTCCGAGCGGTAGGCGGATGCGAGTGCCTCCACCGCGGGCAGGTTGCGCTGGGCGACCACGACGAGGGTGTCACCCGCTGAAAGCTGCCCGGACAGGGAATCAAAGAGTCGCTTCAGGCTCTCGACACGGCCGAGCGTCGACACCACCAGTCCTAAGTCCACACAGCACATTCTGTACGATGAGGGGGCCAGACCAACAATGACAGGACTCGCACCGAGCATGACAATCACCGAAACAATTGAACTCTCGATCCTGATGCCGTGCCTCAACGAGGCAGAAACGCTCGCGGTCTGCATTGACAAGGCCCAGGGGTACCTGCGGCGGAGCGGCATCGCCGGCGAGGTCCTGATCGCCGACAACGGCAGCACCGACGGGTCGCAGCAGATTTCCGAGGCCCACGGGGCCCGGGTGGTGGACGTCGCGGAGAAGGGCTACGGCAGCGCCCTGATCGGCGGAATCGAGGCCGCCCGTGGCACGTACGTGATCATGGGCGACGCCGACGACAGCTACGACTTCAGCGAGCTCGACGGCTTCGTCGAGCGGCTCCGCGCGGGCGACGAACTGGTCATGGGCAACCGCTTCCGCGGGGGCATCGCAGCCGGTGCCATGCCGCCGCTGCACAAGTACCTCGGCAACCCGGTGCTGTCCTGGATCGGGCGTTCCCTGTTCCGCTCGCCGATCAAGGACTTCCACTGCGGGCTGCGCGGCTTCAACCGCCAGTCCATGCTCGCCCTGAAATTGCAGACGTCGGGGATGGAGTTCGCCAGCGAGATGGTCGTCAAATCCACCCTGGGCGGGTCCCGGGTGAGCGAAGTGCCCACCACCCTCAAGAAAGACGGCCGCAGCCGTCCGCCCCACCTGCGCAGCTGGCGTGACGGCTGGCGCCACCTGCGCTTCCTGCTCATCTTCAGCCCGCGCTGGCTGTTCCTGATCCCCGGCAGCGTCGCGTTCCTGATCGGCTTCCTCGGCACCATCCTGCTCGGCTTCGGACCCGTCGTGGTGGGGGAAGTGGGCTTCACCTATGCCAGCCAGATCTACCTGGCCGCGCTGGCGGTGGTCGGCTACCAGGCCTTCCTGTTCGCCCTGCTGACCAAGATCTACGCCCAGCACGAGGGGTTTCGTATCCCGCGCAGCCGCAACTTCGAGCGACTCGAGAAACGCATCAGCCTCGAGAGCGGCGCCATCCTCGGCGTCGTGCTCTTCCTGATCGGCCTGGGCATCGCCCTGACCCAGCTGGTCGGCTGGGCGGCCGGCGGCTACGGCGCGCTGGAGGCCGGCGCCACCGTGCGGGTGGCCATCCCCTCGGCCCTGCTGATGATGCTGGGCTCGCAGACGGTGATGGCCGGCCTGTTCCTCGGGGTGCTCTCGGTCGGTCTGAAGCGACGCTGATGGCCCGCCCGACCGGTTCCGCCTCGCGTGCGCCCGCGGCATCCGTGCCCCGCGTGTCAGTGGCGCTCTGCACCTACAACGGCTCCGAATTCATCGAGGAACAGCTGCGCAGCATCCTGGACCAGAGCGCGCCCGCCGATGAGATCGTCGTGTCCGACGACGGCTCCACCGACGACACCCCGGCCGAGGTGGA
The DNA here is from genome assembly GCF_004402595.1 of Cryobacterium shii. Classification (GTDB taxonomy): domain Bacteria; phylum Actinomycetota; class Actinomycetes; order Actinomycetales; family Microbacteriaceae; genus Cryobacterium; species Cryobacterium shii. The sequence continues at coordinate 5,676 of NZ_SOFY01000060.1, read as the reverse complement.
GCGCGTCTTCGCCGCCTGGCAGGGCGAGCATCCGGGGCAGGCCGTGACGCTGCGCATGATCCGCAACCCGGCGCCGCTCGGCGTCACCTGGAACTTCGAGCAGGCGCTCGCCGCGTGCACGGGCGAGTTGATCGCCCTCAGCGACCAGGACGACGTGTGGCCCCCGGAACGGCTGGCCCTGCTGGCCGCCGAGTTCGCGTCCCGGCCGCCGCTGCAGCTGCTGCACACGGATGCCCGCCTCGTCGACGAGGCCGGCCGGCCGACGGGCCGCACCCTGCTCGCCACCCTGGGGGTGTCCGCCGCCGACCAGGCCGCGGAACATCGGGGGCACGCCCTCGACCTGCTGCTGTGCCGCAACATCGTCACCGGCGCCACGGCGATGCTGCGCCGCGACCTCGTGCAGCAGGCGCGCCCGTTCCCGGCCGCCTGGGTGCACGACGAGTGGCTCGCGATCGTGGCCGCCGCGACCGGGGAGGTCGACCTGCTCGAAATCCCTTTGCTGGACTACCGTCAGCACGCGGGCAACCAGATCGGCGCCTCCAGCCTCGACGCCGCCGGCAAGCTGGGCCGGCTGCGGGCGCCGCGCACGGCCCGCAACGCCCGCCTGCTGGCCCGCGCCCAGGCCCTGCAGGAGCGGGCCGCGCTGCTGCAGCCGGCGCCGTCGGCCGCCACACTCGCCCTGATCGACGCCAAGCTGGCGCACGAACGCCGGCGCAGCACCCTCCCGGCCCTGCGTCCGGCCCGGCTGGCGCCCGTGCTCGCGGGCTGGCGCGCCGGCGACTACGTCCGGTTCGGGCTCGGCCTGCAGGACGTGCTGCGCGACCTGGCCCAGCCGGTCTGAGCTGCCGCTGCCGCTGCCGCTGCGGCTGCGGCTGCGGCTGCTGCGGCGGCGGTCGCGGTCTCGGCTGCCGTTTTCCGGGCGCGCGGCCCGCTACTCGTGGTAGCGGTGCGGGCTGGGCTGCAGCAGGCTGCGCCAGCTCTTGCCCTGCGCGGCCTTGACCGCGCAGATCAGCAGGAGCAGCCAGCCGAACTCGACCAGCACGGTGCTCTCCGCCGCCGAAGTGACCAGCAGCAGCACCAGGATCAGCGGCGACCACACGTAGACCACGGGGCGCTTGTCCGAGGCGAGCAGCCAGGACCGCCAGAACGCGAGCCCGACCAGGGCGAGGAAGGCGAGCAGGCCGACCAGCCCGACCTGGAAGTAGACGTCGAGGAAGGCGTTCAGCCCGGAGGCGTGCTCCCGCCCGGTCACGAAGTCCAGCCAGCCGTACGGGGTCACCTGGGCCGGCCAGAGCCCGGCCCAGCCCCATCCCTCCAACGGATGCAGCCGGCCCAGACGCCACATTTCGCTCCACAGCGTCGACCGCACCTCGAATTCGCTGCCCGCGTTCAGCAGTTCGGTGATGCGCGCCCGGGCGATGAACCCCGCGATGCCGGCGACCGCGGAGGTGATGAGCAGCCCGATCTGCAGGATCCACCGGCCCTCGGCCGGCGTGTGGCGCAGCCAGTACAGGGCCAGCGCCGCGACCCCCACGAAGAGCGCGACGACCAGCATGACGGGGGAGCGGGTGAGCAGCAGGGCGAAGCCGGCGAGGGCGATCGAGCCGACGCCGATTGACCGGGGGACCGACCGGGACCGCAGCTCGACCACGAAGGTGACCCCGGCGATCAGCGAGACGAGCCCGAACAGGTTGCGGGAGCCGAAGAGGCCCTGCACCGGCCCCAGGGTGGCGATATTGCCCTGGATGCCGAGGAAGGCGATGGGCAGGTCGAGCAGGAGCCCGGACAGCACCTCCAGCGCCAGGGACGCCACGAGCAGAAAGCGCAGCACGTCCCCGGTGGCGCGCACGATCTGGATGGTGTCGCGGGCCAAGGCGATGTAGACGGCCAGGAACGTGAAGGCCAGCTGGTAGAGCACGGCGCTGAGGGTCTCGAACGGGTAGCCCGTCCAGAGCAACGACAGGGCGCACCAGCCCACGAAGACCATGATCGAGATCGGCAGCAGCCCGTGCCAGTCGATGCTGGCCCAGCGGGCGCTGAGCGAGAACGCCGCCAGTGCCACCAGCCCGACCAGCACGCCCAGCAGGCCGGGCCAGCCGATCAGGCTGCGCACGGCGTGGGTGCCGAACGCGAAGCCGAGGATGAGCACGGTCAGTGCGGCCGCGAACTTCGGTGACGCGAACAGGCGCGTGAACGGGGCCGGAGCGGCGGGTCGGTTCGCGCGGTAGGTCATGGCTGTTCCACGCTACCGCTCACGGCAGCGTCTGAACGGATGACTGGGCTCTCTTGGTCGTCACGGCGAGCACCACCAGAAGAACCCAGCCGGACTCGATCAGCATCCGGCTCTCGGCGACGCTCTGCGCGAGGAGAGCGGTCAGCAGCAGCAGCGGCAGCAGCGAGGAGACCGTGTACGGCGCAGTGTCGGCAACGGTGCGGCGCGGCCGGTCGACGGCGAGGAGCCAGGACCGCCACAGCGTCGACAGCACCAGGGCGATGAAGATGATCAGGCCGAGGATACCCAGTTGCAGCCAGACGTCGAGCCAGGCGTTGTGGGCCTGCAGGTAGACGACGCCCCGGCGCACCGCGAGACCCTTGAACGGCTCGGCCCACGGCGCCCAGTAGCTCACCCAGCCCCAGCCCTGCACCGGGCGCTGACCGGCCAGGTCGATCACGCTCCGCCAGATGTCCAGGCGGCCGGTGAGGTCCGCGCTCTTGCCCAGCAGCGGCAGGATCCGGGGGGCGAGGGCGGCCAACGCCGCGGACACGGCGACGACGGATGCCGCGGCCGTCAGGTAGACGACGCCTCTCCGGTCCGGGCCGCGGCGACGGGCCCAGAGCGCGAGGCCGAGCACCACGGCCACGACGACGGCGGCGAAGCTGACGGTCGCGGACCGGGTCAGCACCAGGATCAGCACGGCGAGGGACAGCCAGGCCACGCCCCAGCCGCGGCGCACGGTTCCGGCCGCCAGCTGCAGGGCGAAGACGATCACGGCGAGGAGGGCCAGGAAGCCGAGCAGGTTGCGGTTGGCGACGATGCCCTCGATCGGCCCGCCGTGGAAGAGGAGCCCGCGTGACCAGTAGAAGGCCTGCGGCACCGTGTCGGTGCCGTAGTCGACCCAGAACGGGAGCACGGGCTGCCGCACGAAGAGCCCGACGGTCACCTCGAAGACCAGGGACAGCCCGAGCGCCCAGCGCAGGGCCGCGCCGAGGGTGCGCAGAAGTTCGGTCCAGGTCAGGCAGAGGGCGAGGAAGAGTGCGGCGAAGGTGGTCACCCACTGCAGTGTGATGCCGATCAGGGACGCGCCCAGGTAGTTCGTCCAGACCAGCGACAGGGTGGCCAGCCCGAGAAACGCGATCAGCGACTTCGGGAACCGGGGCCACATCCAGTCCGGCTTCAGGCGGACGAGGCCGATGAGGATGCCGGCGCCGATGATCAGAACGATCGCGCCGTAGCCCCACCAGCCGAGCAGGCTGCGCCAGAATTGCCCGGCCAGAACGGAGAAGAACACGAGGGTCGCGAAGGTGCGAACGACGAAACGGCTCTGGACAGAGGGCATGACACTAAGGGTAGTGGCGAGGCGGGGTCACTTTTCGTCACTTTTAATACCCCGGGGGGTATGCTTATCCCGGAGGCACTTGTGAAAACACTCATTGTTGGCGGAGTTGCAGGCGGTATGTCGGCGGCTACGCGATTGCGGCGGCTGGACGAGACGGGTGAAATCATTGTATTCGAACGCGGGCACTATGTGTCATTCGCGAACTGCGGTTTGCCGTATTACGTCGGCGGCGTGATCCAGGACCGCCAGAACCTGCTGCTCCAGACCCCCGCCTCGCTGGCCGCCCGGTTCAACCTGGACGTGCGCGTCGACCACGAGGTGACCGGCATCGACCGCGACGCGAAGACCGTCTCCGTGCGCCACACCCAGACCGGCGTCGAAACCGTGGAGGCCTACGACCGGCTCATCCTCGCGGCCGGCGCGACCGCCCGCACGGGGATCACCCCGGCCGGGCTCGCCACACGCACCCTGCGCACGGTCGACGACGTCGACCACATCGACGCCCTGCTCCGCGACATCACCGGCCCGGCATCCGCCGTGGTGATCGGTGCGGGCTTCATCGGCCTCGAGGCCGTCGAGAACCTCGTGCACCGCGGAGTCGCCGTGACCCTGGTGGAGTTCGGCGCCCAGGTCTTCGGCCCCCTCGACGTCGAAATGGCCGCGCCGGTGCTCGACGAGCTGCGCGCCCGCGGCGTCGACGTGCGGCTGCACAGCACGGTCGTGGCCGCCGCGAACGGGGGAGTCGAGCTCAGCGACGGCACCATCGTGCCCGCCGACCTCGTGATCGACTCCGTCGGTGTCGTCCCCGACACCTCCCTCGCCTCCCGGGCCGGGCTCACCATCGGCGCCAGCGGCGGAATCGAGGTCGACGACACCCAGCAGACGAACGACCCCTCGATCTGGGCCGTCGGCGACGGGGTCGAGAAGATCGACGCCATCAGCGGCCAGGGCACCCTGATCACCATGGCCGGGCTCGCGAACCGGCACGGCCGGGCGACCGCCGACAGCATCGCCGGAACGCCGGAGCCGGCGTCGCCGGCCCTCGGCACCGCCATCGTCGGCGTCTTCGGCCTCACGGCGGCCATGGTCGGCTGGAGCGAGAAACGCCTCGTCGCCCAGGGCCGCGCGCACCGGGTCGTGCACACCCACCCGGCCTCGCACGCCACCTATTACCCGGGTGCCGAGACCATGTCGATGAAGCTCCTGGTGGACCCGGAGTCGGATGCCATCCTGGGCGCCCAGATCATCGGCGGCAGCGGCGTCGACAAGCGCATCGACATCCTGGCGACGGCGATGACGGGCGGGCTGACGGCATCCGCCCTGACCCGCCTCGAACTCGCCTACGCGCCGCAGTACGGCTCGGCGAAGGACCCGATCAACCAGCTCGGCTACGTCGCCGCGAACCTCGCCGCCGGAACGACCCGCAATCTGCAGTGGCACGAGCTGGAGGCCGCCCAGGCGGCCGGCGCCACCCTGGTGGACGTGCGTACGGCCGGCGAATTCGCCGCCGGCAGCATCCCGGGCGCCGTCAACGTGCCCCTGGACGAGCTGCGCGAGCGCCTCGGCGAACTGCCCGCCGGAACCCTGGTCGTGCACTGCCAGGTGGGGCAGCGCGGACACACCGCGGCCCGCATCCTCAGCCAGAACGGCCGGGACGTGCTGAACCTCGACGGCGGCTACCGCACCTGGACGGCCGGCGTCTCCACCCTCACCCCCGCCACCTTCGCCCGAAAGGCCTGATCATGGAACCCGACCAGAACCAGAAGAAGATCGTCAACCGGCTGCGCCGGGCCCAGGGCCAGCTCGGGGCGGTCATCACCGCGGTCGAGGCCGGCGGCAGCTGCAAGGACGTCGTCACCCAGCTCGCCGCCGTATCGAGCGCGCTCGACCGGGCCGGGTTCGTGATCGTGTCGACGGCGATGCGGGAATGCCTCGACAACCCGGATGGGCAGAACTCCCTCACGGTCGACGAGCTGGAGAAGCTCTTCCTCACCCTCTCCTAACCAATTCGACGGAGATTCTGGCTCTCCTGCTGCATCTGTGGGTCTTTCGGAGCGCCTTAACGGCCGCACGCCGCTTCCTGTCTAGGTTTCTGACTGTCAAGGAAAGAAACTTTATA
>NZ_SOFY01000089.1 GCF_004402595.1 Cryobacterium shii | reverse complement strand
GGGCGGCGCGCGCTGCGGCTCCCCCGACGGCTCCCCCGGTCGCTCCCCCGGCGGCGCGAGCCCCGGCAGCGACCGCAGGCGCGCCGCGAACTCCCGCGGCGTCTCGGTCGCGCGCACGGGGATGCCGTGGTCGACGGCGAGGTCGGTGAGCTCCTGCCAGGCCTCCGCGGCCCCCGCGCGGCCGGCCAGGATCCGACGCCGTCGCTGTCGCCGCCGCTCGACCCGGCCGATCGCCGGCAGCAGCAGCAACGCGATCACCCCGACGAGGACCAGGATGAGGCGCAGCACGGTGACGGGTTCCTGGCGGGTGTCCGCGGAGCCGCCGCGGGCGCCGGGATCGGTCGCCGCGGGATCGTCGGTGATGCCAGGCCGTGCGGACCCGGCGGTCCCGCCCTGGCCGCCCGGAGTCTGGGCGGCATCCATTGTGCGGGTGTATTCGGGCAGCGCCCCGCGCCCCGGCGTCGGTTCGAACGGCACCCAGCCGACCCCGGCGAAGTACAGTTCCGGCCAGGCGTGCAGGTCATGGGAGTCCACGCTGTACCGTCCCGTCCCGGCGATCGAGCTGGAGGCGGAGAGCGTGCCGGGCTGGTAGCCGACCGCGATCCGGGCGGGAATGCCGATGGAGCGGGCCATCACGGCCATGGCCGAGGAGAAGTGCACGCAGTACCCGGTCTTCACCTCGAGGAAGGTGCTGACGACATCCACGCCGCCGCCGTCGAAGCCGGCCTTGGCCGGAGCCTCGGTGTCGTAGCTGAATTCCTCGCCGCGGAGGTACGTCTGCAGCGCCAGGGCCGCGTCATAGGCCGTGTCGGTGCCGGCCGTGACCTGCCGCGCGGTCTCCGCGATCCGGGGCGGGCTGTCCGCGGGCAGCCGGAGACTCCGCTGTACGCTTGACGGGTAGTCGCTGCCCGAGCCCCTCAGCTGGTCCCTGGTCGGCGCCAGGTTCAGCGCGATGACGGTGTACTCCTGGCCGCGGGTCGTGTCGTTCGGGCTGGTGATCGACCCGTTCGACCCGTTCCAGTACCAGGCCCCGGCCAGCCCCGTGATCGAGCGGGCCGGCGCCGGGATCGGCAGCCAGCGCGCCGACAGGCCGTCCACGACGATGTTCGTGCGGGTCTCGGTGACGGCCACTGAGTTCAACAGGCCCGGCGGCAGGGCGATCTTGTCCACGGTGTTCGCGGAATTGGACGGAAAGAGGCGGGAACTCCAGTCGCGGCCGGAGAACTCGTCCAGGGTGAGCAGCCGGAGGTAGGGCGCCCTCGTCGCCGTCGTGCGATAGTGCAGGACCGGCCGCGCCGTCGGGCGGCGCAGGTCCTCGCCCAGGTTGATCATCGGGCTGACGCCGTTGCCGAACAGCAGGGCACTGCTCGGGCGCCCGGCGACGCCATTGCCCGGGAACGCCGGGATGGCCACGCTCAGCACCATCGCGGCGGCGAGGGCCACACCGCCCACACCCAGCGCACCCCAGAGCGGGCCGGGGCCGCGGCGCCGCACGGGCGAGAAAACCCGGGGCGCGCCCGGCCCGGCCGACGGCCGGGCCGCATGCCGGGTGCCGCTCATCCGCACGTCGACCCGGAGCAGCACCAGGTAGGCGGCGCCCGCGAGCGCCAGGGCGGCCGGCTCGGCTCCGCCCGAACGGATGAGACCGGGAACGAGGAGGGGAACAAGCGCCGGCAGCCCGGCGAGCGCCGGCACCCGCGCGATGACGGCCAGCGCGTATGCCAGGATCGCGAGCGCTCCCGCCCCCACGCAGAGCAGGAACAGGATGCCCGGCACCGCGTCAGCCGGCGTGCCCTGCCGCTCGACGGAGATCGCCCCATCGACCGTCAGCTCCCGGAACCGGTCCAGTGTGTCCAGGCTGGGGATCAGCCAGAGCAGCCCCGTTCCGGCCCCGAACACCAGGGTCAGGGCGGCCAGCAGCATCCCGAAGCCGGCGAGGGGCATCAGCGCGGCGCTCAGCCCGAGGCGGCGCAGCCCGGCCGACCCCAAGAGCACGACGCTCGACACGATCGCCATCAGCCACCACCAGCCGGTGCCGAGCAGCAGGGGGCCGAGAGCCCCCTGGGCGATCAACAGCAGCACCAGCACCGCGATCACGAGCGGCCAGTCGGCGGAGGCGCGGCGCCGGGACGGGCGCGCCGGCAGGGGGGCAGGAGCGGGGCCAGGCGCGCGGGCCGGCAGCCGGGCCTCAGGCGCCGTCATCAGCGGCCTGCCTTTCCCCGACGGCGGCCACCCAGGCGCCCGGGATGTCCCGCGCCGTTTGCAGGCGCACGCAGCGCCAGCCGGCGTCCCGCAGCCGCGCCACGGACTCCGGGTTCATGGGGTCCAGCACGAAGGCGACGGAGGACCGGCTCCGGGAGGCCAGGTGAGCGAGTTCGTCCGTGTCCTGCGCGTCGATGTCGACCAGCACCGCGAAGGTCGGCAGCATACGGCCGAGCGGGGACAGGGGCATCCGTGGCCTCCCCGTCGCCCCGGCCGCATCCGCCGGGCGCGTCGCCCCGGCCGCACTCGCCGGTCCGGGGGTGGCCGCCGGCTCGTGGGTGTCCGCCGGCTCATCCGGGTCCGGCGGCTCATCCGGGTCCGCCGGCTCATCCGGGTCCGGCGGTTCGATGCCGGCCAGCAGGACGAGCAGGGACCGAACCTCCCCCGGTTCGCGGAACACCAGTTCCCGCACGTCGCCGGGGTCGCCGCGCAGGCCGCCACCCGCGCGGGCGCTGGCCGGGGCAAGCCGGCCGGGGCCCAGCTCGATCAGGTCCAGCTGGTAGCCGGCCTCGAGCAGGTGGGCGCCGACGGATGCGACGAGCTCGACGGCCACATCGAAGGCCGGGTCGTGGCGGAGGCCCTGGTGCCCGCCCGGGTCGGGCATCCGTTTCCGTCGTCCGTGCAGGGCCGTGTCGAACACGAGACGGGCCCGCGGCTTGCTCTGTTCCTCCTCCTGCCGCACCATGATCTCGCCGTGGCGCGCGGTGGCCGGCCAGTTCACCCGGCGCAGCTGGTCGCCCGGCCGGTACTCGCGGGCGATCAGCTGATCCGAGTTGTGGTGCACGTGGCGCAGCCGCTCCGGCACCTCGCCGTCGCCACGGACGCTCTCCAGGCCCCGACCGGCCAGGTCGGTGACGCGGGGCGTGACGACCAGGTCCTGCGGCTCCCCCACCGTCCACTCGCCGACGGTCAGGCCGAAGGGATCGGGCTGCCCGATCAGGGCCGGCCCACAGGGGTAGACGCCCCGGCGCCGGGGCGTCACGCGGTAATCGAGGTGCACGGTGTCGGCCCCGTCGGCCGCGCCGCCCTCGAATCGGTCGAGCACCGGCAGCGTCGCTCCGGGCGGCACGGCCAGGGCTTCCGGGGCCGCATCCCGCCACCGCAGGCCGGTCACGGCCCGGGACGAGAGATTGCAGAGGGTGAGCGCCACGGTGGTTTCCCCCCCGGCGGCCACGACGGGCGGGTGGAACGTGCGGGTGACCTGGAGCCGCACGGGTCGCACGGAAACGTAAGCGACGGCGACGACCGGGACCACCAGAAGCAGACAGGCGACGAACAGGAGATCGCGTTGATTGCTGACCAGCGAGTAGAGGAGCAGCGGGGCCCCGGTGACGAGGAACATCCCCCCGCGGACGGTGAGCCGGGGGAACCAGACCGGTCGGCCGCGCCGCTGCTGGGCTGGCATCGGAATCAGTGGAGTCCGGCGGGACCGAGCGGCACGGGGGTCTCGGCGATGATCCGCCGCACGATCTCCTCGATCAGAGGCCCACTGTCCTGGTGGTGACCGAGCACGCGACCGCTGGCCATCAGCCGGTGGCTGAGCACGGCCAGAGCCAGCGAGTCGATGTCGTCCGGAAGCACGTACTCACGTCCCTGCAGGGCCGCCTGGGCCTTGGCCACGCGAATGAGTTGCAGGGTGGCCCGGGGGCTCGCCCCCAGACGCAGGTCGCGGTCGTCGCGGGTGGCCCGAACCAGGCTGACCGCGTATTCCTTGACCGCGGCGGACGCGAACACGGCGCGGGCCGCCGTCATCATGCCCCGCAGCTGCGCGCCGGACACGACGGCCTCGATGCCGTCCAGCGGGCTCGTGGCGTCCCGGGAATCGAGCATCATCAGCTCCGACTCCGTGTCGGGATACCCCATCGAGATGCGGGCCATGAACCGGTCCCGCTGGGCCTCCGGCAGGGCGTAGGTGCCTTCCATCTCGATCGGGTTCTGCGTCGCGACGACCGTGAACGGCACCGGCAGCAGATAGGTGAAGCCGTCCACGGTGACCTGGCGTTCCTCCATGCACTCCAGCAGCGCCGACTGGGTCTTCGGACTCGCCCGGTTGATCTCGTCACCGATCACGATGTTCGCGAAGATGGCGCCGGGCTTGAACTCGAACCGGCGGTCCACCTGGTTGAACACCGACACGCCGGTCACGTCGGACGGCAGCAGGTCGGGGGTGAACTGGATCCGGCTCACGGTGCAGTCCAGCGATTTGGCGAGGGCCTTGGCCAGCATGGTCTTCCCCACGCCGGGGACATCCTCGATCAGGAGATGGCCCTGGGCCAGGAGAACCGTCAGCGCCGTGGTCACGGCCTCGTGCTTGCCGTCGATGACCGTCTCGACATTACGGATGATGGCGCGAGCCGCGACCTCGACCATCGGAAGGTCCATCGGGGTCTCCTCGTCCGGAACGGCGGCGGCGCCGACCGCGATCCCCGCGACCGCCGGGACCGTCCCTATCCGAACGGGATGTAAGTTCACACGGGTGCCTTTTGCAGGAACTCCGCAACCGCTTCGGGGACGTACGGGGCGATGTCGCCACCGAGGGCGGCGACCTGGCGCACCAGTGAACTGGACACGTGGGCGTGGGCCGGGTCCGGCAGCAGGAAAACGGTTTCGACAGCGGCCAGGTTGCGGTTGACGATCGCCATCGGGGTCTCGTACGCCACGTCCACCTGGGAACGGATGCCCTTGATCAGCACGCTCGCTCCCACCTCGAGGCAGTAGTCGACCAGGAGTCCCATGCTCCAGGAGGCGACCACGATGTTGCCGGCGATCCCGGCGTCGCGGATCGACTTCTGCAGGAGCTCGACCCGGCGGCTGATCGGCAATAACGCCGTCTTGCCCGGGTTGTGCACGACGAGGACATGCAACTCGTCGAAGAGACCGGCCGCCCGCTCGATCACGTCGAGGTGACCCAGTGTGACGGGGTCGAATGATCCGGGGACGACGGCGATCCTGCGCATGGATTCACCCTAGCCCGAGACCGGGAACCTCGCCCCGCCACGCACCAAGTCGGCGGCAGGCCCCCGCAGATACTCAGCCCGTGCACAGGGAGCGCCGGCCGACACGGCTCGTCAGGCACGGCTCGGTGCACACGGCTCGGTGCACACAGGTCAGCTCTTGGTGAGTGATGCCCGTTCGGAATCGTCGAGGCGCCGACGCACCGCCTCCCGCAGCGCCGGGACGCTCTCGAGGAGCGGGTCCTGGTCGCTCAGTCGCTGGGCGTAGCCGCGGGCCTCGCCGATCAGGACCCCGTCGGTGGCCACCCGGAGCAGGCGCAGTGAGGAGCGGCCGCCGGACTGGTTCAGGCCGAGCACGTCGCCTTCCCGGCGCAGCTCGAGGTCGACCTGCGCCAGTTCGAAGCCGTCCAGGGTGGCCGCGACCGCCTCGACCCGCTCCCGGGCCAGCGACTCGGCCTCCGCGGACGTGACGAGCAGGCAGAGCCCGGGCACGCCCCCGCGGCCCACCCGGCCGCGCAACTGGTGCAGCTGGGACACGCCGAACCGGTCGGCATCCATCACCACCATCGCGGAGGCGTTGGGCACGTCGACGCCGACCTCGATCACCGTCGTGGCGACGAGCACGTCGATCTCCCCGGCGGCGAAGGACCGCATGGTCTGGTCTTTCTGTTCGCTGGTCATGCGGCCATGCAGGGGCTCGATGCGGGCGGACGCGAGCACCGGGTTGCGGCGGAGTTCGGCGAGCACGGTCTCGACGTCGGCCGGTGCCGACGCCGATGCCGATGCCGACGCCTCGGGGTCGGCGATCTCGCCCTCCTCGAGCTGCTTCGGGGAGATCGCCGCGCAGACCACGAACGCCTGGCGTTTCTGGGCGAGCTCTTCCGCCAGCCGGCTCCACACCCGGGTGACCCAGGCGGGTTTCTCGAAGAGCGGCACCACGAACGTCTCGATGCCCTGCCGGCCCTCGGGCAGCTCCGCGATCGTGCTCACGTCGAGGTCGCCGAACACGGTCATGGCCACGGTGCGCGGAATGGGCGTGGCCGTGAGCACCAGCACATGGGGCGGGAGGGCGCCCTTCTGCCGAAGCGCCTCACGCTGATCGACACCGAATCGGTGTTGCTCATCGACGACGACCAGGCCGAGGTCGAAGAAGGTGACCTTCTCGCCCAGTAGCGCGTGAGTGCCGATCACGATCTGAGCTTGCCCGGACACCGTGCGCAGCAACGCCTTGCGGCGCTCCGCGACGGGCAGCTGCCCCGTGATCAGGGTGGGCATCAGCTCGACCGACAGTTCGGGGCCGAGCGCGCGCGCGATCGAGCGCAGGTGCTGGGCCGCCAGGACCTCGGTGGGGGCGAGCAACGCGGCCTGGCCGCCGGAGTCCGCCACTGCGAGCATGGCCCGCAAGGCCACGACCGTCTTGCCGGAACCGACCTCCCCCTGCACGAGCCGGTTCATCGGGGACGTCTGGGCGATATCGTCGGCGATCTCCGCCGCTACGTTCTGCTGGTCGTCGGTGAGGGTGAACGGCAGCGCGGCGTCGAACCGGTCGAGGAACCCGCCGGGCGCGGGAACGCGCGCGACGGTCTTCTGCGCCCGCGCCTCGTTTCGCTGCTGCACCAGGGCGCTCTGCAGCACGAAGGCCTCCGTGAACCGCAGGGTGTCCCGGGCGCGGCGCCAGTCCGAGTCGGTCTCCGGCTGGTGGATGAGCTCGAGCGCCCGGCCGTGCGGGAGCAGCCCACGCTCGGAGCGCACCTCGGTCGGGATCGGGTCCGGAACGGGGCCGAGGCTGTCGAGCACAAGCTCGATCGTCTGGGCGATCTGCCAGCTGGCCACCGTGTTCGTGGCCGGGTAGATGGCGATGGGCTGCTCGATCCAGAGTTTGGCGGCCGCGGCATCCGTGGGCATCTCGGGCTCGTCTTCGGCACCTGGGCCGAACAGCCGGTAGGTCGGGTGGGTGAGCTGCAGGTGCCCCCGGTAGTCGGTGACCTTGCCGGCGAACATGCCGCGCATGCCGGGCCGGAGCTGTTTAGCCCGCCAGGACTGGTTGAACCAGGTGAGGCTGAGGATTCCGCGACCGTCGGAGATCTTCACCTCGACGATCGACCCCTTGCGGGCCTTCATCGGGCGCTCCTCGACCGTGCGGATCTCGGCGACGATCGTCACGTTCTCATCGAGTGGCAACAGGCTGATCGAGGACAGCTCGCCGCGGCGGGCGTAGCGGCGCGGGTAGTGGCTGAGCAGGTCGCCGACGGTTTCGACGCCGAAGGCCTTGACCAGGGCGACGGCCGTCTTGCCGCCGACCACGTTCTGCAGCTTCGTGTCGAGGGTCACCGGGGGCAGGGCGTTCTCCGCGGCCTCCGAATCGGTCATGCTTCGATCGTAGACAACACTGCCGACACCGGTCACCGGTCACCGGGCCGGCCGGGGGACGGGGACGATAAACTCGATCCCGTTATGACGCGAATCGTTGCCGGTTTTGCCGGTTCCCTGCCCCTGGCGGTCCCCCGGACCGGCACCCGACCCACCAGCGACCGCGTGCGCGAGGCGATCTTCTCCGCGCTCGACGCGCGCGACATCATCCGTGGCACCCGGGTTCTCGACCTCTACGCGGGGTCGGGCGCGCTGGGCCTGGAGGCGGCCAGCCGGGGAGCGCGGATCGTGACGCTGGTCGAGAACGGCTTCGGCGCCGCCGCGCTGTGCCGCAAGAACGCGGAGGCCGTGCTGCGGGCCGCCCCGAAGAAGGACGCCCCGAAGATCAAGGTGACGGCGCAGGCCGTGCAGTCGTTTCTGGCCAGCACCGGCGACGGCTTCGACCTCGTCTTCCTCGACCCGCCGTACGACCTCCCCGAGGCCGAACTCGGCCACAACCTCGCTGCGCTGACGCCCCTGCTGGACCCGGATGCCCTCGTGGTCGTGGAGCGGAGCTCGCGCTCGCCCGAGCCGGAGTGGGGCCCCGGCCTCGAGGCCGACCGGCGCAAGGACTACGGCGACACCACCGTCTGGTACGCGTCACTGGCGCGGCCCGCGACCGACTGAGCGGGTCGCCGGCGTCCGTCACGGGCCTCGCGGCGCAGGTTGTGGCCGGCGGCGCAGGTTCCAGCGTGCGCCCGCGGGCACAGGGTGCGCCGCGACGCGCTCGGGGTCGCGGATGCCCGGGGTCGCCGGCTCAGCGGACGGAGCCGTCCCAGCCTCGGTAGGGGTCCCAGCCGCCCTGGCCGTGCGGGCGACCATCGAGCAGGATCGTGCCGGCGGCATCCGTGACCGTGCCCAGCGCCCGGAAACCGTCCGGAAGGTCGGTGCCGGCCGGGAATGTCGCGAGGAGGCCGTGGTCCTCGCCTCCGCCGAGGGCACGCTCGATGTTCTCGCCGAGGGCGGCGCGGTCGAAGTCGATGCCCACGCCGCTGGCCCGGGCAAGGCGGCCGGCGTCGATCGCGAGACCGTCCGACACGTCCAGCATGGCCGTCGCGCCGGCGAGGGCGGCAGCCGGGCCCCGGTCGATGGGCGGCACCGGGGCGAGCTGGGCGGCGACTTCCTCGGGATGCTGCGCCCGCAGCGCCGCCGCGAGCTCGGCATCCGGGACCCCGTCGGCGTCCACGGCGAGCCGGAACAGCAGCTCGAGGCCCTGTGCAGCCTCACCGAGACGCCCCGCCAGCGCAACGACGTCGCCTGGCCGCGCCCCGGAGCGGAGGACGGGCCCGCGCCCCTCCAGGTCGCCGAAGGCCGTCACGGCGAGCGTCAGGGCGTCCGAGGCGGACAGGTCGCCGCCGACGACCCCGCAGCCGGGCGCCAACGCCTCGCAGCAGTCCCGCAGGCCGTCCGCGATGCCCTCGATCACGCCGATCGGCGTCGACGGGGGTGCGGCGATCGCCACCACCAGCGCGGTGGGGCGTGCGCCCATCGCAGCGACATCGGACAGGTTCGTGGCCGCGGCCTTCCAGCCGAGGTCGTGCGGGCTCGACCAGGCGAGACGGAAGTCCGGCCCCTGGATCATCATGTCCGTGGTGACGACGTAGCGGCCGTCCGGGGCCGACAGCACGGCGGCGTCGTCCCCCGGGCCCAGGAGCTGGGCGGCCGCGCCCGGCAGCCGGGGGAAGATGCGGGCGAGCACCTCCCCTTCGCTCAGATCGGCCAGGGTTTCTCTCGCCGGCGTCTCACTCGTGGGGAGCATCGCGCCCGCAGCATTCGTCATGCATCAAACGGTAGCCTGAATGCAATGACCTCCCGCATCCGCCTCCTCCGTGCCGGCCTCACGATCACCCTCGTGACGGGCAGCGTGCTGCTCACCGGCTGCACCGCCATCGTGCCGATGGAACCGGCGACGGATGCCGTCAACCCCACCTGCGCCGACCTGATCGTGCGCCTGCCGACCACGGTCGCATCCCTGCCGGAGCGGGAGACCAACGCCCAGTCAACCGGCGCCTGGGGCACCCCGTCGGCCGTGCTACTGCACTGCGGCGTGGACGTGCCCGCCCCGACCACCCTGCCCTGCCTCACCGTCAACGGCATCGACTGGATCGAAGACGACACCGACGCCCCCCTGTATCGGTACACCACCTACGGCCGCGACCCGGCCACGGAGCTGGTGATCGACTCGGACAAGGTCAGCGGTTCGACGGTGCTGGTGGACCTGGCCAACGCGGTGGAGAACATCCCCGCGACCGGCAAGTGCCTCGGCGCCGAAGACCTGCTGCTGCCGACCGACGGCGAGACCGCGGCCCCGGCCCAGTAACCGCACGCCCGGCCCGCAGAGCCCCGGCAGCCCCGCCGGCTCGCCGGCTCGCCAAGCCCGCCGAACCGTGAGTTCGGCCCCACTTTCGTGCCGGCGGAGGGGCGGAACTCACGGCTCGACGAGGTTTCGCGACGAGGTTTCGCGGAGCGGCAACGGCACCTTGGCCGCCGCGCCTGCCTCCTGCCTCGGCAACGGGGGCATTGTCAAGTGTTACGTCTCATGCCGTCACGCCGCGACGTCCGGGAGCGCGGCCACCGGTGGGCACGTAACGTCTCCGGGGAGTCGCCGCCGGTTGGCTGCGGCCACTGATGGACGGGGACACGACATGCTTCTGACCGGACTCGGCCTGGGCGTCGCCCTGGGCTTCACCATGCAGCGGGGCAGGTTCTGCGTGACCGGAGCATTCCGGGACCTCTGGATCACGGGCAGCACCCGCTGGCTGACCGCCTTCCTGATCGTCATCGCCGTGCAGAGTGTGGGCGTATTCGCCCTCGACGCGGCAGGTGTCATCACCCTCGACCCCCAGCCGTTCGCCTGGCTGGCCACGATCCTCGGCGCGTTCATCTTCGGTTTCGCCATCGTGCTGGCCGGCGGATGCGCCACGGGCACCTACTACCGCGCCGGCGAGGGTCTGGTGGGCAGCTGGTTCGCCCTGATCTTCTACGCCCTCTTCGCCGCCATCTCGAAAACCGGCGCGCTGTCCGCCCCGGTCGCGGCGCTCCGCGGCATCACCGTGGAGGGTTCCACCATCCACGGTGTCCTCGGCATCTCACCGTGGGTGCTGGTCGCGCTGCTCGTCACCGGCGTCGGACTGCTGGCCCGGTATCACCTGCGTCGGCGGTCGCCCCTGACGCTCGCGTCCCTCCCGGCCCGCACCAGCGGCATCCGTCACCTCCTTTTCGAGAAGAAGTGGGGCGCGTTCACCACGGCACTGATCATCGCACCGCTCGCCATCCTCGCCTGGCCGCTCAGCTGGGCAACCGGCCGCGAGTCCGGGCTCGGCGTCACCGGGCCGTCCTCGAACATCGTCAACTACCTCGTGCGCGGCGATCCCCAGGCGATCGACTGGGGCGTCTACCTGGTGATCGGCATCCTGCTCGGCTCCTTCATCGCCGCCAGAGGCAGCGGCGAGTTCCGCGTGCGGCTGCCCGATGCCACCACGACCATCCGCAGCATCATCGGCGGGGCGCTGATGGGCGTCGGAGCTAGCCTGGCCGGCGGCTGCACCATCGGCAACGGCATGGTCGACACCGCCACCTTCGGCCTCCAGGGCTGGGTATCGCTGGTCTTCATGATCATCGGCACCGGCGCCGCGACGCGCCTCTTCATCACCGGGTCCGCGCGGGTCGGGGTCTCCCCCGTCCGCATCCCGGTCCCCCGGTAGCTACCCGCATCAACCAGCATCACCCCGCATCACCCAAGAAAAGGAAGCCCGACATGGCACAGTACGTACTCGAAACCGACGGTCAGGTCTGCCCATTCCCGCTCGTGGAGGCCGGTGACGCCATCCTGAAGCTCGACCTCGGCGACGAACTCACCATCAACTTCGACTGCACCCAGGCGACGGATGCCCTACCGCGCTGGGCCGCCGAGAACGGCTACCCGGTCACCCATTTCGATCGCGTCGGGGACGCCCACTGGACCATCACGGTGCAGAAGGCGTAGCCCCGGCAAGAGCCCCAAGACCCCGCCGAGCCGTGAGAAGCGCCCCTGAAAAATCAAAAAACGGGGGCGAAACTCACGGCTCGGCGGGACCGAGCCCGGGCCTTTTGGGGGTGGGGGTGGCGCGACGGGTGGGGACAGCGGGACGGGCGGGGACAGCGGGACGGGCGGGGTGCGGCTGGTTAGACCGACAGGCGCAGTGCGGCGGGAAGGGCGCGGCGGGCCAGCGCCACCGCGATCAGCTCGTCGATCAGCTGCGGGTAGGTGTACCCGGTGGCGAGCCAGCAGGTCGGGAACATCGAGATCGGGGTGAACCCGGGCATGGTGTTGATCTCGTTGATGACCCAACCGTCCCCGGTCAGGAAGAAGTCCACCCGGGCCAGGCCGGCGCCGTCGATCGCGTCGAACGCGCGGATGGCGAGGTCCTGCATCTCGGCCACTTCCCCGGCGCCGAGAGCCGCGGGGCAGACGAGTTCGATCCCGTCCGCGCCGAGGTACTTGGCGGCGAAGTCGTAGAAGTCACGTCCGGTGACGCGCACCTCTCCCGGCACGGATGCCCGGGTCGGCTCCCCCGGACGGCCCTGCAGCACGCCGATCTCGAGTTCGCGTCCCGACAGGCCGGCCTCGATCAGTACCTTGCTGTCTTCGGCGAGGCCCACCCGCATCGCCTCGGCCAGCTGGTCCAGGTGCGCCACGCGGCTGACGCCGACGCTCGACCCGGCCCGGGCGGGCTTCACGAACACGGGCAGCCCGAGCTGCTCGGCGGCGGCGAACGCCATGCCGGGCGCCTCGGCCCACTCGGCCGCCGTGATGGTGCGCCACGGGGCCACCGGCAGGGCGGCCTGCTGGAAGACGGTTTTGGTGAAGTGCTTGTCCATGCCCAGCGCCGACGCCAGCACGCCCGAGCCGACGTACGGCAGGCCGACCAGTTCGAGCAGCCCCTGCACGGTCCCGTCCTCGCCGAACGGACCGTGCAGGATCGGGAAGACCACGTCCACGTTGCCGAGCGAACGGTACCCGGCGCCGTCGCTGACGGTCAGCTGGCGGCTGAGGCTGCTCTCCGGCCACCGCACCCGGGTGCCGTTGTCGAACACCTCCGGCAGTTCCGCGGCGTCCAGGGCGAACCGGACCGGGTCATCCGCTTCGAGCACGAAGGCTCCGTCGCGGGTGATCCCGATCGGGATGACGTTGTAGCGGTCGCGGTCAATCGCCGCGAGGACGCCCCCCGCTGTGGCGCAGCTGATCGAATGTTCGCTTGAACGACCCCCAAAGAGCAGCGCTACCGTGAGCTTGTCCATCATTCGTCCTTTCGCCCTGCGGCTCAGCCGAGTCCGTGGTGAGGTGCGGGGCGAGGTCCCGCGGTTTTAGAGTACCGGCCAGCACCTGGCGGACCTGCTCGACGATGGGCATGTCCACCCCCTTGGCACGGGCGAGATCGAGAATAGGGCCGACGGATGCGAGGCCTTCGGTGGTCTGCTGCATCTGCTTGACGACGTCGGCGATGCCGTAACCCTGGCCGAGGAGGCGTCCGGCGGTGTTGTTCCGCGAGAGCGGCGACTGGCAGGTGGCGATCAGGTCGCCCAGGCCGGCGAGGCCGGCCAGCGTCTCCGGATGCGCGCCGTACGCCACCGCGAAGTCGGTCATCTCGACCAGGCCCCGGGTGATGATCGACGCCTTGGTGTTCTCGCCGTAGCCGACGCCGTCGACGATGCCGATGGCCACGGCGATGAGGTTCTTGAGCACGCCGCCGAATTCAGTGCCGATGACATCCGTGTTCACATACGACCGGAAGTAGCGGTTGCGGGCCAGCATGGCGACGGCCTGGGCGGTCTCGAGGCTGTTGGAGGAGACGACGGCGGCCGTCGGCTGCTCCTTCGCGATCTCGAGGGCCAGGTTGGGGCCGGAGATGGCCGCGATCAGGTCAGGGTCGATCGGGAGGAGCTCGGCGATGATCTGGCTCATCCGAAGCCCGGAGCCGCGCTCGACGCCCTTCATCAGCGACACCACGATCGCGCCGGGGGCCAGGAACGGTTCGGCCAGGATCAGGTTCTCGCGCAGCGACTGGCTCGGCACGGACACGAACACCTGCTCGGCGCCGGCCAGGGCCAGGTCGAGCCTGGACGTGGCGCGGAGGCCGACCGGCAGGTTGATGCCGGGGAGGTAGTCACTGTTGCGCCGGGCCTCGGTGATCTCCCGGGCGAGTTCGGGGCGCCGGGCCCAGAGCACGACATCCGCCCCGCCGTCGGTGAGGATCTTCGCGAACGTCGTTCCCCAGCTTCCGGCTCCGAGAACGGCGACGCGTTTGCCTGGCAGGATCTTAGGCTTCAAAACGGCCGGTCTCTTTCTGGTCGTGCTCGGCCGGGTTCCAGCGCTTGGTCGGCGCCGTTTCACCCCGAAGGTCTTCGAGCAGCTGGGTGATGGCGTCCATGACGACCTTGGTCGCCTCGTTCAGGGTGGCCGAATCGAGGTTGCGGCCGCGGAACTCGGCGAGGTCGAGCGGATCGCCGATCTTGACGAGCACGGTCCTGCGCGGGAACAGGCTCAGCTTCTTCGAGTAGCGCGGCATGATCTGCTGGGCACCCCAGTGGGCGACGGGGACGACCGGGATGCCCCGTTCCAGGGCTATCCGCACGGCGCCGGACTTGCCGCGCATCGGCCACAGGTCAGGGTCGCGGGTCAGCGACCCCTCCGGGTAGACCACGACCATCTGCCCGCGTTCGACGAGACGCTCGGCGGCCTTGACCGGCTCACTGCCGCGCACGCTGCCGCCGCGCTGCACCGGGATCTGCCCGGATTTGCGCAGCAGCCAGCCGAGCCCCGGGAGCGTGAAGACGGATGCCTTCGCCAGGAACCGCGGCGCCCGCCCCAGCTTCCAGCTGAGCACGCCCATCAGGACCGGGTCGATCTCACTGAAGTGGTTGGGCGCCATCACGAATGCTCCGGTGCGCGGGAACTTGCCGACATCGGTGACCTTGAACCGCACGGCCAGGTTGATCACCGGGAGGATGATCAGCGCCAGCGCCCAGAACACGGATGGGCGCCGGGTCTCCGAACGCTCCCGGCCCGGGTTCACGGCTGGGGTGGAGCTGTTGTTCCGGGGCGCTGGATCTGACACGCGCCCTGGACCTGACACTGGCGCTGGATCTGATGCTGGCACGGCCCCATTATCCTTCGAGATCGAAGTCAGCTCCCAACAGTTGAAGCTTGGTGATGAAGTTCTCGTAGCCGCGGCTGATGATGCCGACGTTGCTCACGGTGGACGTTCCGGACGCGGTGAGGGCCGCGATCAGGTGGCTGAAGCCGCCGCGCAGGTCAGGAACCTCGATGTCGGCGCCGTGCAGCTTCGTCGGCCCGGTGATGACGGCCGAGTGGTTGAAGTTGCGCTGGCCGAAGCGGCAGGGGTGCCCGCCCAGGCATTCGCGGTGGATCTGGATGGTCGCGCCCATCTCGACCAGCGCGTCGACGAAGCCGAACCGCTGCTCGTAGACGGTCTCGTGCACGATCGAAACGCCGTGCGCGTGGGTGAGGGCGATCACGAGCGGCTGCTGCCAGTCCGTCATGAAGCCCGGGTGGACATCCGTCTCGATGATGACGGGCTTGAGGTCGCCGCCCGGGTGGTAGAAACGGATGCCGTCGTCTTCGATGTCGAACGCCCCGCCGACCTTGCGGAACACGTTCAGGAAGGTGAGCATCTCGGGCTGGCGGGCGCCGCCGACGAAGATGTCGCCGTCGGTGGCCAGGGCCGCGGCCGCCCAGCTGGCGGCCTCGTTGCGGTCGAACAGGGCGCGGTGGTTGTAGCCTTCGAGCCGTTCGACGCCCTCGATCCGAATCACCCGATCGGTGTCGACCGTGATGACAGCGCCCATCTTCTGCAGGATGTTGATCAGGTCCATGATCTCGGGCTCGATCGCCGCGCCCTTGAGCTCGGTGATGCCCTCCGCGCGCACGGCGGTGAGGAGCACCTGTTCCGTGGCGCCGACGCTCGGGTAGGGCAGGGACACCTTGGTGCCC
Source organism: Cryobacterium shii (assembly GCF_004402595.1). Lineage (GTDB taxonomy): Bacteria > Actinomycetota > Actinomycetes > Actinomycetales > Microbacteriaceae > Cryobacterium > Cryobacterium shii. Next base: position 40,005 of record NZ_SOFY01000089.1, on the reverse strand, counting down.
TTGAGCCCGTTGGGCGCGGACATCCGGATGCCGTTGGGCTGCTTCTCGACGACGGCGCCGAACTTGCGCAGCACGTCCAGGTGGTAGTCGATCGGGCGGTCGCCGATGCGGCAGCCGCCGAGGTCGGGGATGAATGCCTCGCCGAGGCGGTGCAGCAGCGGGCCGCAGAACAGGATCGGGATGCGCGAGGAGCCGGCGTGAGCGTCGATCGCGGCGAAGTGCGCGCTCTCGACGTCCACCGGGTCGAGCTGCAGCTCGCCCGGTTCGGCGCCGTCGGTGACCTTGACGCCGTGCACCTCGAGGAGCTGGCGCACGATGCGCACGTCGCTGATGTTGGGCACGTTCTTGAGCACGCTGGGCGTCTCGCCGAGGAGCGCCGCGACCATGGCCTTGGTGACCAGGTTCTTGGCACCCTTCAGCTCGATCCGGCCGACCAGCGGGATGCCGCCGCGGATGGTGATCCGGTCGCCCTGCAGGCCGACGGCGGCGCCCCAGTTCTGGGCGTTCTCCCGGTTCTGGGCGTCGTCCCTGCTCTGGTCGTCGTCGCGGTTCTTGGCGATTTCGCTGATGGTGTTCACTGTGTTACCTGCTTTGCGGGGAGAGTGCGGGGCCGCCAGGGCTCCCGATAGGATTCGAATTCTTCGATCCGCGCCTCGTCGCGCAGGGTCAGGCCGATGTCGTCGAGGCCTTCGAGCAGGCGCCAACGGGTGTAGTCGTCGATCTCGAACGCAACGCTGAGGTCGCCGACGCGGGCCGTGCGGGAGACCAGGTCGACCGTCAGCTCGATGCCCGGGGCTGCCTCGATGATGTCCCACAGACGCTGCGCGTCGGCCTCGGAGATCTGGCCGGCCAGGAGACCCTGTTTGCCGGCGTTGCCGCGGAAGATGTCACCGAACCGGGGGCTGAGCACCACGTCGAAGCCGTAGTCGCGCAGCGCCCACACGGCGTGCTCGCGCGAGGAACCGGTGCCGAAGTCCGCGCCGGCCACGAGCACGCGGGCGCCCTGGTATTCCGGCCGGTTCAGCACGAAGTCCGGATCGGTGCGCCAGCCGGCGAACAGGGCGTCCTCGAAGCCGGTCCGTGTCACGCGCTTGAGGTACACGGCGGGGATGATCTGGTCGGTGTCGACGTTGGAGCGGCGCAGCGGCAGCGCGATGCCGGTGACTTTGGTGAATTTTTCCATTACTGGTTGTCTCCGTCCTGGACCAGGTCCCACGGGCTGGACAGCGTGCCGCGAATTGCGGTCGCCGCGGCGACGAGCGGCGAAACGAGGTGCGTGCGACCGCCCTTGCCCTGCCTGCCCTCGAAGTTTCGGTTGCTGGTCGAGGCGCACCGCTCGCCCGGGGCCAGCTGGTCGGGGTTCATGCCCAGGCACATCGAGCAGCCCGCGAAGCGCCACTCGGCGCCGAAATCGGTGAAGATCTTGTCGAGGCCCTCGGCCTCGGCCTCGATCCTGACGCGGGCGGAGCCGGGCACGACGAGCATGCGCAACCCGGCGGCCAGGGTGCGGCCCTTGACGATCTCTGCCGCGGCGCGCAGGTCCTCGACCCGGCTGTTGGTGCAGGAGCCGAGGAAGACGGTGTCCACCCGGATCTCCTTCATCGGGGTGCCGGCTGCCAGATCCATGTACTCGAGGGCCCGTTCGGCCGCGGACCGTTCGTTGGCGTCGGGGATGACGGACGGGTCCGGCACGGTCTCGCTCAGCGAGACGCCCTGGCCGGGGTTGGTGCCCCAGGTGACGAAGGGCTCCAGTGCGTAGGCGTCCAGGATCACCTCGGCGTCGAAGGTGGCTCCCTCGTCGGTGGCGAGGGTCTCCCAGTAGGCGACCGCGTCGTCCCAGTCCGCACCGGCCGGCGCGTGGGCGCGGCCGTGCAGGTAGTCGTAGGTGGTCGCATCCGGGGCCACCATGCCGGCGCGGGCACCGGCCTCGATCGACATGTTGCAGATCGTCATGCGCCCCTCCATTGAGAGGGCACGGATGGCGCTGCCGCGGTATTCGAGTACGTAGCCCTGGCCGCCGCCGGTGCCGATCTTCGCGATCACGGCGAGGATGATGTCCTTGGCCGTGACGCCGGGGCGCAGGGTGCCGTCCACGGTGATGGCCATGGTCTTGAACGGCTTCAGCGGCAGGGTCTGGGTGGCCATGACGTGCTCCACCTCGCTGGTGCCGATGCCCAGCGCCATGGCCCCGAAGGCGCCGTGGGTGGAGGTGTGCGAGTCGCCGCAGACGACGGTGATGCCCGGCTGGGTCAGGCCCAGCTGCGGTCCGACGACGTGCACGATGCCCTGTTCGATGTCGCCGAGGGAGTGCAGCCGCACGCCGAATTCCTCGCAGTTGCGGCGGAGGGTCTCGATCTGGGTGCGGCTGGTGAGGTCGGCGATGGGCTTGTCGATCGCGAGCGTCGGAGTGTTGTGGTCTTCCGTGGCGATGGTGAGGTCGGGTCGGCGCAGTCGGCGCCCGGCCAGGCGCAGCCCGTCGAAGGCCTGCGGGCTGGTGACCTCGTGCACGAGGTGCAGGTCGATGTAGATCAGGTCGGGGGTGCCGTCTTCGCCTTTGGCGACGAGGTGCTTGTCCCAGACCTTCTCGGCCAGGGTGCGCGGTCGAACGGCGCCCGGGCCGGCCGTGAATGGTGCGACGGTGTTCGATGCGGCCGCGGGCAGTGTTGCTTCAGTCATGGGTGTGCGTCTTCCTCAACAGTGGGTAATCAGCCGACAACAAACCCCACGACGAGAGAGGCCTCAGAACTGGCACTCGTCGCGGCAGAGAAGGAGGATTCGACCGGGCAGCACCCGAACAGGCTAACACTTCGCGTCTGCACGGTTGCAGTGCGGCGCTCATTCGAGGGCGACCTGGACCGTGAATTGGCCCAGCATCAGCACAGAACCCGGCAGAAGATTCTGCGTCGCCCCCGGCTCGAGATCGGTCCAGGCGCCGTCGGGAACCGTCGCCGACACGCCGTTGGTCGAGTCCAGGTCGGTCACCGAGAGGCCGTGGTCCGCGATGAAGACGACGGCGTGGGTCTTCGACACCGACCGGGCCGGGTCCTGCACGGAGACGAGCCGGGCATCCGGGTGCCCGGGGACCGGGGCCGGGCTGCGCCCCAGCACGACGGCCCCGGCCACGTCGACCGCCTGGCCGTCTTCGAAGGTCAGCAGCCAGCGACGTGGCCGCCTCGGTTCCGCCTGGATCGGCCGGAACGCCGGGAAGGAGGCGCGCATCGTGGTGCTGTCGGTCGCGACCTCGTCGTCCGGGTCCGACTCGTCGGCGGCCGGTGCCGGGCTCAGCCACGGCGGCGGGAGGATGAATCCGGGTTTGTCCACCTCGCCACTCTATCTGCGGTGCGCTGCTTCCTGCGGTGGGCTACTTCGACAGGTCGACCCGGCTCCAGTCCCGTCGGGAGCGGATCCGGAACCGGCTGAACAGGCGGCGCAGCCGGCCGACGGACGTTTCCGCGCGGTGCAGCGAGTCCAGCGCCTCGTTCCAGCTGCGCTCCACCAGCTCGTCGTCGATCTGCTCCCCGTTGAAGACGGCGTGGTCGCAGAGCTCAGCGAGCGGCATCAGACGGATGTCCCCCGTGGCCGGTCCGGCCTGGCCGACCAGCTGGGACTCGACCTCGGTGGCGATCAGCCGCCGGGTGGTGCCCCGCGGCACTTGGAAGCCCAGTTCGGCGTAGCCGTCGGTGACCTCGTCCCAGGCCCCGGCGACCCGGGTGTCCCCGCTGCCGCGGGTGCGGCGCCGGCGACGCCGACGGCCCTTGAGTGCGCCGATGACGAGCACCGGACCCAGGATCAGCAGCATCGGGATCCCGACGATCCCGCCGAGCGCCCAGGCCCAGCCGGGCAGGGTGAAGGCCTTGTCCTTGTCGTCCTTCTTCGTGTCGTCGATCTCGACGGCGGTCAGCAGGTCGTCCGACTGGTTGTCGGACCGCGGGGGCTGGCGCACCTGGGGCTGCGGCACGGACTTCGGTTTCGGAGTCTGGTCCTGCGGCACATCCGTCTGGTCGGGGGTCGGGAAGAACGGGACCCAGCCCACGCCCTCGAACGCGACCTCCACCCAGGCCGTGACGTCGGAACCGGTCACCTCGACGCTCGTGGCCCCGTCGGGCACGGCCGGGGCGAACCCCATCACCACGCGCGCCGGGTAGTTCAGGCTGCGGGCCATCAGCGCCATGGCGGCGGCGTACTGCTCCTGGTCGCCGACCATCTGGCTGCGGGTGAACAGCTCGTCGATGCGGTCCGCGCCGTGCCCGGCCCGGGACGGGATGCCGTCGGAGGCGAGGCCGTGGCTGAGGAATCCCTGCGTTTTCAGGGCCTTCTGGATGGCGCGCAGCTTGTCGATCGGGGTGTCGGCACCGCCGGTGTACTCGGTGGCCTTGGCCACCACGACGTCCGGGATGTTCTCCGCCGCCGGCAGGGACACGGTGGCGACCGGGACCTTCTCCAGGTCTTCGTCCTTGTAGGACTGCTGCACGGCGGCGCGGGTGGTGTACGTGTAGCCGTTCTTCACGCCGCTGGTGAGCACGGCGGTGCCGGTTCCCGCGTTGTAGCGCAGGTTCTCGGCCTCTGCGCTGCTCTTCGAGTCGTCGAAGTCGACCGTGGTGGGATAGCCGACGCCGGGGAGCCAGACATCCGCGTAGCCGGAACCGGTGACGGTGACCGTGCTGAACGCGACGCTGGTGACCAGCGGCGGGTCGGGGATGGTGCGGCCGACCAGGCGGAAGCCGGCCTGCCCGCCCTCGGAGCCGGCGACGCCGGCGACGCCGGCCACGTTCCACAGTTTGCCGTCGTAGGAGTCCATGCTGGCCAGGCGCAGGAGCTGCCCGGTCTGCAGGCCCTCGACCGTGAACAGCGGGGTGTCGGCGAGGGTCTTCGTGTACTGGCGGAACCCGGCCAGCGGGCTCGGGAACTGCAGCGGGTCGAACGGGGGCTGGATCTCCTCGCGCAGCACGAAGCGCTGCGCCTGCACGGGGGCGAGCGCAGCGCCGGCGAGGGCGCCGATCAGCACGGTGCCGAGGATGAGCGTGCCGGTGCCGACCAGCTTGCGCCGGAGCAGCCGGGAGGAGCCCACCCGGTCGGCGGTCGCCAGCTGCGACCGACGCCAGCCGAGCCAGATCAGGGCGATCACGGCGAAGGCGACCCCCCGGATGCCGGCGTAGTAGGCCTCATCCGTTCCCATCAGGATGCCGGCCAGGTAGAGGAGCACCGGCCCGGCCAGGAGCGCGCTCGAGCGCCAGACCGTGCGGGGGCGCAGCGGCAGCCAGCGGGAGGCGAGCATGGTGCCGACGAGGGCGATCAGCCAGGCCGCGAAATAGGGCAGCACCGGCATGTAGTACGGCGCTTCGACCGGGGTGCCGAGGGTGACGATGTCGGCCCAGCCGAACACCGCGCCGAGGGCGAGGCCGGCCGAGGAGGCCAGGCTCGGGAACAGGAGGAGCAGCCCCTGCTGCGGCATGGTGAAGGGCGTGCCGAGCAGGAAGTAGGCGAGGACCGCGGCGAGGACGCTGACCAGGGTGCCGAGGCGGAGCAGGTAGGCCAGGACGGCGATCCCGGTTCCGACGAGGAGTCCGCCCAGGCCGGCGAGGAGGAAGTTGTAGTCCCCGAACGAGGTTTCGAAGCCGAGCACACCGAGCAGGGACAGGGCGCTGAGCACAGCGATGTCGGACCAGGCGCGGGCGGGCAGTCTCTGGGCGGGCACCGAGCGGAGGCGGCTCATCCGTTCACCCGCCGGAGCAGTGCGGGCAGGTCGGTGAGCTGGCCGAGGGTGATCACGGTGAGCCCGGACACGCTGGTGAGCCGGGGGGTCGAGCCGAGTTCCATCCGGAAGGCGAGCGTCTTGGTTTCGGGCCCGAAGAGCGTCTGCACCGCGCGGAACTCGCGCAGTTCGAGCAGCGACCCGGCCACGATCATCACGACGCTGGGGACCGGCAGCCGGCGGGTGGCGTCGCGGGCGAAGTCGCGCAGCGTCGGGTACAGGTCCGTCACCGGGGCGATCCGGCAGGAATCGTCGAGGAGGGCCACCGCGGTCTTGGTGGTGAGCAGCCGGTCCTCGGTCACCACGCTGACCCGGGTGCCGTCACGGATCACCTGCAGCGCCAGCGAGGCCGTCGCCGACACACCGAGCTCGAATTCCTCGTCCGAGGCGTAGTGGGCGGTTTCTGAGGTGTGCACGATGGTCAGCTGGGACCGGCGGGTCTCCTCGAACTGCCGCACCATCAGCTGGCCGGTGCGCGCCGAGGTGCGCCAGTGCACGTTCCGGAGCGCGTCGCCGGGCACGTAGGCGCGCAGCGCGTGGAAGGAGATGTCGTTGTTGGTGATCTTGCGGGTGATCTCCCCCTCAAGGTCGCGCACCAGGCCCGCCGCGGAGGACTGCAGCCGGGTGGTGACCGGGTGCACGAACAGTTCCACCGGGTCGGTCCACCGCACCGTGCGGCGCAGCAGCCCCAGCTGGTCGCCGCGTACCGACACGGCGGGGCCGGCCACGATGACGGCGCGATGGTGGGTCGGCACGGCGAACAGTTCCTCGTGCCGGACCGCGGGTGCCAGCCCGGGGATCACGAATTCGGCGACCCCGGTGCCGACCGACAGCTCCATCCGCACCGGGAGCAGACTCTTCTCCCCCGAGTTGGCCACGGTCATCTGGCCGAGGGCACGCTCCCCCGCGACGACCCGGTGCGGGTTCAGCGCCACGTCGACGGCGTAGGTCGCGCGTCCGAAGATGAAGACGACCGCGACCAGGAGGGCCGCCAGCAGGGTGGTGGCGAGGTAGGTGAACTCGGCCCACCCGGACAGGCCGCTGATCAGGAAGGCGGCCACGGATGCGGCGAGCGTCAGCCAGCCGACCGGGCCGACGACATCCGTGACCGGTTTCGCGGCCTGCCAGGCGCGCCGGGCCAGCTGGCCGAGCAGCCGGAAGACCGTGCGCCGGGAGTCGCCGAGGGCTCGCCGGAGCGACACCACGGCGTGTTCCGCCGGGGACACGGGGCGGGGAACCTTCTCGGCGACGCGGGTCATGCGGCGCGGTAGGCGGGTGGTGCGACCTCGACCAGGATCCGGCTGACGATGTCCTCCGCGGTGACGCCGGCGAAGTCGGCCTCCGGGTCGACCATGATGCGGTGCGCGAGCACGGGCACGGCCAGGTCGCGGATGTCGTCGGGGGTGACGTAGGTGCGGGCCTGGGACAGCGCCCACGTCTTCGCGGCGCGGGCCAGCGAGAGCGCGCCGCGCATGCTGACCCCGAGCGTCGAGGACGGATCGGTGCGGGTGGCCGTGACGATCTCGTTCAGGTATCCGAGCACCGATTCGTCGACGAAGACCTCCGAGGCCAGCTGCACCATCGAGTTCACCGAGCTGGAGGCGATGATGGCCGAGATCTTCGAGTCCCTGGCCCGGTTGGACGAGTCGAGGAGCAGGGCGACGGCCGTGTCGTGGTCGGGATAGCCGAGCGAGGTCTTGATCAGGAACCGGTCGAGCTGGGCTTCCGGCAGCGTGTAGGTGCCGGCCTGTTCGACCGGGTTCTGGGTGGCGATGACCATGAAGGGGCTGCCGACCTCGTGGCTCACGCCGTCGACCGTGACTCGTCCCTCCTCCATCACCTCGAGCAGGGCGGACTGGGTCTTCGGGCTGGCCCGGTTGATCTCGTCCGCCAGCACGATCGATGCGAAGATCGGGCCCCTGTGGAACTCGAAGAGTCCCTTGCCCTGGTCGTAGATGGTCACTCCGGTCACGTCGGAGGGCAGCAGGTCCGGCGTGAACTGGATGCGCGAGTTGGTGCCGTCCAGCGTCTTGGCCAGGGCCTTGGCCAGCACGGTCTTGCCGGTTCCGGGGAAGTCCTCCAGCAGCACGTGCCCGCTGGTGAGCATCGCCGCCACGACGAGGCGCACCACCTGGTCCTTGCCGAGGATCGCCTCGTTGACGTTGCCGACGAGGCGTCCGAAGGCCTCGGCGAACCAGTCGGCCTGCTCCTGTGTTACTGCCATTGTGTCTCCTAAGTGCGTACGTGATGAGCTCGTGTCGGCGAGGCGCCTAGGGAGCCGTGGCCCACCGTTGCCAGGGGCTGTTCAGACTGATCGGACCGGATATCTCGACTCGGACGTCCTGGTTGCCGTACTGTCCGGCGACGGCCGTCGACCGGTCCATGTAGCTGCCGGTGCGTTGGGTGCCCGCTCCGAAGAGGGTGAAATTCTGGGCCGTGAAGCGGTAACCGCTTCCCGTGACGATCTGCACCGTGTACGTGCCGTTCGGAATCCGGGCGTAGTCGAACGCGATCCAGTTCCCGACCGGCGCTCCGCCGCCGCCGTCACGAATGGCGAGCGTCGGCGGCGCCGGCGGCGGGGGCGGCGGCGCGGGCTGGGGCGTGGCCACGTTCGACTGGGTCCACCCGCTGCACCCGCGCGCGTTGCAGGCCTGCACCTGGTACTGGTAGGGGGTGTTCACCGTGCCGGTGGCCGAGGCCGTGCGAGCCCCGCCGGTGGACCCGGTGCCGTTGCTGCCCTGGATCCACTGGTAGTTGTAGCTCGTGACACCGCGGCCGCCATCGCTGGACGGGGCGGACCAGGCCAGGCTCAGGGCCCCGGTGCCCTGTCCCGGCGCGTCCAGGTTCGCGCTCGCCGGTGCGCCCGGCACCCCGAAGGGCGTGACCGTGTTGCTCGCCCCTGAGGCGCTGCCCTGGCCGATCGCGTTCCAGGCGGAGACGGTGAATAAGTAGTTCGTCCCGTTCCGGAGGCCGCCGATGGCATGGGTGCCTGCCGACATCACGTCGAGGCTCCCGCCGCCGCCGGCGGTCCAGCTGATGGTGTACCTGGTGATCGGCGAGTTGTTCGACGGCGGAGCGGCGAACTTCACGGTGGCGCTGCCGTCGCCCTCGACCGCGGTCGGGGTGTTGGGGGCATCCGGAACGTTACGGATGACGAGCGTGACGCGTCCCTGCGTTTCGCGGCCCGGGTCCCGCGTGGCGTCCTGGATCCGGTAGACCACGGTCAGGGTTCCGGTGGCGCCCGAGCCGGTCTTCACCGTGACCCCGGAGGCGGTGTGGCTGACCGTCGCAGTGCCGACCTGCTGCTCGATGGCGGCCGAGATCACCGTGAGGGGCTTCCCGTCCTGCGCGTAGGGGTTGTAGTCGTTGTCCAGCACGGGGATGGCGACGGACTGGCTCGGCCGGGTCTCGATGCCGGTGCCGTTCGGCCCGGAATCGTCGACGGCCTGCGGCTTGGCCCGCGTGGAGGACACGACCGTGACGTTCACCGACCCCGGAATCGTGAACTCCTTGTAGGTGACCGTGAACGAGAGGGTGACCTTCTTGCCCGGCTGCACGCCGAGCGGCGCCGAGATCGAGAGGTCGGCGCCGCTCAGGGTCGCCGCGACATCCGCCGAGGTGCCCCCGGGCGGACCGTAGCTGAGCTGCTGCACGATCTGGGGGTTGGGGTGCCCGCTGGAGGTGCGCAGGTTGACGACGAGCGCCGGCTCCCCGGCCTGGATCGTCACGTTCGGGGGTGTGAAGGTGGGCGGCACATCTTCGGAGTTCGGGTCGCCCACGGTGACCGGGATGGTCAGGGTCGCCTGGTTTCCCTTCGGGTCGCCGGCGGAGGTGCCGTCGGTCACCACGAAGGTGACGGAGGCCGGTCCGCGGTAGTCCTGAGCCGCGGAGAAGGTCAGGGTGCTCGGGTCGACCAGGGGCGAGGACCCGGACGCGTTGGTCGCCGTCGCGGAGAGGATCAGGGCGGGCCGCCCGGAGGGGACCTCCACGATGTCGGCCAGGTTCCAGGTCTTCGAACCGTTCATCCGCACGAGCTGCTCCGGCAGCGCCTTCAGGAAGGGCGGCGGGAAGGCCTGCTCGGCGGCCGGCTTCTCTTTCTCGTCCGGATCCGGTTTGGCGGGAACGATGATGAAGGCCGTGGCCCTGAGCTTGTCGACGTCGTTGGTGAGGCGGTAGGCGATGGCCTGCCGCACGTTCTTCGGGGTGACGGTGACGGTGCCATTGGGCAGGATCGTGCCGGATGCCGCGTTCGGGCCCTCGAGGCTGATCACGAGGTCTTCGATCAGGCCGCTGGGGTTCTCGGCCTTGTCGAGCACCTTGACGTCGACGCTCTTCTCGGTGAGCACGTCCTTGGGCTCGATGACGTGGTCGATGGCGCTCGGGTACTGGGCCTTGGCGTCGGCGGTCACCTTGACCTGCACGAACGCGGTCGCCGCGCCGCCGTGGCCATTGGTGATCTCGTAGCGCAGGGTGTAGCTGCCCTCGACCGCGGGGGCATCGATGATGATCCGGCTGCCGTTCACCTTCGCGGTGATGCCCTCCTGGACCTCCGGCAGCTTCTTCGAGAGGGTCAGCTTGTACCCGTTCGGGTCGGAGTCGTTGAGCACGACCGGGATCGATCCCGCGCGGCCCGGTTTGATCTCGATCGCGTCGTCGACGGCGTTAGGCGGGAGGAGGGCCACCGGCCGGGGGATCACGCCGATCCGAACGGTCCCGGTCGCCGTGGCGCCGTAGGTGTCCGCCACCTCGTAGGTGAAGGAGTCGGTGCCGGCCGTGCCGGGGTAGGCCTCGTAGACGAAGAAATCACTGCCCCGCTTGGTGATGCGCCCGAGGGCCGGCGGCGTCGTCACGTCGGTCAGGTAGACGGAGTCGCCGTCGGGGTCGATGCCGTCCAGGGGCACCTGCACCTTGATGATCGAGTCTGCGAACGTGCGCATGGTCAGCGGCAGCGGCGTCGGCGCCCGGTTATTCGCCTTGTCCGGCCCGATCACGGTGAAGCGCACGACCGCGGTCGCGGTCTCCAGGTACGGGTCGGTGATGGCGTAGGCGATGCTGTACGCGCCGGGTTCCTTCGGGGCCTGGTAGCGCACCTGCTTACCGGTGACGAACGCGAGCCCCCCGGCGTTGGCGGTGTCCACGAGGTCGGGCGAGAGCGTCATCGTTCCCGAGTCCGGGTGGTAGTCGTTGTCCAGCACGGGCACGCTCACGATGTCGCCCGCGCGCACGCTGACCGAGTCGTCGACGGCCACCGGGGGCTGGTGCTTCACAAGCGGCGGCACCGGGACGATGGTGATGCCGGCCGTCGAGGTGCCCTGTCCGTCGCTGATCGTGTAGGTGAACTGCACCTGCTGGGTCAGCGCCGCCGAGGCGGTCACCCGGAGCACGGTGTTGGTGAGGATTTCGACCGAGACCAGGTCCTGGGCGCCCGAGGTGTCCACGGATTGCACCGCCAGCACCCGGCCGCTCGGGGACACGTCGTTGCCCAGCACCGGCACCGTGAGCGGTTCGCCGGCGCGCAGGTAGGCGGTGTCCTTGACCGCGATCGGCGGTAACACCTCGGTTGGATTCTCGGTCACGTCCACCCGGATCAGGCCGACGCTCGACGCGGCCCCGGCGCCGAGGCTGTAGGTGAAGACGTAGCTGCCCGCCTCGGGAGCGGAGACGGCGACGGTGCCGCGGTCCAGGTTCGGCACGGCGGTCACGTTTTCGGGCACATCGTTGACCCCGATCAGGGCCAGGGGCTCGCCGGACGGGGACACGTCGTTGGCGAGCGGTTCGACCAGCACGGTCTCGCCCACGAAGGTGGTGGCGAAGTCGGGGGTGCCGACCGGGTTCAGGCTGCCGGGGGCCTTGACCTCGACGGTGAGCACGCCGGTCGAGGTGAGCGTGCCGTCCGACACGACGAACTGCACCTCCTTGACCCCCAGCTCTGAGGTCTTGCTCTCGAAGGTGATGAAGCCCTCCGGTCCGAACCGCACCCCGTCTCCGGTGGTCGGCGAGGCGGATACGAGGTAGATGTCGTCGCCGTCGGGGTCGATCCAGTCGCTGAGCACGTTGTAGCTGACGATCTGCCCCTGCTCGACGGAGATCGCGCCGGCCCGGTTCGACACCGGGGCCTCGTTGAGTTCGAACGGGCGCACGGTCAGGTTCACGCTCGCCTCGGCGACGGCCCCGCGGCCGTCGGCGACCGTGTAGCGGAAGCTGACGGTTCCGGCCAGGTCGGCGGCCGGGGAGAACTGCAGCGCCCGGCCACCGTCGATGTAGTCGAGCCGCCCCTGCGCCTCGTTGAACCCGTTCGTGTTGACCACGGTGAGCACGTCGCCGTCGGGGTCGGTGTCGTTCTCGAGCACGGGCAGCACGGTGGTCTTGCCGGGTCGGATCCCGTAGTTGTCGTCGTGGGCGAGCGGGGCCCGGTTCTGCGGGGTGCGCTCGGCCAGGGTGTCTTCGAAGGACTGCTGGGACGCCTTCTCGTCGCCCTCCTCCGAGTCCTCCTCCTGGGGCGGCGTCACCTCATCCCAGTTCTCCACCAGTCGCATGTTGGCGTCGACGAGCCACACGTTCCCGTTGGACAGGTTGTTGAGTGCGATGACGTTCCGGTTCACCCGGAATTCCAGCGTCGAGCCCTGCGTCGCCTGGGCGATGGTCTGCCGATTCGGTTTCTTGTCGGTGCAGGCGGCCAGGTACTGCTGGGCTCCGGCCCAGGCGCCGTGCGCGCATCCGTTCAGCCAGACCGGTGTCGACACGTCCTTCGGGTCGGTCAGGGGGGTCTTGATCCCGGCCGGCACCGTGGTGATGTCACCGCCGCCGAGGGGGACCTCGAGCAGGGAATCGCCGGTTGCGACCACGGCGAAGGCGTTCTCGGCTCCGCTCTGCTGCAGCTTCAGCGCCTGCCCCGGGAGGTCGATCGGGGCTCCGCCGTCGACGATCAGCCGGTCCTTCTCGGTGTCGAGCACGACCGGCGTCTCCCCCACCGCGGCCAGTTGGTGCGCGCCGAGGCGGGGCAGGTCGCTGCGCTGTGGCTCACTGCCGGGCTCGGCGATGGTGACCAGCTTCTTCTTCGCCGGCGAGGTGCCGAACACGGCGCCCGCCCGGGAGACGGCGATGTGAGCGCCCTTGCCGAGTTTGAGAACCGGATCGGTTTTCTTGGGGTCGAAGCTCAGTTCCTGCGCTGCGTTGATCACCCAGACCTGGCCGGTCCCGGGCGCCAGGACCGCGATCGTGTCGCCGCCGTAGGCGATCTCCGAGCCGACCGGCACGTCGACGCGCTGGCCGAGGGTGGTGAAGGAGGGGTCCACCCGCTCGAGGGAACCCACGCTCTCGTCGTAGAGGAAGACGTCGTCGCCGTCCTGCAGCACGGTGAAGGCGTTGGATGCCGCGTTCACGGAGCCGTTCAGCTCTTCGATCTGCCGGTTGAGCCGACCCGCGAGCAGCTGTTTGCCGTTGGTCACCCAGACGTCCCGGGCGGTGAGGTCGACGTCGGTGACCGGGAAACCCTGGTGCAGCACCGCGAACGTCAGCGGGATGCCCGCCATGACGGCGATGGCGACGACGGATGCCGCGGCCTTGCGGGCACGAAGCCACCGGCTGAAGGACCCCACCCTGTTGCCCCTCGCCCAGTTCGTTTCGCCTCGCAGAAGTCCTCGACGGACCTCTCCCCGGGGAATACGCTAACACGCCGGAGGCGCATTCTCACCCCACACGGGTCAGCGGTTGCAGACCCGGTTGGCCTCGGAAAGTTTGCCGTCGCCGCGTTGCAGATACAGGTCGACGCACACCCGTTCGCCCGGGGTCACCTCGTCGACGGCGATGTCCGCGGTGGAGCTCAGTTTCGGCTGGTTCGGCGTTTCTGCTCGCGCCCACCGGTACACGTCGCCTTCCTCGGGGTCGGGGTTGGCCACGGTGAACGTCACGACGGTGCCGTCGACGGAGGTGGCCGTGCCGGTGAGCGTGAGAACGGGAACGCCCGACTCCATCGCGGCGTCTCCGCTGTCGCTGGACGGCGTCTTGACCGGGGCCATTCCGGGGGTGGTCTGGCTTCCCGTGACGACGACCGCGGCAACGACAGCGCCGATCAGTGCCACGCCGGCTGCTGCCGAAATCAGCAGGACCAGGCCGCGCCGGCGGCGAGCGGCGGGCTCGGCCGGGTCCGCGTTCGACGCGTCCGCGTTCGGCGGGTCCGTCTGGTGCGGCAGGCTCTCCCCCGTCGGCACGACCGGTTTCCGCGGCCGCAGGACGGTGTCGGACGCCCGCCCGCGCATCACGGTGGCGTCGCCGGACTCGGGCGTTGCCGGGTTGCGCGGGGACTGGGGGCGGATGACGACGGCCCCCCTGACCCGCGTTTCCCCGCCGTCCGGGGAGGGAGCAGAGGGGACGGGTGCTGCGCCGGCCGGCTGGGCGGCGATGCTGACGACGGAGCGCGCCCGGGTCTCATCGGCACCGGCCGGTGAATCCGCCGACGCGCGCGCCGGACGGCCGGAGGGGTCCGTCCCGGACGGGGCCAGGCGCGGGACCTCGATCGCGGTCGCCGAGTAGCCCAGCTCGAGCTCGATTCGCTGCAGGGCCCTGGCGAAGTCCACGGCGCTCGCGTAGCGGGCCGCCGGGTTCTGCGCCATCCCCTTCGCCAGCACGGCTTCCAGCGACCGGGGCACGTCCCCCCGCCCGATCGGCGTGATCGCGCCGCGTTCGATCCGGCCGATCAGGTCGAGCGTGCCGTTGGACCGGCCGCGGATTTCGAAGGGCGTGCGGCCGGCGAGAAGCGTGTGGATGGTGGCGGCCAGTGAGAACACGTCGCTGCGGACATCCGGCACCGGGTCGTCTTCGAACATCTCGGGCGGCGACCACGGCACGCTCATCCCCACCGACTGGGTTTCGGCGGCGGCGCCGGCAGCGAGCACGGCTGCCGGGCCGCCGGCCTGCGCCTGCACGGGGAGGTCGCTCTCGAGCGTGGAGGAGATGCCGAAGTCGGTCAGCGCGGGCCCGCCGAAGTCGTTCGTCAGGACGTTGCCCGGTTTGATGTCGCGGTGCAGGATGCCGGCGGCGTGTGCCGTGGCGACCGCGCCGGCCAGGCGCACTCCGATGTGCAGGGAGTCCTCGACCGTGAACGGGTCGCGCTTGTACCGCTCCGACAGGCTCGGGCCCGAGCAGTACTCCATCACGAAGTAGGGGCGCCCGTCCCCCGCGACGCCGGCGTGGTAGATCGTGACGATCGACGGATGCGTGGACAGCCGGGCCATCAGGTTCGCCTCGTCGACGAACCGGGCCCGGGTGGACTCGTTCAACTGCTCGGTCAGCAGCACCTTGACGGCCACGCGGCGGCGCGGCAGCTGCTGGTCGTAGAGGAAGACGTCAGAGAAGCCGCCGGAGCCCAGGGTCTGCACGTAGTCGTAGCCGGGCAGTTCGGGTGGGAGGGATACGGCGCGGCCCATCATTCCTCGCTCACGGTGAGGGTCAGGCCACTGCCCAGATCGATGACGGTCCCCACCAGGACCGACGCCGATTCGCCCCTGCGCAGTTTCTGCGGCGGCCGGCCGGGAAGCACGATCACGGTGCCGTTGCGGGACTGGAGGTCGGTGACGACGACGGTGTCACCCTCCACCGTGACCCGCACGTGGTTGCGGGAGATGTCCTGGTCGCGTCCGCCGAGGCTGACCAGGCGCGGCAGCCGGCCGCCGGGCACCTGGCTCACGCTGGGGGCGCGTCCGATCAGGACCGGCTGCGGTCCGAGCGGTTCGCGGCCTCCGCCGGGCAGAAGCAGGAACAGTGCGGGAAGGGCCGGCGCGGGCACGACCGGCGCTGACAGGACCGGCGCGGGCGGCCCCGGCTCGGGCCGGGCCACGCCCGAGGCGCTCCTCAGCTTGTGGAGGTCGCCGCTCATCACCGTCAGCCCGTCATGGTGGTCGGTGTCCACGGAGGATTCGGGCGCCCCGCCCGGCGGCCGACCCACGGATCGACGGAGATTCACGACCGTCTCATCGCTGATGGCCTCGTCCGGGACGGGGATCACCGGAGCACTGACCGGCGGGACGATGATCTGCGGATCGCTGATCTGCGGAACGCTGATCTGCGGAACGCTGATCTGCGGAACGCTGACCGGCGGAACGCTGATCTGCGGAACGCTGACCGGCGGGGCCGCGACCGTTGCCGCCACGGGCACGACCGGCACGACCGGTGCGACCGGTGCGACCGGGACGACCGGAGCGGTGGGCGCGATGGGCGCTACCGGCGCAACCGGGACAACCGCCACGACCGGTGCGCCGGGCCGCGATGCGGCTCCGCGCGGGTTCAGGACGATCCAGCGGGACCTCACCATCCCGCAGGAAAGGGGAAGCGCGGCGCGCTCGAGACGCCCGTTGAACTCGTCTGTGGCGGGTCCGCACTCGAGCAGGAAGGCCGTCACCGAGGCGACGGACTGTTCCCGCCAGGTGGCCACGCCGGCGCCCGACAGCAGCACCTCGCCGGCACCGGTCGACAGCCGCAGTGCCACGTCGCCGCGCACGATGGCGTGCACGGTCGCCCCGTCGCCGAGGTCACCCTCCCACGTCAGCAGCACGAACGGAGGCGCCGTGAACACCCCTTCGGACGTCAGGGCATCGAGAACGCCCTGCACGCCGCCGTCGAGGCCGGACCACAGCCGGTCCACCGTCCGCTCGGAATCCTCCGTGCGCACCACAACCAGCCGCCCGGCCTGCGTCGCCGCCAGCCAGTCCCCCGACTCATCGTGTTGATACGAGAGCATGTGTCATCTACCCCTGGCTTCTCGGCCTCGTGTCCTCGAGGTGCTCGTGCATCCCCGTCGCACGGTCCCGTGTGCTGTCGTCGTCCGCATCCTGCCCCGGATCATCCAGGACCGACTCGATGTATACGACCGTAACGTTATCGTGTCCGCCCCGTGCCAGCGCCGCGTCGACGAGCACGTCCGCCAGGGACCTCTCGGTCTCGGCGGTCCCGTCGTAGGCGGCCAGCAACCGGGCGATCTCGGAGGTGCCCAGTTCCTTGGTCAGCCCGTCGGAGCAGATCAGGAAGGAGTGCCGGCCCCGGGCCGGCAGCAGCCAGACGTCCGCGTCGACTGACTCGTCGGCGCCGATCGCCCGGGTGATCACGTTGCGTTCCGGGTGGTGTTCGGCTTCCACTGCGGAAATGAGTCCGGCATCCACCATTTCCTGCACCGCCGAGTGGTCGACGCTCAGCTGGGTGAGCGTGCGCCCGTCCCAGGTGTAGACGCGGGAGTCGCCGATGTTGAATGCCATCCAGTGGAAGCCCACATCGTCGCCCGCGTCCACGAACGCGACGCCCGCGAGGGTGGTCCCGGAGACGGCTGTGCCGTAGTCGTCCACGGCGCTGAGATCCCGCACCGCGTCGTTCGAGGAATGGATGGCGTCCAGGATGCGTTCCGGCGTCGACGGCGTGTCACGGGCGATGTGCTCGTCGAATACCCGGACGACCGTTTGGCTGGCCACGTCACCGTGGGCGTGGCCGCCCATGCCGTCGGCCACCAGGAAAATCGGCGACTGCGCCAGAAAGCTGTCCTCGTTGATCTTGCGCTCACGGCCGACGTCGGTTCGGGCGCTGAACACGAAGCGCGCGCGACTTGCCGGGAGCACGATCTCGATCTCACTCTGCATGGCCACGTCTGCTCCAGTGTTCAGTTCCGATTGCCGCACGTCGACGGGGTCACTCCTCGGCGAGGTGGGGGATCTCTTCGGCGAGGGTGTGTCCGCGCCGGCGGGCGTCCCGTGACGCCTTGATCACGCTGGCAATAGTAGCGACAGCCATGGAGACCACGATCACGCCGAGGGAGGTCCAGGTGTCGATTTCCGGCGCCCACTCCACGCCCTGGCCGCCGTTGATGAATGGCACCTCGTTGGTGTGCAGGGCGTGCAGGACGAGCTTCACGCCGATGAAGAAGAGGATGAACGCGATCCCGTACTTGAGGTATTCGAGGCGTTCGAGCAGGCCGCCGAGCAGGAAGTAGAGCTGGCGCAGCCCCATCAGGGCGAAGACGTTGGCGGTGAAGACGATGAACGGGCTCTGGGTGATGCCGAAGATCGCCGGAATCGAGTCGAGGGCGAAGACCAGGTCGGTCGTGCCGATCGCGAGGAGCACGATCAGCATCGGGGTGAAGACCTTCTTGCCATCGATCAGGGTGCGCAGCTTCGAGCCGTCGAAGGTCGAGGAGACGTTCAGGTGGGTGCGCAGGAAACGGATGAAGGCGTTGTCCGCCTCGTCCTCTTCCGGTTCCTTGGCCAGCGCCTGATGCACGGCGGTGTAGAGCAGGAACGCACCGAAGATGTAGAAGATCCAGCTGAAGTTCTCGATCAGCTGGGCGCCCAGCAGGATGAAGATGCCGCGCAGCACGAGCGCGATGATGATGCCGACGATCAGTACTTCCTGCTGGTATTTACGGGGCACCGAGAACCTCGCCATGATGATGACGAAGACGAACAGGTTGTCGATGCTCAGGCTGTATTCGGTCAGCCAGCCGGCCAGGAACTGGCCCGCGTGCTCGGCGTCGGCCAGGAGGAGCATGAGCAGGGCAAAGACCAGGGCCAGGGCGACGTAGAACACCACCCACAGGGTGGCTTCCTTCATGGATGGCACGTGAGGGCGTTTGAAGACGATCAAGAGGTCGGCGAGCAGGATCACCGTCAGGATGACGAGGGATCCGACTTCGAACCAGAGCGGGAGAGCAAGTTCCATGGGGGCGGGGGGCCTTTCACTAGCGGGATGCTGACGGAGTGCAGCACGAAACCCGAAAGTCTCTCCCGCATCGATCACTCGATGCTGCCGCGCCGGGGCCCCGGCACCGCGGCCCGTGTTGACGTTCACGGCACAGGACCCGAATCGGGCCCACAGGGATACTCCCCTTCACTTGAGAGGAGTCTACCGGGCCGCGGCGGCTTTCTCGTCCCGTTGCACGCCGTCTGCCACCGGTCACCGGCCGACGGGTGCCGGGGCCGGGGCCGGGGCCGGGGCCGGGGCCGTTAAAGCAAAAACTCCCCCGGGGTTGCCGGGAGAGTTTCAGGTTGTGACCCCAGCGGGATTCGAACCCGCGTTACCGCCGTGAGAGGGCGATGTCCTAGGCCGCTAAACGATGGGGCCGTTTGCAACTCGTCGAGTATGCCACACGGATGAGCGGGAAACCAAACTGAGCGCCTCAGGCGCAGACGAAGAGGGCTCCGGGCACCACGTCGACCTGCACGGGAAGGGCCCCGATCCGCTCCCCGTCGGCATACGCGAACACGCCCTCGGCGTCCATGCGCACGCTGCGGCAGCGGGTGATCTCGACCTGCGGCAGGCCTGTATGCGTTCCGGAGAATACCTTCGGGAACACGCGCAGGAAACCGATCCGGGACAGCGGGGTGACGACGAACAGGTCGAGCAGACCGTCGTCGATGACCGCGTCCGGGGCGATCCGCATGCCGCCGCCGATCGAGACGTTGTTGGCGACGGAGATCAGCATCGCGCGTTGGGTGCGCTCCACGCCGTCGACCGTGAGGCGGTAGGTGAGGGGCTTGAACGTGGCGAGCACCAGCAGCATGGCCAGGGTGTACCGGCTCTTGCCGCGGGGGCGGCGCATCCGGTTGGCCCGTTCGTTGACGACGGCGTCGAACCCGGCCGAGAGCACTCCGGCGAACCAGGTCGTGACGTCCCCGCACGTTGCCCGGCCGCAGTCGATGGCGCGCGGCGCCCGGGCGAGGGCGAGGGCGGCGAGGAGGTGACGGATGGCGGCATCCGTGTCGTCGACGGGGATGCCCAGCCCGCGGGCGAGGTCGTTTCCCGTGCCGCAGGGCACGATGGCCAGCGGTATCGTCCGTCCGGCCAGGAGGTTCGTGCCCAGGCTCACCATCCCGTCTCCGCCCACGACGACGAGCACGTCGACCCCGGGGACCAGCAGCGCCAGGACCTCGAGGCGCAGCAGCTCGAAGCTGACCTCGCTCCGGACGGTCACGTCGTGGCCTGCCGCTCGAAGGGCGACGACGACCCGCGGACCGACGTCGCTCCGGCGGCCGAAAGAGGCGTAGGCGTTGATCGCGACGACGAGGCGGAGAGTCGGGCTGGGGGGTGCGGCCCGGGGAGGAACAGAATTCACCGCTCCAGTATCGCGCCTCGCCAAGTTGCAGCGCGCCGTAATTGGGTATTAGCTCGACCCATGAAACTGACGAAGCTGGAGCATGCGGCACTCATCGTGGACAAAGCCGGTCACAAGTTGTTCATCGATCCCGGCTCGTACACGAGCCCGCTGACCGAGACGGCGGGCGCCGTGGCCGTCGTGATCACCCACGAGCACCCGGATCACTGGACTCCCGAGCAGCTCGACCGCATCCTGGCGCTGAACCCGGAGGTTCCGATCTTCGCTCCGGCCGGGGTGGCCCACGCTGCAGCCGGGTATCAGGTGACCGTCGTGTCGGCCGGTGACACGGTCGAGGTCGGGCCGTTCACCCTGAGGTTCTTCGGCGAGAAGCACGCGGTCATCCACGAATCGATCCCGGTGGTCGACAACATCGGGGTGCTCGTCGACGATGAGCTCTACTACGCCGGAGACTCGTTCACGGTCCCCGACGGAGTGGCCGTGGACACCCTCGCCGTTCCGGCCGGGGCCCCCTGGCTGAAGATCAGCGAGGTGATGGACTACGTGCTCGAGGTCAAGCCGCGACGCGCCTTC
The DNA here is from genome assembly GCF_004402595.1 of Cryobacterium shii. GTDB lineage: Bacteria > Actinomycetota > Actinomycetes > Actinomycetales > Microbacteriaceae > Cryobacterium > Cryobacterium shii. The sequence goes on along the minus strand of NZ_SOFY01000089.1, from coordinate 19,591 downwards.
CCGACGCACGAGATGCTGCTCTCCCGAGCCGGCAAGGAGCTGTCGAACGCGCGCATCCGCTGGGCCACCGAGCAGAACGGCGGCGAGTACTTCCCGCTCGAGCCCAACGAGTCCCTCGACCTGTAATACATCGCACTCCTTTCGGGGGTAGCTCTGTAGGAATCCCACAATGTTCACGGGGCCAGCCCGGAATGTGTTGGCCTCAGTCCTGAACTTTTTCGCGCCTTCGATTCTGCGTCCGGCCCACTGCTACGTTCGTGACACTCCGGCGCGCCACCGTGCCGTGCGGCCTTCGACCAGCGGCCGCCACGCCGGAGTCAGTCCGCGCACCGCACACACACCACGCGAGTTCCGGTATGCCCGCATGCCCGCTCACGTCTTTCGAGGAGCCTCAATGATGAGATCTGACCGTGCCCTGTCCCGCCGAAGCACTCTGGGCATCCGTTCCACCCTGACCGGGCTCACCCTGCTGCTGGTCTTGCTGCTGACCTTCTTCTTCCTCACCACGGGGCGGCTCGCCAGCGGCGCCGGAGAGCTCTCCGCCGGTGCTGTCCAGGTGCAGAACGGCTCCGTGAAGGTCGCCGGTGGCGCGGCGAAGCTCGCCGAGGGCGCCGAGGCCCTGTCGGTGGGCGCGGCCTCCGCGGCATCCGGAGCGACCGACCTCCAGGCCGGGGTGAGCCGGGCCAACACGGGTGCCGGCAGCCTGGCGACGGGCGCGGAGAGCGCCTCGGCCGGGGCAGGCACGCTCCTGGAGGGAGCGCTCACGAGCGTCAGCGGCAGCACCAGGCTCATGCTCGGCGCCGAGTCCGCCGCACGGGGCGCGGAGAGCCTGTCCACCGGCGCCGCCAGCGTCGCCACCGGAGCGAGCACTCTCGCCACCGGTGCCGGGGCGGCTGCGACCGGTGCGGCGACTCTCGCCGCCGGCGTCACCGCGGCCGGTACCGGCGCCACGAAGGTCTCCGCCGGCGCGACGACAGTCTCCGCGGGTGCGGCAAGCCTGGCCGGCGGCGCCGGCCAGGCTGCCGCCGGCGCAACGACGGCTCGTGACGGTTCGATCCTGCTCGCCGCCGGCACGGCATCCGCTGCCCAGGGCGCGGACCAGGCCCGGCGCGGGGCCGAGGCACTCGCACAGGGAGCAACCGGGCTCTCTACCGGGGCCGGCAGCGTGGCCGCGGGCGCCACGAAGCTGGATGCCGCCCTCGCCACCCTCGCCGGCCAGGTTGAGGCGGACACGATCAGCCGGGACGCCCTGCTGGCCACCCTCAAGGGACTGAGCTCTGCTGCCTCCACCCTGCGCACGGGCACCACGGGACTCGAGTCCGGGGCCGTGGCCCTTCGGGACGGTTCCGCCGCCCTCCGCGACGGATTGACGCCGCTGAGCGCGGGCACAGCGGTTCTGCAGACGAAATCCGCGGAACTGCGGGACGGACTCACCGCCCTCGCCAGCGGCATGGCCCAGGTGTCCGGCGGAGCCGCCCGACTGGCCACGGGCGCCGGCGCCCTCGCCACGGGAGCCTCCGAACTCCAGGTCGGCACGCAGGCGCTCACCGTCGGATCCGAACGGGTCGCGGCAGGCACCAGCGCGGTTTCCACCGGTGCGAGTTCCCTTCAGGGCGGCGTCGGCCGAGTGGCCGCCGGCGCCTCATCGTTGTCCGAGGGAGCGACGACCCTGGCAACGGGCGCCGTGAGCCTCGCCGACGGCGCAACCCGCATCTCGGTCGGCGCCGGATCACTGGCCGAGGGCACGCAGACCCTCGCGGCGGGGGCATCCACGCTGGTCCTCGGAACCACCGCACTCGAAACCGGGTCCACCGCCCTGGCCACGGGCACCGAGAAGGTATCGGCCGGATCCGGGACGCTCCTCGAGGGCGCGAACACGCTCGCTGCGGGCACCGCCGAGCTGAGTGACGGCAATGAGAAGGTGGCCGCGGGTTCCGGCCGGCTGGCCGATGGTGCCGAGACGGTGAGCTTCAATCGTGCGGCACCCTGGATCATCATCGTGGTCGGACTGGCCCTGGCGGGAGCAGCCGTCTGGCTGCTCCGCCGCCTGAGAATGGCTCGCCTCGGAATGGCGCGCTGACCGACGACAGGCAGGCGGCGGGGCCCGGATCAGTCGATCCGGGCCCCGCTCTGTTCGTTCCGCCACGATTTCGATGCAGTTACTGTATTTTTGTCTGTGTACCCACGGAATGCCCACCTCTCCCCCAAAAGGATCCCGACTCCCATGACAGTTCCCGTTCTCTCCGCCCAGAACATAGGCAAGTCCTATGGGAGCGGGTCCAACCGGTTCGACGCGCTCAAGGGCGTCTCCCTGGACATCCACGCGGGCGAATCGATCGCCATCGTGGGTAAGAGCGGGTCGGGCAAGTCCACGTTGATGCACCTCCTCGCACTGCTGGACAACCCCGACAGCGGCGCACTCCTGGTCGAGGGCACCGACGCCAGAAAGCTCAAGGGCAAGGAGGTGAACCGGCTGCGCAATCAGGACTTCGGCTTCGTGTTCCAGCAGTTCTTCCTCACCGCCAATGCCACCGTGCTCGAGAACGTGGTGCTGCCGCTCAAGATCGCCGGCGTCAGCCCCCGGGAACGCAAGGCTCGCGGAATGGCCGCGCTCGAGCAGCTGGAGCTGGCCGACAAGGCGAAGAACAAGGCGATGAACCTGTCCGGCGGACAGAAGCAGCGTGCCGTCATCGCCCGCGCCCTGGTCAACAACCCGAAAGTGATCTTCGCAGACGAACCGACCGGCAACCTGGACACGGCCACCGGAGCGGTCGTCGAGGACATCCTCTTCTCGCTGAACCAGGACAAGGGCATCACCCTCGTCATCGTCACCCACGACATCGAACTCGCGGCGCGCTGCGACCGCCGAATCTTCATCCGCGACGGACTCGAAGACACCGCCGCCCGACCGACCGGCCGCAGATCAGCAGGAGCACACGCATGAAGTTCATCGACATCGTCAAGACCGCGATCGCCAACAGCTTCCGCAGCAAGCTCCGCACCGGCCTGACCGTGATCGCGATCTTCATCGGCGCGTTCACCCTCACCATCACCAGCGGGATCGGAACCGGGGTCACGAGCTACATCAACACCCAGGTCTCCTCGATCGGGGCCGCGGACGTGCTGACCGTCTCGAAGACCAACGACGCCGCGGCGTCGGGCACGGGTCCCGCCCCCTACGACCCGGAGAAGGCCACCACGGTCAGCCTGGGCAACGGATCACGCCCGGGCAGCACCATCCAGGCCCTCACCACCAAGGACCTCGAGGCCATCAAAGACACCAAGGGAATCCTCGGCGTCGACCCGTCCGTGCAGGTGACGCCCGACTACATCCAGCACGACGGCGGCGGCAAGTTCGAGTTGACCGTCAATCCGACCGCCACGCTCACCACGGCCGATCTCGCCGCCGGCGCGCAGCTGGACAACGACAGCAGCACTGACCAGATCCTGGTGCCCACGACCTACCTCGACACGCTCGACTTCTCTTCCGCGAAGGCCGCCATCGGCCAGACCGTGACCATCGGCATCCGGGACTTCGCGGGGACCGTGCAGGAAGTCCCGGCGACCGTCGTCGGCGTGCAGAACGAAACCCTTCTCGGCGCCGGCGCCGGCCTCAACCAGCCGCTGACCGACCGGCTGCACGACATCGAGGTCGACGGCGCACCGGAGGCTTCCTCCCAGAGCTACGCGACCGCGACCGCCCGGTTCGACCCGAAGGCGTCCGAGGCGAAGATCACCGCGATCAAGGCGGACCTCGCCGACCAAGGCTATGCGTCGCAGACCGTGGCCGACCAGATCGGGTCATTCGAGACCGTGATCAACGTCATCATCGGCGTGCTCAACGCCTTCGCCGTGATCGCCCTGATCGCGGCCGGCTTCGGCATCATCAACACGCTGCTGATGAGCGTTCAGGAGCGCACCCGCGAGATCGGCCTGATGAAAGCCATGGGCATGAACGGCGGCCGCGTCTACACCCTCTTCAGCACCGAAGCGGTGTTCATCGGGTTCCTCGGCAGCGCACTGGGCGCACTCGTGGCGGTGGGCGTCGGTTCGCTGGTCAGCAACATCCTCGCGGACACCGTCTTCTCGAATCTCCCGGGCCTACAGGTCGTGCAGTTCGCGCCCAGTTCGATCGCGATCATCATCGGCGTGGTCATGCTGATCGCCTTCCTCGCCGGCACGCTGCCGGCCAGGGCCGCGGCCCGGCAGAACCCGATCGACGCTCTGCGGTATGAGTAGTCCCGTGCCCGATGGCCCGGCCGGGGCCGACGAGGGGCTGCGCGCCCGCAAGCGCGCAGCCACCCAGTCGGCCCTGGAACGGGCGGCGGTCTCGCTCGCTCTGGAGCACGGCTACGACAACGTCACCGTCGACATGATCTGCGAGGCCGCCATGGTCTCGCCGCGCACGTTCTTCAACTATTTCGGCACCAAGGAAGGCGCGTTCCTCGGCGGCACTCCGCCCGCGCCGACGGATGCCGAACACCAGGCGTTCGTGCACGGCACCAGCCGTGATGTGCTGGGAGACCTCGTCGGAATGATCGCCGACGCGATGGCCGACCACTCCCCCGACACGGACCTGCTCCGCCGGCGGAGGATGCTGATCGAGCGCACCCCGGAACTCCTCACCGGCGAGACGTCCCGCATCGCGGAGCTGGAGGAGCACCTGGTGAAGCTGGTGTTGGAACGCTTCGCGGTGCAGGGGCGCACCGAGGCCCGCACCCCCGACCTGGCCGACGAGGCGCGGATGGTCGTCTCCCTCGCCGGCAGCGTGATGCGCTACTCGATGCAGAAGTGGTTCTCCGGCGGTTTCACCGGCACCCCCGTCGAGCTGCTGCACCACTCCCTCGCCCTGGTGCGGCGCGTCGCCGGATCGATCGCTCCCGCCGCCCGTTGACGCCACCTCCCCACCGGACTCCCGGCGTGGAAGGTTCGTGGCGCACCCTGTGGACGCGGGCGCAGGGTAGAACCTGCGCCCGCGTCACCAGGGTGCGCCGCGACGGATGCCGGCACCACGGCCGAGCCCCGGGGTGGCGAGGCTACGCGGTGACCAGCTCGCGCCAGTCGGCCAGGGGCAGGCCGTGCGCTTCGGAGACGGAACGGTTCGTGACCCGCCCGGCGGCGATGTTGAGGCCGAGGGCCAGGGCCGGATCGCGCTCGAGGGCCGCCTTGACGCCCAGGTTGGCCAGCGCCAGCGCGTAGCGCAGGGTGACGTTGGTCAGCGCGTAGGTCGAGGTGTTCGGCACCGCGCCGGGCATGTTGGCCACGCAGTAGAAGATCGAGTTGTGCACGCGGTAGGTCGGGTCCTCGTGGGTGGTCGCGTGGGTGTCCTCGAAACAGCCACCCTGATCGACGGCGATGTCCACCAGCACGGAGCCGGACTTCATCCGCGCCACGAGCGCGTTGGTGACCAGTTTCGGGGCCTTGGCGCCGGGGATCAGCACGGAACCGATGACCAGATCGGCATCCGTCACCGCGATCTCGATCTCGTAGCTGTTGGACGCGACGGTCTTCAGCCGGCCCTGGTACTGCGCGTCGAGCTGGCGCAGGCGGTCGATGTTGATGTCGAGGATGGTGACGTCGGCGCCGAGGCCCATGGCCATCGCTGCGGCGTTCGTGCCGGCCACGCCGGCGCCGAGCACGACGACCTTGGCGGGACGCACCCCGGGAACGCCGCCCAGCAGCACCCCCTTGCCGCCGGCGGGTGCCATCAGGGACTGCGCGCCGACCTGCACGGCCAGCCGGCCGGCGACCTCGCTCATCGGTGCGAGCAGCGGCAGGGCCCGGTTGGCGGTCTGTACGGTTTCGTAGGCGATGGCGGTGACGCCGGCCTCGGTCAGGGCGCGGGTCAGTTCCGGCTCAGCGGCCAGGTGCAGGTACGTGAAGAGGATCAGGCCCTCGCGGAAGCGGTGGTACTCGGCCTCGACGGGCTCCTTGACCTTCATCACCATGTCGGCGCGGGCCCAGACCTCGTCGGCGGACGCGACCAGCTCGGCGCCGGCGACGTGGTACTCGTCGTCGTTGATACGCGAGCCGAGACCGGCACCCATCTCGATCAGCACGGTGTGGCCGTTTGCCAGGAACTCCTGCACGCCGGAGGCGGTGATGGCTACGCGGAATTCGTTGTTCTTGATTTCCTTGGGTACACCGATGATCATGATCGACTCCGTTGCTCGGGGAACGCTGTGGCTGAGGCCGCCGGGCCCGGTTTCGACGTCGGACCAGCGGCGGGGTCAAGACTAGAACCACGTTCACTCCCCCGGCCGGCCGGCGTCCGGCCCGGACCGAGTGCGGAGCCCGTCCCAACCGGCCCGATCCGCGCGGAAAACAGCGAACTTGCCTTTTTGTTCAGGGGTTTTTCTGTCATCTCCGCTGGAAGGGAACGGCCGTTCCGGCGCAAACCGAACGACCGCCCGGATTGTCACTCGACAAATGTCGAACGTCGGGACGGCAAACGTCGCCTGATGTCCGTTCCACGCCCCGTCGGGCATCTAGCATTGACCCACATGAACAGCGCGGAGATCGAAGACCTGGTGGAGGCCCTCGCGGCCGCGCTCGACCGCGCCCTCTCGCTGGAAGACCTCGACGGCGGCCTGCTGGCCTACAGCCGGGACCAGCCGCTCGCCGACAGTGTGCGCGTCAACTTCCTGCTCAGCAAGAAGGTCCCGGCGGACGTCAGCGCCTGGCAGCTGCACCACGGCATCGCGACCGCGGTGCGCCCGGTCGTGGTCCCGGCCAACGTCTCATTGGGCATGCTGGGGCGGGTCTGCGTGCCCCTGATGGTGCGCGGGTTCCGCGTCGGCTACCTGTGGGCGATGCAGGGCTCGCACGACGAGTCCCCGGCCGAGATCCTCGGGGCGTTGCCTGCCGTGCGCGGCCAGCTCGACCGGCTGGCCGAGACGCTGCTGGACACGAAGACCGCCGAATCCGAGCACCGCCGGCAGCGCGAGGCGCTGTTCCTGGCGGCCTGCGACGCCGACACGGCCGCCATCGAGGAGCTCGCCGGCTGGCCGCAGGTGCATGCCGCCGGGCCCTGGCACCTCGCCACCCTGTTGCCGCGACCCGACGAGCCGGCGACAGCACGGGACGGCACGGCGGTCGACCCCGCCGCCGCGGTCCTGCTGCAGCGCATCTCGGCCCTCCAGGCCACCGTGGGCATCGACGCGGCCCGGTTCAGCGCCGGCACCGAGACGCATACCGTGGTGCTGCTGCGGGATTCCCCGGGAAGGGTGGTGCACACCGAGATCCTGCACCGGTACCGGGCCGAACTGGCCCGGCGCGGCGGCCGGGCCCAGCGCCCCGACCTGCTGGGGTTCAGCGAAGCGTTCCACGACCTCCGACGCTTTCCGGATGCCTACGTCCAGTCCCGCAAGGCGGTGCAGGCCGCCGCCGTTGACGCCCGACTGGGCACGATCGCCGACTTCCGGCAGATCGGCGTGTACCAGTTCCTCGCGGCCAGCAGCCGCAACCTCTCCCCGGTGGAATCGGTCTACTTCGCGGAGCTGCGGGACTTCGACGCCAACCATGAACTCCTGCCGATGCTTGAGCTGCTCTACGACACCGACGGTTCCGTGCAGGATGTCGCGGCAACGCTGCACCTGCACCGCAGCAGCATCTACAACCGGCTTGCGAAGATCCGCACCCTGATCGGGGTCGACCCGCTGGGCGGCCAGGTGCGGCTCGAACTGCACCTGGCCATGAAGGCCGCCCGCTGGTCGCGCCGGCCCCGGATCTAGCCGACGAGCGCCGCCTTCTCGGCGCGGGCCTCCGCCCGCCACTCCTCGATCCGGGCCTGCTGCAGCGGAGCCTTGCGGTTCACGTACCAGGCGCCGCCGAGCCCGAGGAACCAGAGCGGGGCCACGACCAGGGCGAGGCGCGTGTCATCCGCCTGACCGAGCGCCCAGAGCATGAAGGCGAAGAACGCCAGCACGACCCAGGGCATGAACCGGGCGCCGGGCATCCGGTACGTCGAGGCGGCGTGCAACTGGGGACGGCGGCGGAGGAAGGCGAGGTAGCTGACCATGATGATGGACCAGACGAACATGGTCAGCACCGAGGCCACCGAGGTGACGAGAGTGAAGGCGCCCATGAACGAATCACCGGTGTAGAGCAGCACCAGCCCGGCGAGCAGGAAGATGCACGAGAACAGCAGCGCGTTCCGGGGAACCTGGCGGCTGCTCAGCGTGCCGAACGCCTTCGGGGCGTTGCCGTCCTGCGCGAGGCCGTAGACCATCCGGGAGGTCGAGTAGATGCCCGAGTTGGCGCTGGAGGCGGCAGAGGTGAGCACGACCAGGTTGACGACGATGGCCGCGACTCCCAGCCCGGCCAGGGCGAACATCCCGATGAAGGGACTGCTGCCGGGGTCGATCGTGCGCCACGGGTTGACCGCCATGATGATGACCAGGGCGCCCACGTAGAACAGCAGCAGGCGCACGGGGATGGTATTGATGGCCCGGGGCAGGTTCTGCTCCGGGTCCTTCGTCTCCGCCGCCGCCGTGCCCACGAGCTCGATGCCGGCGAACGCGAAGATGGCGATCTGGAAGCCGAGCACGAAGCCGGCCACGCCGTGCGGGAACATGCCGCCGTCGTTCCAGATGTTGTCGAGGCCGGCGACCGCGCCGGAGGGCGAGGTGAAGTGGGTCGCGATCATGACCACCCCGGTGCCGATCAGGGCCAGGATGGCGAGCACCTTGACCAGGGCGAACCAGAACTCGGCCTCGCCGAAGGCCTTGACGCTCGGGAGGTTGAGCAGGATCAGCACGACCGGTGTGAGCAGCGCCGGGATCCACAGCGGAGTGCCCGGCGCGAGCACGTCGACGTACCCGGAGATGGCCACGATGTCGGCGACGCCGGTGACGACCCAGAACGCCCAGTACGACCAGCCGGTGAAGAAGCTCGCCCACGGCCCGAGCAGGTCGCCGGCGAAGTCGCTGAAGGACTTGTAGTCGAGGTTGGACAACAGGATCTCGCCCATCGCCCGCATCACGAAGAACAGCATGAAACCGATGGTCATGTAGACGAAGATCACGGATGGCCCGGCGAGGGAGATCGTCTTGCCCGCCCCCATGAACAGGCCCGTGCCGATCGTGCCGCCGATGGCGAGCATCTGGATGTGCCGCCGGCTCAGGGAGCGGGCGAGGTGGGGAACGCCGTGGGAGTCAGGGGCTTCGTTGTCGGTACGTGTGGTTGCGCCTGGCGCGGCGGTGCGTTCGGTCATGTGGAGCAACACTAGGGCCTTTCGGGGCACCTCCGGTGCACTTCGTGTGCCGGACGAGTCCCTACGAGAGGATGTCCTTGGTGGCGAATCGGCTGTAGGCGAGCGCCCCGAACACGGCGATGTACCCGGCCTGGAGCAGCGCGTTGTCGCCGAACGATGACAGGTCCATCGGCTGCCGCAACAGGTCGGCGAAGCCCAGCCAGTAGTGACTGAAAAGCCACGGATGCAGCCACGCCAGCTGCGGCAGCACGTCCAAGATCTGGGCGAGAACCGACACCACGACGGTGGCGGCCATGGCGCCCACGGGCACGTCGGTCAGGGTCGAGATGAACAGCCCGATCGCGGCGAACCCGAGCAGCGACACGGTCACGTACAGGGCGATCAGCGCCGAGCGCAGCAGCGAATCGGCCACACCGATGGTGTCTCCCGACAGGAGGGTCACGGGGCCCACGGGGAACAGGGCGGCACCGATGAGCGTGCCGGCCACCGCCAGGGTCAGGGTCGCGACCAGGCAGAACATCGCGACACCGGCGTATTTAACGAGCAGCAGCCGCACCCGGCCGGCCGGGGCGACGAGCAGGTACCGCAGGGTGCCCAACCCGGCTTCGCCCGCGATGGTGTCCCCGGCGACGACCCCGATGGTCAGCGGCAGGAACAGCGGGATCGCCACGATCATGGCGGTGAACGCGACGAACAGGCCGTTCTGGGTGACCCGGTCCAGGAACGGCGGCCCCTCCCCCGGCGCCAGCGTCTCCGACGACAGCCGGACTGCCACGGCGAGCAGGATCGGGATGAGGGCGATGGCGACCAGCATGGCCCAGGTTCGGCGGCGCCGGAACAGCACCGTCAGCTCGGAGCCGAGCAGGTCCCAGCCGGCGGAACGCGGCGCACTACTGGACGACATCGAAACCCTCCCCGGTCAGTGCGACGAATCGTTCTTCCAGGCTCGGTTCCTCGATCGAGAAGGCACGGATGCGCACCCCCGCGGCCACGAGGGCCGAGACCAGGGATTCCGGCTCGTTGATCAGGTTCTCCACCGTGTCACGCTCGAGCGGGGCCATAACCCAGGGGTCCTCGTCCGGCACGTCCGTGCGCCGGGGTACGAGTCCGAGGCGCGACAGCACGCCCTGCGCCGCCGCGGCATCCGGGGTGCGCAGCCGCACCAGGGTCTCGCCGACGTGGCGGAGGTCGGCCAGCGTGCCCTGGGCGACGAGGGTGCCGGCGCTCATCACGGCGGCGTGGGTGCACATCTGCTCGACCTCCGCCAGCAGGTGGCTGGACACGAACACCGTGGTGCCCTCGGCCGCGAGCGACCGCACGAGACTGCGCACCTCACGGGTGCCCTGCGGGTCGAGTCCGTTGGTCGGCTCGTCGAGCATGAGCAGCTCCCGCGGCTGCAGCAGGGCGTTGGCGATGCCGAGGCGCTGCTTCATGCCCAGCGAATAGGCGTGCACCTTTTTGCCCGCCGCGTGGGTCAGCCCCACCCGGTGCAGGGCCTCGTCCACCCGGACTCGCCGGGTGCGCGAGGGGGCGTGGCGGTCCGCGGTGTCGAACCGGCGCAGGTTGGCCGCCCCGGACAGGAACGGGTAGAACGCGGGGCCCTCGACGAGCGCGCCCACCCGGGGCAGCACCTCGTGCAGCCGGGACGGCATGTCCTGGCCCAGCACGCTGATCTGCCCGCTGGTGGCCTGGGTCAGGCCCAGCAGCATCCGGATGCTGGTGGTCTTCCCTGACCCATTGGGACCGAGGAATCCGAAGACGGACCCCCGCGGCACCGCCAGGTCGATGGCGTTGACGGCGATCTGCTCGCCGAAGCGCTTGGTGAGGCCCCGGCTCTCGATGGCAAGGTCGAGGGCCGGGGTGACGGGCGTCACTGTGCGCTGGTCACTGTGCGCTGTTCACTGGGCGCTTGCGGCGGCCTGGAGCTGGTCCACGGGGACCGATCCGGCGAAGAACCGGCCGTCGTCGGCCAGGAACACGTTGACCAGCGAGGTGGACAACAGCCGCCCGCCGTCAACCTTGGTGGCGACTTCGGACATCAGCGGGTTGTCGCCGAGTTCGGGGGGAACGGATGCCGCGGGAATCTCGACGATGGCGTCCCAGCCGGTGCCGGTCACGACGGGCAGTCCCTCGGTCGGGACCTCGGGCCTGGCCGTGTCGGGCGCGGCAACATCGGGCGCGGCGTGGTTGGCGGGCGTCTGCGGCAGCGCCAGTTCCTTGACGGTGGCGCCAGCCGGCGGGGTGAAGTCGAACAGGTCCGCGGAGGGAGCGCCGTAGTCCACGCTGCTGAAACCGACCTGGAAGGCCGGGTCCTTCTGGCCGGCGGCCCGCACGCTGACCTGAAGCGGCATTCCGGTCTCGGAGTCGACCGAGATCGAGACGGACTCCACCAGGGTGTCCGTGGCCTTGGGCGTGAGTACGAGTTCGTAGACGGTGCGACCGGTGACCCGGCCGTCGGTTCCGACCGTGACCACGGTGCTCGGGTCGATCTCACTCAAAAAGCGGTCCGCCAGCTGCGACGGCGTCGACACGTCGGCCGGGGCCTCTGCGTCGAGGGCGGCCATTTTGTCTTTCATGCTCGCTGCGGCGCCGGCGGGAATGGCCAGGTGAGCGGCGGTGTCGGTCTCGGAGTCGTAGAGCCAGGCGTCGCTGCCGTTGCTGACGATATTGCGCTCCGCCATGCGGTCCTGGATCTGGACGCGAACCTTGGCGGGCCCGTCAGTGCTTCCGTCAGTAACGCTTCCGTCAGCGGCGCTTCCGTCCACGTAGACCCGGGCCGTGTGCAAGCCGCTGAGCAGCTCCAGCACGGAGGAGAGGGCGCCGCTCGCCGCGTCTCCGGAACCGGACGCGCCCTGCTTTCCCGCCTGTCCGGACATCTCGGCCCCGAGGTCGATCGCGGGCAGACTGAGGTTCGCCGTCTTCTCCACGGTTCCGGAGAACGCCGTAACGGTGCTGTCGCTGACCATCAGGAGCACCTGCTGGGCCGTCTTGTCGGGCAGGTCTACGGCGGCGCCGGCCTGGAGCGGCACAGCGATCACGCCCACGGCGATCACGGCCGGAACGACGACGGCGGGAAGCCACTTGATAGATTTGTGCGACATGATCAACGACCTGTTCCGAGACGAATCATGCCTCGATGCTACGCCGCTGCGCTACCGATCCGGCCGGTTCCGCGCTGAGAGGTTGCCCACAAAGCGCGGCGAGCGCGTCGAATTCGTCGGGCTAGGAGAGCCCGGCGCCGCCCTCTGCGAGGAACGAGAGTCGGCGCAGCGTCTCCACGTTTCGCACCCCGATGACCGAGTCGCGCAGGAACAGGGGCACAAACCGGCCGGGGCCGGCGGTGGCATCCTCGGTGAGGCGCACGACGCATCCGTCGCCTCGGGCCTTCACGTCCAGAGCCACGTGGGCCTCGCCGATCGGCCAGCCCCGGGCCTTGAAGAGCGCGTGCCGGGGCGGGTCCCACTCCAGAGCAGATGTGGTGTCGTCAATCAGGGCGGGCCAGACTCCGACGGAGTGATGGATGGCGCTTCCCTCTTTGGGCCACGTGGCGTCGACGTCCCGCATGCGGGAGGCTCCGACGACCCAGCTCGGGTACAGCCATCCGTCTGCCAGAACGGCGAAGACGTTCTCGGGCGGGCAGCTCATGGTGCGGTAGTTCACGGCCACGGTGTCACCTTTTTCGGTTGGATGGGGAGAGATCGGGGGCGGTGCGCACCCCGAGGTCATGTCGCAGGGCGCTCAGGGCCGCGTGCCAGCCGGCCAGGCCGTGCACGCCGGGGCCAGGCGGCGTGGACGACGAGCAGAGGTACACGCCGTTCAGGGGCGTGCGCCACGGGTCCGGGGAGAGGACCGGGCGGCGCACGAGTTGGGTCAGACTCACCTCGCCGGCCGAGATATCACCGCCGATGTAGTTGGGATTGTGCTGTTCCATCTGCGTGGCGGTGCGGCCGGCGCTGGCCAGGATGGTGTCCCGGAAACCCGGGGCGTATCGCTCGATCTGGCGCACGGTCGCTTCGGTTTGGTCGATGGTGGAGCCGCGCGGAACATGGGTGTACGCCCACAGGGTGTGCCGACCGGCCGGTGCGCGGCTGGGGTCGATGACGCTGGGCTGGGACACGAGCACATACGGATCCTCGGCGTGCCGACCGCGGGCGACGGTGTTCTCGGCTCGCCGGATCTGCGCCCGAGTGCCGCCCACGTGTACGGTGGCCGCCGCCCGCAATCCGGCCGCCTGCCAGGGCACCGGATCCGACAGGGCGAAGTCGACCTTGGCGACGCCGTTGCCGTACCGGAAGGCGCGCAGCCGTCGCGCGTAAGCGTCCGGCAGCTCGCCCTCGGCGAGCCGCAGTAGCGCCCGAGGTGTGAGGTCGAGCATCACCAAGCGGGCTGGCGGCAGGTCGCTCAGCCGACGCACCTCGGTGGACGTGACGATCTCGCCACCGTGAGCGAGCAGGTCGTCGACCAGCGCGGTCACGATCGCCCCACTGCCGCCGACCGGGATCGGCCAGCCGCCGGCGTGCGCATACGTGGCGAGAGTGAGGCCGGCACCGGCGGTGGCGATACTGGGCAGTGCCCTCATCGTGTGTGCACTGACGCCGGTCAGGAGGGCGGGCGCGGTTTCGCCCGAGAAGCGCAGGTCCCAGAGCGGGCTGCCCTGCTCGAGGGAGCGCACGCCGAAGCGCAGTGCGGTGGCCGGATGCTTCGGCAGACGCAGAAGCTGCCCCCCGGTGAACTCCGCCACCTGCCCGGAATGCGCTACGAGAGGCGCGAAGAGCCGGTTCCAGGCCGCGCCGTCCCGGCCCAGCTCGGCGACGGTACGGGACAGGCTGCGGTAGGCGAGGCCGGCGCTGCCGCCCGGCAGAGGATGCCCGTAGGAGACCTCCGGGACGGCCAGTTCGATCCGGTCCGCGAGCCCGAACCGCTGAAAGAACTCCGAAGCCAGCGCAAGCGGGTGCACGGCCGAACAGACGTCATGGTGGAAGCCCGGCAGGGTCAGCTCCGCGGTGGCGGCGCCCCCACCGACGCTGTCGGACTTCTCGTAGACGCGCACCGAGAGTCCGGCCCGGGCAAGGGTAACCGCGGCGGCGAGGCCGTTGGGACCGGAGCCGACCACGATCGCGTCGACCTCCGGCATTCCCCGCTGCACGGTCCCCATGTCACTCTCCACTCGTCATGGCCACAGTCTCCCCCATTACGGCGAGAATCGCGTGTACGGCCTTCCAGAGCTCTGGCGTGCGCTTCTCCAGATGTTGTTCGGGGTGTTCGTGACACGCAAAAGAAGGTGTTCACACGGACGGCTCTGGCGGCTCAGCAGAACAGGATCAGCGCCTCGCCCTGCCCGCCGCCACCGCAGAGCGCGGCAACGCTGCGTCCTCCGCCGCGGCGCCGCAGCGCGAGTGCGGTGTGCAGCGCGAGGCGCGCGCCTGATGCGCCGACGGGGTGGCCGAGAGCGATCGCCCCGCCCTCCGTGTTGATCGCCTCCGGGGACACCCCGAGGTCGTCGGCCGATTGAAGCACAACGGAGGCGAACGCCTCGTTGATCTCGATGACGTCGAGGTCACCGACGGCCAGGGATTGGCGCCGAAGGGCCTGGGCGATGGCTCGGGAGGGCTGGGAATGCAGCGAGCCGTCCGGCCCCGCCACCTGACCGGCGGCGCCGATCTCGGCGAGCCAGGGAATCCCCGCGGCCAGGGCCCACGCCTTGCTCGCGACCACGACCATCGCGGCGCCGTCGGTGAGCTGCGACGAACTGCCCGCTGTGACGTTGCCGCCCTCCGCGAACGCGGGCCGCAGGCGTGCGAGCGTCTCGATCGTCGTGTCGCGGCGGATCCCATCATCCGCCGCGACGAGGACAGGGCCACCACGACGCTGCGGGACCGAGAGGGGAACTATCTCCTCGGCGAGGATCTCCGCGTCCTGCGCCGCGGCAGCGCGCGAGTGCGAAAGCGCCGCGAAAGCATCCTGGCGCTCCCTCGGGATCCCCCGCGTCACGTTGCCCCGGTCCGTCGCCGTCCCCATGAGCAACCGATCGAACGGGTCGACCAGGCCGTCGTGATTGAGGGAGTCGACGAGGGCGCGGTCGCCGAGCGGAGCCGCCCGGCGGGAGCCGAGAAGCAGGTGCGGCGCGTTGCTCATGGATTCCTGGCCACCGGCGACGACGACCTGGGCCTCACCGGTGCGGATGAGTCTGGCCGCGTCGATGATCGCGGTTAGGCCCGACAGACACAGCTTGTTGACTGTCACGGTCGGGACGTCCCAGCCGAGGCCCGCCCCGATACTCGCCTGGCGTGCGGGCCCCTGGCCCGCCCCGGCCTGGATCACCTGGCCCACGATGACGGCGTCGATCGCCGCAGCGGGGACGCCCGTTCGATCGAGCGCGGCCCGGATGGCATGTGCGCCGAGCTCGGCGGATTGAAGGGAAGCGAAGGCGCCATTGAAACGCGCGAACGGGGTTCGGGCGCCTCCGATCAGGACGGGCGTGGTTGCGGGGTCGCTCATGGTTGTTCCTTTGCGAAGAAGGGGTGAGAAGGTGGCGGGAGACGCTGGCTAGGCGAAGGCGGAAAACCCGGTGATGTCGCGACCGATGATGAGAGCCTGGACCGTCTCGGTGCCTTCGTAGGTGTGCAGTGCCTCGATGTCGGAGAAGTGCCGCGCTACGTGCTCCAGTGCTCGATCGGCACGCCCCGCGCAGAGTCACGAGGAATTGTGCAAGCCTGCTATGAAATGGCGTGCCATGTCAAGACACTCCGTCCCAAACGGACGCGCCGACGTGAGCAATGGTCCAGTGACCGGCTTGACACGGGGCACAAAGACTCCGAAACTTAGTGCTCGGAGTTGACACTCCGTGTCACACAGCGCCCAGTTCAACCCCATGACACACAACAAAGGAGTTGCAGCCATGTCCTCGACCGCATCACGTCCCACGACAATGTCCGTCGCCACGATCGTCTCGGAGTCCGCACGCCGCCAGGGCGGCAAGACGGCGCTGATCGTCGGCGACGAGACGGTGAGCTACGCCCAACTGTGGGATCAGGTTCGCGCCTATGCGGGAGGACTCCGGGATCACGGTGTCGGCAGGGGCGACCGGGTCGCCATCCTGATTCCTAACGTCGCCGACTTCCCCCGCGCCTATTACGCCATTCTCGCCCTCGGGGCGACGGTCATCCCGATCCACGCGCTCCTCGGCGCCGACGAGATCGAATATGTGCTGAGGGACAGTGGTACTCACACCGTCGTCGTCCATGCCGGGCTCCTCGCTGCGGGCTCTCGCGGCGCGGTCCAGGCGGGTGTCCACGTGCTGTCCGTCGGAGAGGCTCAGGGCAACGGGACGCAGACGCGGCTCGAAGACCTCGCGGCGAAGGCGACGCCCATCGACGACATCACCCCGACCGACCCCGGTGACACCGCGACGATCCTCTACACGAGCGGGACGACCGGCACCCCCAAGGGAGCGGAGGGCAGCCACTTCTCGCTGATCGAACAGGTCAACGCTCTTCTGATCTCAACCTTCGATTTGCGATCCAGCGACACCATTCTCGGCACCCTCCCCCTCTTCCACACTTTCGGGCAGACCTGCGTCCTGAATGCGGGTCTGAGAATCGGCGCAACCATCGTCCTCGTCCCGAAATTCGACGGAGACACGGCACTCACCCTCCTCAATCAGCACGAGGTCGACGTCTTCTTCGGCGTCCCGACCATGTACATCGCCCTTCTCGACGCGGCGACTCGCAACCACGAGCGCCCACGACGGCTGCGCTATGCGGTCTCAGGGGGTGCCTCTATCCCGCTGGCCGTCATGGAGCGCTTCAACGACGTCTACGGCGTCGAGATCCACGAAGGATACGGACTCACCGAGACGTCCCCCGTCGCGACCTTCAACCACGTTGGCGTCGCGCCGCGGCCCGGCTCGATCGGAACGCCGATCTGGGGCGTCGACGTCGAGATCGCCCGCGCGGATGTGGAAGACACGATCGAGCTGCTTCCGCGCGGCGAATTCGGGGAACTCGTCATCCGCGGCCACAACCTCATGAAGGGATACCTCAACCGTCCGGAGGCGACGGAAGCGGCAATCGTCGACGGTTGGTTCCGGACCGGCGATCTCGGGGTCAAGGACCAGGACGACTACATCCGGATCCTCGATCGAAAGAAGGACCTGATCATCCGCAACGGATACAACGTCTACCCGCGGGAGGTCGAAGAGATGCTGTCCCGGCACCATGAGGTCGCGGCAGTCGCCGTCTTCGGAGTCCCCGACGAGGTTCGCGGCCAAGAGATCGCGGCGGTCGTCGTCCGCGTCCACGGTGGCACCGTGACCCCCGAAGGAATCATCGAGTACGCCAAGGAACGAATCGCGCCCTTCAAGTTCCCGAGGTTCGTCGAGTTCGTCGACGCGTTCCCCCTGAACTCCAGCGGCAAGGTCCTGAAGGGAGAACTCGTCGCGCGGTACGCGGACAGGCTCCGCCTGGACGCGTGATAGCTTCAACGTCATGGTCGATGACCCGATGAGACGACAGAGGCCGTCCGATGCGACCACAGTCGCGATCGCCCTTCTCTCGACGAGGGGATACGAGGCGACGACCGTCGAAGAGCTCGCCGACGCCGCCCAGATCAGCCGGAGCACGTTCTTCCGCCGTTTCGGTTCGAAGGAAGACGTGGTCTTCGCCGATCACGACTACCTGCTCGAGCGCCTCTCCGCCTATCTGGACGCCGCCTCGGGCGACCCACTCGAGGCGCTGAGGCATGGTGCACGAATCGTCCTGGACCATCACCTCTCCCGCCGGGAGGCGTCGCTCACCAGACATGAGCTCCTGCAGCGCAATCCCACTCTACGTGACCGGGAGCTTGTGAGTTCCCATCGGTATGAGCGGGCTTTCGCGAGCTACCTCCGCGAGGTCGTCCCGGGCGCATCCGAACGCGGCTGGGCGATCACGGCGCTCGCGGCGGGAATCGTTTCCGTGCACAACGACATGCTGCGGGCGTGGCTCAAACGCGCCGAGATCCCCGCGACCGAAATACTCGACACGCAGCTGCGCAGCCTGTGCGGCCTGTTCAGCCCTGTGCTCTTCCCGGATCCGAATGAGCGCGCCGCGTCGTCGCGTGTCGTTGTCGCTGTCTTCGATCGCGACATCGGCCCGGGCCGGGTCCTCGCCAGAATCCAGTCGGCGATCGACGGAGCGGTTGCGTTCTGACGGGCTGTTTGCGGGCCTCGGTCCAGGCCGCCCCATCCGCGGAAACATGCGCGATCAGGGCGGATCGTTCCTAGCCGAGGGCATCGAAGAACGTGCCCAGAGTCGCCTTGTCCGTTAGGGGCGGGCGTATCGAGCCTTCGATCGGGAGGGGAAGGCGGAACACGTGGCGCGGACTCGCGGTTATACCCTGCAACTGACGAACAAAATACCCCAGGGGGTATGTTATTCTCGATTCCGTCGAGCAAGATCAAACGAAAAGGAAATTGCCATGTGCTACCAGATCACGTGTTCAAACTGCAAAAAGGCGACGTGGGACGGCTGCGGCCAGCACATCGAGGACGCGCTCTACGGAGTTGCGCAGTCCGATCGCTGCACGTGCGCAGATGGCTCCTGACGGACCTGATTCATCAGGCCGTTCCACAACCCTGTCCCGGGCGGCCATCGTGCGCGTCCGGATCCGGGCGGCCTACGAGTGGTCGGCGCTGCTCGGCGACACGTCTTCGTGTGCCCTTGCGAAGGACGGCCGCTCGCACCCCGCAGCAAAATTCGCTGAGGGAAAGGCGGCAGCTCTGGGCGAACTGTTGCGACGGGTTGCCGACGACACCGATCCCGGCGGGATCGTTGCCTCAGCCACTGCCGTGAAAATCCGCTGGTCAAACCAGCCGATACCCGTCACCTGACCGGACCGTGACTGGGAAGCCTACCGCGCGGGCGGAATCCAGGCCCTGACGGAGCTCAGTTCTCAGAAGGAGCTTACCGAACATCAGGGAACAGCCTCATGACCAGCGAGGAACGGCCGGTCATCGGCGAACTGGTCGATGGAATCGACATTCCCGTCGTCAACGAACGCGCAGCTCGGGCATCCGCCGGTCTGCTTTTTCTCGGCGGCATCGTTGCCCTGCGAAAGAGCATCGGGAACTGGGATCACACCATGAATCCTCACTCGAACAGAGGTCAGAACATGCGTCGTTTCGCGAAGCCAGGCTCGTGTTCGGTCTCGGCTTGGCCGTCGTGCTGGGGTGCACGTTCAACGCTCCCAACACGGAGAGGACAGTCGCGCAGATCCGAGTGGTTCCCATTCTCAACGATCTGAGCTGCCGCGGAGATTTCGGACAGCGGAATTAGTGTTTTCTTCTACGCTGCCAGGGCTGGCTGTTGATAACCATAGTGGACTTCGTTGGGTCTGCGG
>NZ_SOFY01000061.1 GCF_004402595.1 Cryobacterium shii | reverse complement strand
GCCATACGCGGTCGCGACATCTTTGATCGTCTTGGACGTGTTGATCACCTCGCGACACAGCTCGTCCTTGAACTCCTGGGAAAATCGCCTTCGCGATGCAGTCATGCTGATCTCTGCTTTCAGTAGTCCCTCATTTTAAGAGGGCCCACTGTCCGAGAACTCCGCAGCAGCTCACCGCTCCGTGCTCGTCTCCACATGCGAGCTCTTCGCAGACTCGTGCAGCAACCGCGGAACGCTCATGCCAGCGGCCGCAGCCTTCGCCTCGAGCTCGGCCGCCTCGGTCGGCGTCACGGTCACCGGGTAGCGCTTCGAGCGCTTCTCCCCCGGCGTCGCATTCGCACGCCGCCGGCGACCGAAGAAACCGCGATTCTGGCTCTCAGTCAGCGTGCTCGGATCGAAGAGCTGAGAGAGCCGGAGCGAAGCTCCGCGATGTTCTTGGCCGACTGCGCCGGTACGGCAACTCAGTTGCCTTTCGCACCGGGTGAGGGTACGCACCACTCCCCGATCATCAAGGGCTTCCGCGGCATATCCTCGCTGCGCTCCGGCATTCCACGGTCCCTTGACGCTCGACTCCTGGCGCTGTTTTCGGCGTGTACCGAAAGGCAATGGGAGATGTGAACGCGGGGTGTGTGATGGACAGGAATGGAACGTTGGAATCGGTAGCCCTGGGCGAATACAAAGTGCCCGTCGACCCGATGGACGAGCTGCAATGCGACAGCTGCCAGCGAGCGTCGTGGTCGACGTGACGACCCTGACGACGAACGTCCCTTCCGGGGACGACGAGGCCGGCGGCGAATAGCGAAGCTAACCGCCCGCGATGTCGACCTGAGAGCTCACGGCCGTTCCGGCTACCGGGTGTGCACAACGGTCGTCATCCCCAACGGCGATCACGTGATGATCCTCTACACGCTCGCGCGAGAGGAAAACCAACAATGACCACAAATCGGCCAAGAGTACTCGACGATGCGCTGGCAAACGAACTGTTCCTGATTCCCGATGAGGTCAGCGCCGAGCTGCGCGTCAGCCGCGGCGACCTGAAACGGCTCCGGGATACCGGCCTCGGGCCAGCGTACTTCACGATCAGCTCGACCATCCGCTACCTGCAAACCGACGTCGACCAGTGGCGGGCCGAGCACCCGCGCGGCATCGAGATCCCGCACCGTCGATCCTGAGCGAAGGTCGCTAGCGGCCGAGGCCGGGGCCCTGGTCCCGGCCCAGCCAGTAGCCGGTCGCCCCGGACGCCTCCGGAGCACGAGGACCTACCGGCGGCTGCGCCACCGGCGCCGCGGGCTGATCCATCCCCGCGATGCGCGCAGCATCCAACGCCTGGTCAATCGACCTCGAGGTGCGAAGCGCGAACCGATCAAGAGCCGACGACGGGTCGGCCGCGATTCCGGCCGGCGTCACGACCTGATCGAACATCGAGCGCATCGGGCCGAAGTCACTGCGCTCCGAAGCGGCGCGGCAGGCGGCATCGTTGACGGCACCCGGGGCGGGGCGCCAGTCCAGCTGCCAGCCAGCGTCGGCCGCAACCCGATTCCGGAACATCCGCTGAGCGCGTCCATTGCCCTCGCGGAACCGTTGGACGAAATTCCACTGGTTTTAGTGGTGGCTGAGCCGCCCAGTTATGGATCGCCGCCGCGCTCACCCCCAGCTCAACGGCCGCAGTCGTGATCGGCTTACCAGCTCGAACGAGCGCGACTGCGCGCATCCGGGACTCGGCGGGGAAGGGTCTGGGCATGGATGAGGCCGCTCAAAGAGAGCCCGGTCCACACATCAATTCGGGTAACCAAACTATGGGGCACGTCAAGGAGTCAACCGAACCGACAGCAGTCCCTCGCTTTCCGGAGTTCGATGGAACCTTCGACCCAGACCTCGCCGAAATCATCCTTAGCGAGCCCTCACGGTATCCCGCAACACTCCTTCACGCCGCGGACAAGAGAGTCAATGAGAAGACGTGCCTGCAACCGCTCGCCGCCGTCGCAGAGAAGGGAGAGTGGTTCTCCCTGCCCGATTAGCCCATCTCGCGGCGACCGGAACCGTTGCAGCCTTCACTGCAACGCGGCTACAACAACGAGCCGAGGGAGACCGCATCCATGGTGGAAAGGTGAGAGCATCGCTCCAGCGCGGCAGGCTCGCGGAGTGTCAGTCGCTCATAGAGTGCGTTAGCGGCCCCATCTGTCGATCCGGCTCGTAGCCCGCGAGGTCGCGCTCGTATGACTTGCGCGCCCGGCGTTCGGCGAGCCGCACGCGCAGGAGCATCACCAGGGTGATCGGCCCGTTGACGATGAACTTCAGCGCGTTCCAGATGAAGAGGAGCACGAGCAGGTTGAGCCAGCCGGGGCCGCGGTCGGCCACCCAGGTCGCGCAGAGCCAAGCGGCGACGAGGTACGGGGCTGCAAGCAGCATGGCAGGCACGCCCCATTTGAGGCCACGGCGCGTTCGCAGCGCGTTGAGCAGGATGTTCGTTGGCATGTAGCGCCACATGAAGCTGCGAACCCGAACGCTGAAGACCCAGAGCAGTCGGAACATGATCCCGTCTCTCGTAAAAGCGTGTCACTCCGCCGAGGAGGTAGCCCGTGAATGAGTGCCCGGAGGCTGTCGCGTACGACCGCTGAGTTGTGACCGCTACCTCGAGTCCAGAGTACGCCTCTCCTGCGACAGTCGGAAGAGCCGCGCTACAGGCTCGGCGCTGTCGCCTTTGCCGCCATGGGGGTCGGCGACTCCCACTCGGCAGTGTCGGCAGCGAGTTGGCGCGCGCAGACGAGCGCCGCACGCGCTTTGGAGGCGTCACCCCGCTGAGCCGCGGTGGTGACCGTCGAGCCCAGCGCCGATTCGTCCGCGATCCCATATCGATCGCGGTAGGCGGCAACGACGCGCGCCTCGCGTCGCCACTCCTGCGCACGCTGCGGATCGCCCGACTCGCCGCCGAGCTCGGCCAGCCACGCCTCTCCCCCGCGTACCGCTTCGGCGACCAAAGCACTGGCTCTCTGCTCGATGAGCGCGCGGCGCTCGCGCAGTGCAACGCGCATGTCGTCCGCCATCGGACCGATGGCAGGCGTGATGAGCCCAGCGATGGATGGCAGAGGCCTGCGAATACGCCCTGCACCGCGCGCGTCAGCGGTAGCCCGCGCTACTCGCGCATGGAGCACCGCAGCGATGTCGTCCGCGTCGGCCACTCCACGAGCGGCGACAAGTCGTGGCAGCAGCCGGTCCACGTCGTAGCCGTCGGCTTCGGCTCGGCGCAGCTCCGCGCCGAGGGCACCGAACGCCGTCGACGCGGTCGCCGCATCAGCGTCCTCCGAGGACAGCCCGGATGCGAGCAGGAGCGCCGCCCACCGCTCCTGCTGCGCCGCACCCGCGATGGTCTCGTATTCGGCGGCGATCTGCGCGATCGAGCCCCAGGCATCCTGCTCAGCGGCGATGGTCTGGTGGGCCGACAGCTCGGCTCCGACGTGCTGGAGCACCCCGTACAGCACCGAGCGCGCGGTCGCCTCGGCCGGATCTCCGGGGTGCCGTTCGCGGTGGTCGTCATCCAGCCGGTTAACCGAAACATACGCGGTGTTGGCCTGCCGCCCACGCGTCATGGCAACGTAAAGGTTCTCGCGCGTCGTACCCGCCTCGATGAGCGCGTGAGCGGTGTCGGTGGTGACACCCTGCGCACGGTAGGCGGTGACCGCGTACCCGAGTTCGACGTGCTCGGCGACATATCCGGCGGGAAGCACGATCGCCCCACCCCAGCGACGCCCCGCGCGGCGAACGGTCATCGCACCGTCCGCCCTCACTGCGGAGACGACCCAGCGGTCGCCGTTGCGCACCCAGTCGCGCCCGGCGCGGAGCGTGCGTTCGTTCCGGCGCGTCAACACCACGTCGCCGACGGATGCCGCGGTTCCGTCGTGAAGCGCAACTTCGGCGCTCGCATCGACATCACCGGAGAGCACGAGGTCGGCGCGGGCTCGCTGGTTGAGAGCGGTCACCGAGTCACCGGTTTCGGCGATGAGGACGGAGGCAAGCCCGTGCGCCCGGTCGCGTCGCCAGGCGGCATAGGCGGCATCCGCCATCCGCTCCGTCTCTCCGCCGGCCAGGCGACCGTGCGCTTCGTAGGCGTCAATGGCTGCGGGCTGCCCATGCCGAAGGTCGAGTGACGCGGCTTTCTCCCAGGCGTGGACGAAGCGGTGCACGTCGGCCAGCTCGGGAACATCCTCGCGACTGGCGACAAGCATGGCGAATGCCCCGCCCGCGTCGACGGATTGCAGTTGCGCCCAGTCGCCGACGAGCAGCACCTTCGCACCCGCGCGAGATGCGATGCCGGTGAGCCGGTCGAGCGAGAGCGTTCCGGCGAGCGATGCCTCATCGACAATGACGAGCTGACCCCTGGTAAACGTGATGTCGTGGTTGCGGTAGTTCTGCCACCACTTCGCGGTGTTCTCGGTCGAGATCCCGAGGTCTTCGGCGAGCGCCTGTGCAGCAGTGGCAGACGGCGCGAGGCCCACGACCGAGCCCGCGCCGTGTTCGGACTCCCACCCGCGACGCAGTTCGTTCATCGCGGTGGTCTTGCCTGCGCCGGCCGGGCCGACGAGCAGGTCGAGCACGCGGCCGGAGGTTGCGATGGATTCGAGCGCCGCACGCTGGTCCTCGCCGAGGGCGCGCCCGCGCTTGCCTCCTGTGTGCGCGGCGCGTGCGAGGGCCGCGCCCGTGATGACGGGGCCGCCGGTGTTGCGCGCGAACGCAAGCAGCCGGTCTTCGGCGTCGAGTAGTGCGGTTGCGGAGTAGCGAGCGGAGTTGCGGGGCCGAAAGACGCTCGTGCCGTCGCTGCGCTGGAACACGACGGGGCTGGTCGCAAGCTCGGGCGGGGTGAGC
This sequence comes from Cryobacterium shii, assembly GCF_004402595.1. Classification (GTDB taxonomy): domain Bacteria; phylum Actinomycetota; class Actinomycetes; order Actinomycetales; family Microbacteriaceae; genus Cryobacterium; species Cryobacterium shii. The sequence goes on along the minus strand of NZ_SOFY01000061.1, from coordinate 44,694 downwards.
CGCAAGGACGCGCGCTCGGCAGCATCCGCAATCATCCCCACGATCGCCTCGCGGTCTTCGGTTGCGGTGAAGCGCCAGCCCATCGTCTGTCGCGCCGCCTCCGCATACAGGTTCCAGCGGCCCCAGGTGGTGCGCTTCTCGCCGACGACCGACACCACGACCTCTCCGACGCGAGCGATCACGTCGAGCGGCACGTCGTCTGCCCGCAGCAGCGCAGGTGCTTCCACGTTGAAAACCTCGCGCGCCCACTCGGTGGCATCGCGCCCAAGCAGACGGCCGGCGCGGGTGCGCCAGTCGTTCGTCAGCTCGGCGAGCGACCGCAGCACCTTGTCGGGCCGGGTCGCCAGGGTCGCTTGCTGACGCAGCCGGATGATCGTTGCCTTCGAGGGCGCGTGCCCGTGGGAGGCGACGTATTCGGCGATCAGCCGGTCCTTCTCGATGTCGATGTGCCGCGAACGGGAAGAGAACTCGGTGAGGAGATCCTCCGGCACCGTGGCGATCGACCAGACCGGGTTGCGGTCGGCATCGCGATCTCGCCGCTCCCACGCGACGCCGAGTGAGCGCGTCAGGTGGTCGGCAAACACCGCGTTGTGCAGCTCCGAGAGCGCGACGGTCGCCGAGTGCAAGGGGCGGCCGTCGAGCGAACGCCACTTGCCGTCGAACACGGTCTGCACTTTGTTGCTCACCACGACGTGCGTGTGCAACTGCGGGTCACCGGCACGCGAGTCGAAGTGGTCGAACGCAACCGCGATGAGGCCCGTGACATCAACCTGCGCAACCGCCCCGCCGCGCGAGGTAGCACCCGAGCGCGTGGCCGCAAGCTCGCGCTCCATGAACGCAACCACCTCCACAACCGCTGCATGATGCGCGTCGGCGATGGTCGCCTGCGTATCTGCATCCGCCACGGCCCAGAGCACGGATGCCGACTTCGGCAGCGAGAATGTGAAGTCGTACCCGGCGACTGCCCGGCGCAGCCCGCGCTCGGCTTCCTCAGCCTCGATGGCCGCGGTCGCCTCGGCCCGCTCGGCGATGCCAAGGCTCGAATCAAGCGCCGCGACGCGCTCGCCGATCCGATCGGCGATACTGACATACGACGGATACGCGCGACCGAGCGGTTCGCCGGCCACCGGGTCGAGCCCCATCCCCAGGAGCAGCTGGAGCTGTGCCTCGGATACGAGCGCTCCACCGGTGATCTCGCCATGGCCGAGAGATGCCAGCCCACTGCCGAGCCAACGACCGGGCGGCGTGCCCGCCTCGGCGTAGTAGCGGGTCAACGGTGTGGAGAGTGACCGGTCGCCGTCCGCCGCGGCGACGGTGCGGAGCAGATACTTGTACCCGTCGCCCGCGCTCATCACACGCATCGAAACTGACACCGGGCACCGCCTTTCCTCTGCCAGAGAGGTGGGTGGCTGAGCCCGCGTCAGCGGACGCGGCCCCTCGATCTGCAAGACGTGTATCAGCCGGTTCGTCGTCGGCCGAACAGTCAGACGAGGACCCTCCGGACGATAGCCAGGTCGCGGGTACGGTCGCGCACAATCTTGTCGGCTCGCACGGTGAACTCGGACTTGTGCATGACGCGCAACCGGATGCCGTGAAGCGGAATCAGCTCGGCCTTGTGCTGATCGTAGAGACGACGCTGCTCACCTCGGCTGTACATGCTGAACTCGCCCACGTCCACGACGGACAGCGAGATGACGCAATGCTCGCGTTTGGCGCGAGCACACTCACGATCATTGCTGCAACGAACTACTCAGGCTATTGTCGAGCCAACTTCTACGACCTCCTGGGTTGGGTAAGTCCCGCGGCCACAGCATCCTCCTCAGGGTGCCCTAGAACGGCACGAGGGTTGTCTTCCTCAAAGGAGTCATCGTTGGCAAGTTCGATTGCGGGGTCAAGATCGACCACCACAGGCACTGAGGTGCTGAAAGCGGGTCCGATGCAGATCGCCTGATAGCGTTTCAGGCTAGAGGCGACATCGCGGCACTCGGTACCGGCAACGGATTCGACGTACTGAAGGCTGGTCTCGTCGAGCGTTCGAAGAATGATGTAACTCTCGCACTGTGAGATGGCAGACTTACTGATGACGGCCGTGCGTTGGGAAACGAGCACGAAGTTGAGTCCATACTTCCGAGCCTGAAGGATCATGCGGCAACTCTCCGCAACGATGTCCGATTCGCCCTTCACTACTACGAAATTCCACTCAGGCAGAAATGAGTGCGCCTCCTCGATCAGGATGCTGCGGTGCCGCGGTGTACCTGCTTTATACTCCTGGAACGCCACGGTCATCGCCGCCTTGATGAAATCGCGGGCTTGAGCGGCTGGTGACTTGCCGGTGGACGATCCAGCTGCGGGCTCGAAAACTGACTCGCCGTCGGTGGTGAGCCCAGCCGTGACATCCCATAACGCCAGGCCGTAGCGGGAGCGGTACTCACCCGTCCCGTCCATCGCCACTGCGGTTCCACCGTTACCGAGCAGGTGGACTATCCTACGCGCGATCGTGCTCTTCCCCATGCCCGACATGCCAAGGATTCCAAGATGGTGTCCACGCAAGCTTGAGACTGAGATGCCGATCGGGACCTGCGTGCCGGCTATGCGGCCGATCCGCTCGTAGCCATCCGGCAGATCGGCCGTCACCGTTGCCGCACTGAAAACGGGGGCAAAAGGGGACGGTAGCCGATAGTCAGGGACAATCCCCGCTGCATCCACCGTTCCGAGCAAGCCGGCTCGCGCGTGCTCCGCGATCACCGCCGAACCATCCCAGACCAACTGACGAAGGTCGAGCCCGCGCACCTGGTACAGGTACTTTCGCGACGATGCTGTATCTATCCAGTAGACGGTGTCTCCACGAGTGAGTGCGCCGAAGGATCGCAGATCGAGGACTTTGTCTGTGGATCCATCAGCGGCCAGGCCGAGTGCCGGGCCATCGCTGCTATCGAGGAGCTCAACCTCAACTGGATCGCCGCTGGCTTCTACGACCTCGGTCCACGGCGACGACAGGGCGATCTGCACCCGGTTGCCGGACTTGTGCGCGAGGTTGCCGACGACAACTCCATTCGCTCGGCCGCGGCCTTGGACCTGAACAAGTTGCCCCGCAGTTAGGCGTGTCGTCGCCGAGACGAGCAGTAGGTTCGGATCGACCGCCGACTCGACGATGGTGAGTCCGCCGAGCCCTGGCCGCGCCGCGATGATCAGGCGATACCAGTCGGGCACGCTGATGGCGGTCGCGATGAGCACGCCGAGGGCTATGAGCGCTGTCGTCGGAAGGGTGCGATCTGTCACACCACGGATGAGTTCGATCGTCACAGCGGCGAGACCGAGCCAGACCGGACGACCAAACCTGGTCGCCACCCACCGGGCCGCCTCCCCGGCAGGCCCGTTCTGCAGCACCATCGCGATGATCGCCGCGACGATAACGACACCAGCGAGAGCGAAGTACGCGATCCACAGAGGCTCGACATCATGCTGATTCGCGGCGATACCGGCAGCGAGGCCGCCCACGCCATACAGGAGGGCTGCGATAGATCCGGTGTAATACGGTTCCGCGACTGCCGCGGTTATTGCGGTTATCGCGGCCGTCCAGAACCACCACTCCGCCAGCGGATTGATGCCCGCCGCGAGTGCGAATACGGCAAGCACCGCAACTGCGAGCACCGCCTGTCCAATGCGAATTCCGGAGATGACGCCTCGCCGCTTCGTCAAGCTCAGTGTTGCAGCCATGTCTACGCCCTTGATCCAGATGGCTTGTTGTCGGCGCGGGCGTCGATTACCACGATCGACTCCTCGCCGAGGAGCTTCAGCTCGCCGAGGATCGCGTCGACCTTCGCAACGCCCGCCGCCGTGTAGCAGACGATCATCTTCACTGACGTTCGGGTACCGTTGGCCTTCTCATAGATCTCAATCTGCTTCTGGAGGTTCCGTTTGAGGTGCGAATTGCTCGCCAGCTTCACCTCAATCAGAGACTTATCGAAGGCACCCTTACTCACCTTGAAATCGACGGGGCCACGCCCATTGTTGACTTCGCGATTGACGTCGTACTCGCTGCCGACGAACGCGAGCCCGAAGTAGAGCTGGACATCCTTTTCGTTCGAGAAAGCTCGCTCATGCCCAGGGCGATTAATCAGCTTGTAACCGTCTTGGTCTTCGATGTACTGCTTGAAGGACTTTGCCCGGAAGAGCGCCTCGGCATAGCTCGTTTGCGGCGTGAGATAGAACGATGTACGGGCAGAGAGGTCGGCAACTACCGCCTTGACCATTTCAACGAGAAACCCCTGCGTCTCTTCGCGTCGTTTGGCACTGAGTCCGATCGCCTGCTCGCCGGTGTCTTCCTTCTCCCGAATGTAGTAGTCGATGAGCTCGGGGTATCGCCGAAGCGTCGACTGCGCCGCCTTGGAGCGTTCTTCCTTCGTCGGCTCCTTGCTCAGCATGGAGCCGAAGTAGTTGTTGATCTGTGCTCGAAGCTGATCGTCCGGGACCGCATCTGGAAGGCGTGAGAAGCCATGGAGCATGTCCGCCCGACTGATCCAGGTGTCGTCACGGGTCAGCATGTCGGCGGGGGTTAAGAGCACGAAGTCGCCACGGAAAATGGGCAGTTCGTAGGTGCGCGTCGCCCACGTCTCTGTGTCGTAGTTGAACTCCGCGCGGGCCACGGGGAAGCGAGCTCGCTGGCCCTCAGAAAGGTGCTTCCGCGCGAAATCCTGCGTGTACCCAAGCAGATACCCCTTGATCAGGTTTGTCGTAAAGTCGCTGATGTTGTCGCGGCCCACTCCGTCCTTGACCAGCGCGAGCTTTTCCAGGTGGCTCCCCTTGGTGATCGTTTCCGAGCCGAAGGATTTGAGAATAGAGCCGAGCGAATCATGGAGTGCGCGTGCGAAGTCGTTTCCGAGCCCGCTACCCGAGTTTCCGAGCAGGGTGAAACCGAGCCAGTTCTGCTTGACCTCGCTGAACTTGTACCAGGCCTTGATCAGCGCCGGGCTCAGAGCGGCGCCCGCCCTATCCCGGAGGAACGTCAGGTACTTGATGATGTCTTCGTGGAGCGCCTTGTACTCGGGCCTCTCGCTGTTGAAGAGCAGGAACGGGTCCACGAAGAGCGGCAGGTCGGACGCGAGACTAATATCGAAGGCGCCGTACTCCTCAAGCACTTCGGGCGTGACGCCAAAGTACTGGGTGAAGTACAGCTCGATCGCCATCGCTATGCCCCAACGAGTTGTAGCAGCTGGTCGTAACTAGTGACGACGTCGTACTTGACACCAGGGGTGTCGGCCGCGTCATTGAGCTTCTCAAAGAGCTTGCGGGCACAGTCGATCTTGGCCTTCTCGGTGCCTCGGAGTTCGAGCGACGAGAGGGAGCCCTTCGTCTCTGCGACGAAGTAGACGTGCTTGACGGAACCCTGCATGAAGGCGATCGCCCAGTCTGGGTTGTAATCGTCGAGCGGGGTCGGGATCTTGAAGCCGCGCGGGAGCTTCGTGTAGACGACTACCTCCTCGCTGACGTCGAGGGCGGCACCGAACGCCCGCTCGACTTCAGAGTCGTCGATGACGTACTCGTAGACGTTCCGGTTTGGAGTGTGGACGGCCTTCGACAAATCCCGCGCGGTGAGATCCTTCGTGAAAATCGAGGAGTCGTAGCGGTCGTCGAGCAGGTCGTATTCAATGTGCTTGACGACGGCCGCGGCCTTCTGCTCATTGATGAGTCGGGAAGCCTCGGCGATGAACTGTTCGGGGTTCTGGCGGAACTTCGCGAAGGTGGCCGGCGTGATTCTGCTCAGGATCGTCGCGCAAGTGCGACGAGTGAGCTTGGTCTTCTCGGCGATCTCTCCGAGCAAGTCGTAAAGGACCGTCGAGCTGGCACTGAGTGACGACTCCTCGACCTTCGTGCGCGCAACCTTGAAGCTCTCACCTGATTCGAGTTGGTCGGCCTCGATCACGTCCCGCTGGATACCCTCGACGACGACGTACTGCATCCGTATGACCTGAAGCGAGGTGTCGAGCACGCGAATGCAGTTGTCGATCAACTCCTGTGAGTCGAACTCGACCTGGTAGACGGCACGCCGATTGATGCGATTCCAGAGGTCTTGGAACTCCTGTTTGCTGAAGTTCGCCGCGTTCATCGGGACGACCTTCGCCTTGCGTCCGTCATCGACCTTGGGCGCCTGGACGTGGAGCGAGTCGATGAGTTCGGCGACCTGGTAGAAGTATGGCTGAAGGGCGGGCGGGAGCGCTGGGATCTCGGGGAGATCTTTACGGCCGATCCACTTGTCCGTGAGCTGCTGGTCGTAGTCGACGAAGTCATGCTTGATGAGCCAGTGCTGCAACTGCTTCGCCTCGTCGAGTGTGATCTTGTGCTCGGTCCCGGCGGCCGCGTCGAGGAGGGCTGCTCCGACGAAGACCTCCGGGGTGGCCTTCCTGGGGCGCGCGCTGAGGAGGCTGAGCGTCTCCCGTTGGAAGCCAGCGACGAAGTCGACGTACGACTCCTCCGTTACCACGGTGAGCACGTTGATCTCATGCACCGTCACGGGGTTGTCAGTGCGGTCGCCGTTCTGATCGACAGACAGCCGAAGTCCTCGTCCGACCTCCTGGCGGCGTGAGTCGCCAGCGGTGGCCTTCTTGAGGAAGCCGAGGGTGAAGACGTTCGGGTTGTCCCAGCCTTCGCGGAGCGCCGAATGGCTGAAGATGAAACGCAGCGGGAAGTCGAGATCGAGGAGCTTCTCCTTGTCTCGCAGGATCGCGTCGTACGCCTCCGCATCCCTCGAGACACCTTTCGCCTCATCGGAGGCGTCTGAGGTGTCGCTGTCAACCCAACGGCCGGTCTTTTTGTCAACTGAGAAGTACCCGTTGTGAATGTCTCGCACCGCGTCTCGCTCGAGGAAGGCGCGATATCGCTCCCCCGCCTCATCCAGGTCGAGTTCGCTCAGCCGCTCCGCCTTGAGCACCTCGTACTCTTCCTCGAAGACTCGGGCGTAGTCGCCGAGCCGATCAGGTTGCGCATAATCACGGTACTTCCCGACCTCATCAATAAAGAAGAGCGACAGCACCTTGATCCCGAGTCCGAAGAGCTGCCGCTCTTTGTCGAGGTGGGCGCGGATCACTTCACGGACTTGCAGTCGTCGCTTCTGCTCGTCGGTGACGTCGTTCGTAACTTGGCCGACGGTGAGCGTTTGCCCATCGAGGAGCGTGACGATGTCGTTGTTCGCGTCGACGTCATCGATGACAAGGTCCTTGTACGCCTCGATACCGCCGGAGAGGTCGTGGAGACGCGACCCCTTCTGCACCTTGATCGTCTTCCGGACGATCGGCCCACTCTTGGTCTGGATTTCGAGCTCTAGGCGAGCCTTCGGGAAGTCGGCTCCCTTGCCGAGTTCGACACCATCGATATAAAGGTACGCACTGCTTCCCGCAAGGCCCTTCACGCTGATGCCGCGAGCCGCAATCTTCTTGACGAGCCTCTTGTTGTACGCATCGAGCGCGTCGAGTCGATGCACCTTGTTGTGCTCGATCTTGTGCGTCGCCGAGTACCGGATTGCGAATAGGGCGTTGAAGCGCCCGAGCGCCTTCAGCGTCTCGCTCGGCTTATTCGGATTGCTGCCAAGGCGCTGCGGTTCGTCGATGATGAGGATGGGCTGGTTCGCGGCGATGACGTCGATCGGGCGTCGGGACTTGAATCCATCGAGGGTCTTGAACATCTTGAGACCCGCTGACTTGCCCTTGCTATCAACATGATCGCCGGCCTTCTTCGCATCGCGGTTGAAGTTCTGGGCATTGATGATCATCACCTGGATGCCATCGTCGGACGAGAACGTCTCGACCTCCTCCAGGTGGTCAGAGTCGTAGACGAATGCTCGCGCCTGCCTCTTGTACTCGACGAGGAAGTGGTCAGCAGTGATCTCAAATGACTTCTTGACCCCTTCCCGGATAGCGACGCTCGGTACGACGATGACGTACTTCGACCAGCCGAACTGGCGGTGAAGTTCCATGATCGTCTTGATGTAGACGTAAGTCTTGCCTGTGCCGGTCTCCATCTCGATGTCGAGATTCAGATTCGCAGCCGGGCTGAGAACGAGTCCCGACGACAGCGCGAGTCCGCTCGTGCGACGCTGCACAGCGTGGATGTTTTCGAGCAGCTGGGCGGGACTCAGCGCAAGGTCGGTGTTGCGAAGACCCGACCGTGCAGCAGCTTCATCGACACCGTGGCCGAGCTCGGTGTGCGCCTTCCGTCCGAGTGTCCGACCCGGGTCGATCTTGTATTTGATTCCGTCGGCGAAGGGCTGACGGTGGACTGCACGGAAGCAATCGACGACCGCGTCGACCGCGGTGGTCTGATAATCCTGGATCTTGAACTGGAGCTTCATCCGGTCAGAGCACCTTGACGTTCGTGTCGGGGGAGAGCTGCTCGAAGATCTGCCCTGCGTTGATGCGGGCTGCGTCGGTAGCGAACGCGGTGTCCTTGAACACGGCCTTCAGCGGCTTGCGCTTCGCCAGGTTGCGGATTAGATCGTCATCAAGGCCGTCATCGAAACACGCGAGCAGCGCATCGTCCTCCACCGATAGCACTTCGTGACCACCGATCGGCTCAACGGAAATCGGCGATGAGAGGTCCACCCCCCAATCGATGAGCACTTCGAAGAGCACGTCCTCGCTCGAGCGATCGGTCTTCACGCTCTCGACAAGGTCGACAAGGGTGACCTGGTCGGCAGTGTCGGGCGTCATCGCGACATCGGCGAAATTGCTCGTGTCGATCGTGAAGGCGCGGAAACCGCCGTCGCCGTTCCAATCGGACGGCTTGCGGTTCGCGACCACGAGTTCCCCTGCCTTCCCAATCCGGATCTTGGTGAGTTCGGCAATCGTCAGCGGCTTCCCGAGCTTCTCCAGGAGCTTGATCGCGTTCTGGATCGTCGTCTTTGACGAGCCGGTCGCCGTCTTGAGGTTGTCCTCCAGTCGCTCGGGGAGCTGCACGAGGATCACCGGGCAGTTGAGCCCGGTTCGAGCGCAGAGGTCGAAGACCGCCTCCGCGGTTGTGCCCGAACCGGCAAAGAAGTCCATGACGATCCCACTCTTACCGCCAAGCACGTACTCGAATAGGCGAGAGAGTTCGGTGTGATCCTTCGGGTTATTGAACACCTGCGCGCCCATCAGCCCCCGAAGGTGTTTCACCGACACCTGCGACTGCTTGTAGAAGTACGTGCCTCGAACTTGAACCGCAAGTTCGACATCGTCGTCATTGTCCTGCTGGACGTCCGCGTCATCATCCTCACCCGCGATCGGCCGAAGGTGAGACTTCCTGAATGGGGGCTCGGTATGGTCGTCGCGGAAAACGACGATCCCGAGTCGGATCTTCTCCTTCATCGTCTCCGGGTCAGGCCAGATCCAGCCGCGCTCTGGCACCTTGCACGGCTGCCCCGTCACGGGATGGATAACGTCATATCGAGGGCCGCCGCCGCCCGGCCACGAGATGTTGTCGTCACGCCACGGCCCATTCGCATCGACTCGCTTGTAACGCGCCCATTTCTTCGAGGGATCCGTCCGCGGGAGCGCCGTGAACCAGGCAGAGAGATCCTTCTCTATGGCGGCGCCGGCGGCGCCGTGCAGCTCGCGAAGACGGAGATACTCGTCCCAGATTTCCCGGGCGCCGGGCTTCTCCTCGCGCCAAACGGTCTTCTGCTCGCGGAGGTATGACTTCGACTTCGCGTAGACCATGACGTACTCGTGGCCGTTGGAGAAGAACTTTGCGTCGTTCTTCCGCCCCTTCTCCCAGATGAGCTGAGCGATGAAGTTCTGTTCACCGAACACTTCGTCCATGAGCCGTCGGAGGGACGCCTGCTCGGCATCGTCGATGCTGACGAGGATCACGCCGTCCTGGGCGAGGAAGCGCTTCGCGAGTCGCAACCGAGGGTAGATCATGCTCAGCCAGTCTGAGTGGAAGCGACCGTTCGCTTGGGTGTTCGCCACGAGACGCTCGCCCGCTTCGTTCACCTGACCCGACCGCCAAAGATACTCCTGCTTCGAGGTGGCGAAGTCATCGCGATAGACGAGGTCACCGCCGGTGTTGTAGGGCGGGTCGATGTAGATGAGTCGCACCTTGCCGAGATAGGACTCTTGGAGAAGCTTCAGCGCTTCGAGATTGTCGCCCTCGATGAACAGGTTCTTCGTTGTGTCGAAGGAGACTGAGTCCGCACGGTTCGGTCGCAGAGTCTTCGCAATGGGGGCGTTCGAAGCAAACTCAGCGGCGAGCTTGCCCGGCCAGTCGATCTGGTAGACCTCCTTCGCGTCATCGACGGCATAGTCGCTGAGCTCCTGCCGCAGTGCCTCGAAATCGATGCGATGCACGAGGTTGCCCTCGTCGTCGCTCCCCTCGGTGACCACCTGCGGGAATAGCGCGGCGATGGCCTCGACGTTCTTCGCGGTCACGTCGGCCGATTGCAGCTCTAGCTTGTCCATCATCTACCTCTCACAGCAGGCTCGCGAGCGAAGCCTGGCGGTCTTGCAGTTCCCGGCGCAGCTCGATCTTGCGATTGAGCTGGGGCTCTGTGCGGAGCTTGCGCTCCAGTGCGGCGATCTCGCGTTCAAGCTTGCGCGCCCGTTCCATTCTGTCTGTGGCATGCGACACTGACTCGCCATGGCGTGTCGCCACGGGCAGCAGTGATGCGAGCAGTGCTTCGTAGAGGTTCGGGAGGTCGAGCGCGGTGGGCAACGGTGCCCGCGGTGCGTCGGCTGGCAGCCATTCCGTCGCGAAGTATGACCCCAGCTTCGGCGTCGTGCTGCCCAGGGTCTTGTGAGCAGCGACCATGCGAAGGCGGGCGTCGGAGCCGCGAACCACCTCGAAGAGGATCGGGAAGTGCACGGACTTGTCGATGGCCGTGAGCACGTCTTCGCTGACGTCCTCCTCCTTGCTCTCTACCGTGAACACCTGAATCTCCGGCACCCTGGTCGTGCCCTTTAGCCTGACGGTGGAGTCGGCGAGCTTGTACGCCCAGGTGATGCGTTGGATTTCGTCAACGAACTTCTCCCTGAGCGCCGTTCGGACGTTTCCGTGCTCGTAGAACTTAGTCTTGGGGACCATCCGGCCGAATGCGGCGGAGGCGGGCCAGCGGTAGAGGGTGCCGGTCATGAGGTCGGCTCCTCGACGATGGCCAGAAAGGCGATGAGTTCAAAGTCGTCGAGGCCGGAGATGGTCTGCACGAGCGCGGTCGTGTGACCGGGGCTGAAGAGGCTGTCGAGGTCGCGTTCCTCCGTGACGTCGATCATCGAACGGATCGCCTCGGTGAGCAGATCGCTGTACTTACTCATTTCGGCACCGTCCCGGGTGGCGACGTTGAAGACACGACAGACCTCCCAGGCGGGCTCATCGCGATTGCGGCATCCGGCGCGGATGAGATCGAGCAGGTACTTCACCTCGGTGTGATCGGCGATGACGTTGCCCTCGTCGTCGAGGTAGACGAGGTAATGCGGGTGGAGCCGGTTACCCCGGTGGAGCATGTCGTCGGCGTTGATGTTTCGGAGCGCGAACAGTGCACCCGGCTTAAGGCCCTTCTCCCGCTGGGCCGGCACGACGGCGTGAAGTCCTTTCGGGGTTCCGGCGAGGTCGCCATACTCTTTGAGGTAGCCGAGCAAGTCCATGCGGAAGTCGTTTAGACCAAGGTCGGTGATCGAGACTCCAGTGCGCACGTCCTCCAGTTCGATCACTTCCTCCTGGAGCTTGCGGAGCTGCTCCTTGCGGAATGCGGTGTCGCTCGACTCCTGGGTGAGCACGTTGTCGTCGGCGGTCGCGGCGAGGTCGGCAATGACCATGCGGTTCTCGACTCGTTCTTTGAGGTTGATGTATTCGTCGAGCGAGATGTCAGGCCAGAAGTTCACGAGCTGGATGCGCTCATTCGTCGACCCGATCCGGTCGATCCGCCCGAAGCGCTGGATGATCCGCACGGGGTTCCAGTGGATGTCATAGTTGACGACGTAGTCGCAGTCCTGAAGATTCTGCCCCTCAGAGATGCAGTCCGTGCCGATGAGCACGTCGAGTTCGCCGGTCTCTTTTGGCATCGCGAGGTGGAGCTGCTTCGATCGGGGCGAGAACAGGGTGAGGGTCTGCTGGAAGCCGTAGCCCTTGCCGAGTGTCGTGCTCGGGTTTCCTTGACCGGTGACAAGCGCAGTCTCATATCCCTGGTGTTTCAACGCGGGGCCGAGTTCACGGTACAGATACGAGGCGGTGTCGGCGAAAGCAGAGAAGATCAGCACCTTGCGGTTACCGGGGTTGATCGGCTCGGCGAACTTCGCCTCAATCAAGCCTTTGAGAATGCGCAGCTTCAGGTCATGATCCGGGGTGATCGCCTTGATAGATTCCAGGAGCTGAGAGATGACGAGCCCGTCGTGGGTGAGGTCACGGTTCCACGACTCGATGTCCATGTCGGCGAGATCGATCTGCACCTTCTTGCCGACCGTGCCGCTCGCCGGCAGGTCGAAGTCGTCATCGTCGGCATCCAGGTCGGAGAAGCCGGAGGCGAGGTCGGTGACGGCCGTGGCGTGATTGTCGATCGCCTCGAGGGCCTCGGCGACGGTCATCTCCAGTCGATTGAGGGTGAGCCGGAACGCCTCGACGCTACTCTCCAGCCGCTTGAGCAGGTTCACTGTCATGAGCTTCTGGATGCCGCGCTCTCGGCTCGCCGCGCCAAGATTCGCCACCGAGCCGCCAGCGGTATTGCTGCCACCGCCAACGTTGCCGTACAGCAACTCATACTTTTCCAAGCGGCTGGGGAAGACGTATGCGAGCGGCGCATACACCGCGAGCGTGAGCGACTGGAGCTCGTCGAAGATCTCGTTGAACGTCGGCGCGCCCGGCACATCGGTCAGGGGTGCACGCACGGACTGTGGCGGGAGCCGCTCAGGGAACGCCCCTATGTCAGCGGTGTCGTAGAACGCCTGGATGTGCTTACGGGACCGCGCGATCGTCACCGAGTCGAGCAACTCGAAGAAGTCGAAATCGAGCCGCGACAGGATCGCTTCCGGCGTGCGTCCTTCTGGCGGCAGCTCGGACCACTCGTTGAAGGCACGCTGCGCGTGGCGGAAGACCTCCTCGACTGTTGTGGAGATATTGAGCTTTGCAGCGAGTTGCGCGGAATCGCCCTCGTAGGCCAAGGCCAGCTGATTCCGAAGGTCGTTGAAACGGTTATTTACCGGAGTTGCCGAGAGCATCAGCACCTTCGTCTTCACGCCCTCACGGATCACCTTGCGCATGAGGCGCTGGTAGCGGGACTCCTTCTCCGTTGTGAAGTCCGCGTTGCGGAAGTTGTGGGACTCGTCGATCACGACGAGGTCATAGTTGCCCCAGTTCACCCGATCGAGCGGAATACCGAGCGACTCACCAGAGTCGCGAGAGAGGTCAGTGTGGGCGAGAACGTCGTAGTTGAAGCGGTCCTTCGCGAAAATGTTTGTCGTCAGGTTTGCGTTGTAGTTCGTCCAGTTCTCTGCAAGCTTTTTTGGAGCGAGAACGAGCACGCTCTTATTGCGCAGCTCGTAGTACTTGATTACGGCGAGCGCCGTGAATGTCTTCCCGAGGCCAACCGAATCAGCGAGAATGCAGCCGTTGTAGGTTTCCAACTTGTTGATGACACCAGTGGCAGCATCCTTCTGGAAGTTGTAGAGCGCATTCCAGATTGCGGTGTCCTGGTAGCCGGTGAGGTCGTTCGGCAGAACGTCCTCACTGATGTCATCGAGGAACTCGCTGAAGAGGTTGTAGAGGATGAGGAAATAGACCCGCTGCGGTGAGTTCTCCGCGTAGACACCAGCAATGTGGTCGTACACCGTCTGCGTCACGTCGTCTAGCTGCTCGGGGTTGTGCCAGATCTGGTCAAAGAGCTGGAGATAAGTCGATGTCATCGGTGCATCGTCAAGCTTGGTAACGACGTTGGACACGGCATTGCCGCGCTCGTAACCGAGATCGGCCGAGGTGAACCCTTGGAGAGGCAGGTAAGCGGCCTTGTCGTCGACGACGGCGAACTGCTGCATCGGTGCGCCCGTGCGATTAGAGCGGAACGTGACCTTCTGGCGTACCCACTCGGCACACTCACGCGCGATGGCGCGCTGGGTCAGTTTGTTCCTCAACCGAATCTCGAATTCCGATCCGTACAAGGCCGACTCGCGCTGCGCGTCACGCCGCACCTCGAAGCGCCGCCGTTCTGGCACCGCCGTGTCGGTCGCCTTCACCGTGTTGAACGACGGAGCTGTGAAGATGAACTCCAGCTCCTTGATTGACCCCAGCTCGCGCTTGAGAGCCTCGAACGCGAAGATCGAGAACGTCGACGCGGCAATGCGCAACTTCGAGCCCGGCTTGACCTCAGATTTCAGGTCGTCGCCGAGCAGCTCGTTGACGTTGTCGATGATGCGCACTCAGTCACGCCCCGTCGTTGAGCCCGAATCATCAGGGCCAAGCGAAGTCCTGCCGCTACGCACCCACTCGTCGACCTCGCTGACCTGGAACTTCCAGAGACGCCCAATCTTGTGAGCGGGCATCCCCTTGTCTGCGATCCAGGCGTACACCGTGTCTTTCGTGACACCGAGATGAGCAGCAATCTGGTCTGCCGACAGCCAGGGCTCAGCCATCAAAAGGACCTCCAATCGGCGCACATCGGAACACGGATACGCCCACCATATCGGCCAACGAGCGGCAACTCACCGGGTTTGACCGGGTATAGCCGCATAACGCCGCCTGACGGCCCCTTGCGTTGCCCCCAGTACAGGTGACAATGAGGTATGGTGCGAGTTTCACTCACGGGCAACGGCTCCGCAGGCAGCTTTCGCTACGGTCCGATCGCCGTCGAGACCAGAGAGTTCCGACGGGCGGTGCCCCCTGTCGCCTTCGACTGCGTGAAGCTGCTGCTCATCCGCGAGGGATCGACGATCCTCACGACGGAAAGCGACACGACGTTCGCCAGCGAGGGCGACCTCGTGTTCCTGCGCACCGCGACGCTCTGCGGAGGGGCGCCCGAGCAGGCGGTCACGATTTCGACGCTCTACATCGACACCGACTACCTCTTCGAGCTGTGGGTGTGGCAGCTCGCGCCCATCGGCCACGACCGCGAATCGCTGCGCGCCTACACGATGAGGCGCGAGTTTCTGCCGCCACTGACCTACGTGCGCCCCGCACCCGAGACAGCGCACCACATCGGCCTGGTCTTTGACGACCTGAGGGACAGCCTGGCGCTCGGAGCGGACGAGTTCTACCACGCCCAGTCGCTCGTGTCCGAGCTGCTGCACGTCGTCGCGCCGCTCATCGGTGTGACACCTCCCAGCACATCGCCCACGACGAGCACGCTCACGGTGCCCGCGCCGCCACGCAACCGCAAGTTCGCCCCGCTGCGAGGTGAAGCACTCGCCGCGCGCCGCGCATTACACGCCGACCCGGCGAGGCACTGGTCAATCGGTGACCTCGCAGAAGAGGTGCACCTGTCGCGCCGCCAGCTCACGCGCGTGTTCTCGACCGCGTTCGGCAAGACGCCGATGGTTTACCTGTCGATGATGCGCGCCCGGGAGATGGCACGGCTACTGGCCGAGACCAACATGACCGTCGCGGCAGCTGCGTCCCAGGTCGGATGGCGCAGTCGTAGCCATGCCATCGAGGTGTTCCGGCGCAGCATAGGCGTCACCCCCGATCAGTATCGAAGCCTGACCGGCGTTCGCAATGTGGACATACCCGACCGGGATAGGGACGCAATCGAGCGCACCGCCTGAAGCGCCGCCCGCCTCGTGTTATGCCCGAATGCATCCAGCGTCAGGCGCATCCACTCCTGACGGCGTGACCTACCTCCCTCGACCGTCTCCCGGCAACCCTGGCGCACCTGATCGACAAGAGCCCACCGGCTCCCGACCAGGCGACAGGAGGTGCCCAAATGACGAGTTGGGAGGAGTCACGCGCCGCGCGCGAGGCAAAAATCGACGCGCTGCACGAACAGCTCACAGGGGCGGTCGAGCAGCTCGTCTCGGGCACCGACTGGGCGCGTGCGATCGAGTTCGCTGCGCGCTTCCGCACTCGGTCGTTCAACAACACGCTGCTCATCTGGGTGCAGCATATGGCCGCCTTCGAGGCCGGCCGAGTGCCCGAGCCGATGCCGAGCTACGTCGCCGGATTCAAGCAGTGGCTCTCGCTTGGCCGGTCGGTACTCAAGGGCCAGGCGGGCTACATGATCCAGGCTCCCGTCACGGCACGCTTCGCCACCGCGACGCCGTTCGATCCCCAATCCTGGCGGCGACTGGAGCGAAACGAGAAGCCGCGGCCCGGTGAGATCGTCCGCTCGAAGATGGTCGGCGTCCGTCCCGTCTACGTCTGGGACGTCACACAGACCGCGGGCGACCCGATCCCCGAGCAGCCCAGCCCCAGGCTGCTCGAAGGCGAAGCACCCGCCGGGCTGTGGGACGGCCTCGCGCAGCTCATTCAGGCGCGCGGTTTCGCCGTGCTGCACGTCGCGCACGCCGGTCTCATCCTCGGCGCAAACGGGCTCACCGACTACTCAGCGCGCACCGTCGCCGTACGGCAGGACATGGACGATGCCGCTCAGGTGAAAACCCTCACACACGAGCTGGCGCACGTCATGCTGCACGGCCCCGATAACCCGGATGCCGTCCGCCACCGCGGCATCGGTGAGGTCGAAGCCGAGTCCGTCGCGCTAATGATCGGCGCGGCGCACGGCCTCGACACCACGAGCTACACCATCCCCTACGTCTCGTCGTGGGCAACCTCGGTCGAGGGCAGGTCCGCCGTCGAAGTTGTGCAGGCAACCGGGGAGCGTGTGTGCGCGACCGCGGTGAAGATTCTCGCCGAGCTCCCGACGGTGCAGATCGGCGGCGGCGATCCTCCCGGCCTGACCCGCGAGGCGAACGGGCGCACCACGGAGCGGGCGACCGCCGAGGCCGCGGAGCCGGAAGTCATCGCGCCGCAGACGCGCACCGCCGAACTCGTCGGTCGGAGCCTGTGATGGACATTGCACGCCTCCTCGCATCGGTCACAGGGCACGACCCTACGACCGCAGCCCGGCAGTATGCCGAGGCGGGCATCCCTGTCTTCCCCTGCGCGGCTGGCGGCAAGCGCCCGCTCACCACGCACGGATTTCACGACGCGAGCACCGACCCCTCGCAAGTCGCCCGCTGGTGGGCACGGTGGCCGCGCGCCAACGTCGGGATGCCGACCGGAACCGCCTCGGGGCTGGAGGTCGTCGACGTCGACGTGCACGGGGCGATCCGCGGCTTCGCGGCATTCGAGCGCGCCCGACGAGAAGGGCTGACCGATCACTGGGCCGCCTTCGTGCGCACACCCTCGGGCGGCATCCATGCCTACTACCCGGCCGACCCAGACCAGGTGCAGCCGTCATGGCAGGCGGCGAGCGCCGGAATCGACTTCCGCGGCGCAGGCGGCTACGTCGTCGTGCCGCCCTCGGTCGTCGTCACAGGTGTGGGGCCGTCTTCGTACGAGCTGATCAGCGCGGGCAAGTCGGACCCCGTGCCCGTCGACGCTCGCGCGTTGCGCGACTTCCTCCAGCCGCGTCCGGTGTGGCCCGCAGCGCTCGCCGCCACCATGCGCCGCAGCGTTGACCTCGACGTCGAGCGGATCGCCCGGTGGGTCGCCACCCGCGGTGAAGGCGAACGGAACCGCGGGCTCTTCTGGGCCTCCTGTCGCCTGGCCGAGTCAGGGCTCGCCCCCGACAGCATCCGCGCCGCACTGGCGCCGGCCGCTGAGCATGCCGGGCTGCCCACGCCCGAGGTCGCGGCGACAATCCGCTCGGCGCACCGCGCCGCCGCGGGTGCTGCGGCTCCGGCATCCGTACACGTCGAAGAGCCGAGGCTCACGTCGCGGCCATCTATGGGACAGGTGCTCTCGTGATCCCCGGCGACGTGCAGCGGCCAACCGGGCGACTCGCGGTATGGACCGCAGTGGCCGGGACCGTGTTCATCGCCGCTGGAGCGTTTTGGTTGTCGTTCACCGCGCTCGCGGACCTCGCGCGCCGCTCCGGCGTGGACGCGCGCCAGGCGTGGGCCTGGCCGCTCATCGTGGACGGGATCATCGTCGTCTCCACCGTCTCGGTGGTCGCGCTCGCCCAGCAGCGTGAGGCCTGGTATCCGTGGCTCCTACTCATGGCGGGTGCCGCGGTGTCGGTCGCAGCGAACGCAATTCATGCCGTGGTCGCCGCCGATGCCGACGTGCCTGCGGCGCTGGCCGGAGCGGTCGCGGCCGTTCCGCCGCTCGTGCTGCTGGCAATCACGCACCTGACCGTCGTACTCACGCGGCGCTTTCGCGTGGACCCCAAGCCGGTCGAGCATGAACTGGCAGCTCATGCCGTCGTGCGGCAGGCGGAGACGGCTGTGCACCTACCCCCTAAAGAACTCGCCCTGCGAATGAAGGAGGACGGCATGACGAACAAGGCGATCGCGCGTGCGACGGGCGTGCATCCGTCCACTGTCGGGCGCTGGCTCGCACCGCCTGCCATCGCCGCGGCTGCCATCCAGGAAGGAGGCGCGCTGTGAACGACGCCACGCGGGACGACCCGCAGCACATCGACCAAGCCCCCCGCGAGGTCGATTCGAAGAGCCCCGAGCCTGCCGCTGAGGTCTCGGAACTGGCGAGGCACGGTGACCCATCGCGGGTCAAAGCCTCGACTCCGGCGATGTCGGAAGAGGAGAAGTTGCGCCGGGCTGTCATCTGGGTGCGGCCGACCGAGCTGATTCCCACGACGACAGGGCGAGTTGTGGGGCGCGGCATCGACTTCCAGGCCGAGCTGGCCCGCCGCACCCGTGCACTGCCGGTGCAAGCAGCCGCAGCGACCCGGCACGGCATCCGAGAGCGCACCCGCCGCCTGGCGCCACTGGCGGCGTTCGGTAACTCCGGCGTGCACCATCCCTCGCTCGGCCGCGACGCCATCGGAAGACAGTGAGCTGCCCATGTCACCCCGCTCCCCTCACTCCGCTGCCGGCGACGACGTGTGCACCTCCCCGTCACGAGGTGGCCCGTACATGGCCGACCAGCCCGACTCGTCCCTGGCGTTCAAGACGTCGGAGGGACTGCGCGCACTGCTCATCCGCCTGCACCGCGAGGGTGAGGGTGCCTGGCGTCGCGACCCGGAGGCCACGGCGCTCATGGAGTACACGGCAGCTCGGTACGTGGCACTTGCACGAAAGCACGGTCTCGACCAGTGGGAGGCCGCAGGCGCGGCATTCGACGCAATGCGCACACCCGCGGTGCGCAACGCTAACGATCCTTGGGCGGTGATCACGCGGGCCGTCCAGGTCACGCTGATCGCTGAGGAACGCGCGAACGGGCTCCTCTGCTCGACGCACCAGGCGCGGCGACCACAGTATTCGAGCTTCCACGATGCCGAACGGTTCAGCGACCGTGAGAACCCGCTCACCGACTACCACGCGGCATTCCGTGTCAACCCGAACTCGGAAATCGACGACAACACTATGAACGACGAACGACCGACCGGCATCGTCAGGGCAGTCGAAGACGCGATTGCCCTGCTCTCCCTCCTCGGCTGGCCGGAGCGCACCGCGCGCACCGCCGTCGAGTACATCTGCATGCGGCTGAGCGAAGCGCCCTCCCGAGCGAGCGCCGCCGAGTCGCTGCGGCGCGACCTCCACGCCCGCGCGCTGCTCGATATCCCCTCGACCTCGTGGCACTCGCTGCTGCGCGCCATCCTCGGCAATCCCGACCCCGACCAGACCCACACCGCCGTCGGCCGCGGCGTGTTGCTGCGGCTACTCATCGGTGAGCCGCTGCGGTCGCTGCTCACCGATGACGACCTCGTGCTGCTCGTCGGACTCGCCGCCCCGACCCCTGCTGGAGCGAGGTGACGGGATGAGAGCGAACACGGGGCACATCGAGCTGGAGCGCACGATCGACTCGATCGTCGTCGGCAGCCGTCACCGCACCGAGCTGGGCGACATCGACGCACTGGCTGCCTCAATCGAACGCGAGGGGCTCTTGCAGCCGCCGACGGTCACTCCCGAGGGCCTGCTCGTGTGCGGCGCACGCCGCCTCGCCGCGCTGCACCAGCTCGGGTACAAGACGGTCAACGTATTCGTGCGGGCGGGCATCTCCGACCGGCTGCAACGGCTCATGCCCGAGCAGGCCGACAACGTGCTCCACAAGCCGTTCACGCAGATCGAGGCGGCGGCACTGTACCGCGAGCTGAAGGCACTCATGGCGGAGGATGCCGCACGTCGGCAGGAGACGACGCAGTTCGGCGCAAGCGGGAAGATCACGGCAAAGAATGGTGGTGCCGTCACGGCACCACCGCTAATCGGGACCTCCGGCAAGTCGCGCACACAGGCCGCGATGATGGTCACCGGCCGCAAGTCGTACACAAGCCTGGAGCAGATCAACGACCTCCAGCGCATCGCCAACGACCCGAAGCAGCCCGAGGATGTTCGTGCCTTCGCACGCTCGGAGCTGGGGTCAATCGAGGCCGGAGCGTCGATCACGGCCGCGCACGCACGCACCCACTCGATGCTCGCGATTCCGCAGGACGAACCCGAGCCGCCCGATCTGGAGCAACTTGCTGTCGAGGCGCTGGAGCGCGCGAAACAAGGGCGCAAGCGCGGCGTGAATCCTTCCGTCGCGCCAGCCGAGCCAGTGCGCTATCCGCTGCGCGCCTTCACTCTGACCTGGGATGACCTCGACGGCTGGTGGGCACACTTCGACCCCGAAGAAGTCGGCCCCGCGCTCAGCGCTGCGCAGTGGGCGCATGTCGAGACGACCGTCGCGGCCACCAACGAGTTCTTCGCTGCCGCACGAGAAGCCCGCCAGCTACGGTCAAAGGAGAGCGCCTAATGCCGCCGTCTCGATTTCCCCGCCGTCTCATCATCGTCCTCGCCGTCGCCGCCGCGGTGCTCGCGGCGCTCGTCGGTGTCGGTCTCTATGGGCTGCTCCTCGCTCCGAGATCCGCACCCACCACGGCGAGTGATGTGCCCCGCGAAACTCCCGGGCCTGCGCCCGCGATCCCGACGCCGACCGACACGATTCCCTCACTGCCGGGCATTCGTTCGACAGCGGATGCCGAGGGCTTCGCGCGCGCCGTCGCCGAGGCGCTGTTCGCCTGGGATACGGCGAGCGATTACGAACCGACCGACTACGCGCAGGTCATCGTGGACGTCGGCGACCCGTCCGGCGAAGAAGCGGCCGGTCTCGCCTCCGACGTACGAAGCTATCTGCCGACAGCGGAGGCGTGGGCGCAGTTGCAAACCATGCAGACTCGCCAATGGCTCACGATCGACGAAGCGCATGTGCCGGACTCGTGGGCCGACGCGCTGGACCAGGCAGCACCCGGCCAGCTCCTGCCCGGAACGATCGCCTATACGATCAGCGGCACACGGCACCGGGACGGCATCTCCGGCACTGAACCTGTCGAGTCCGCGCGGGGCGCGGCGTTCACGGTGATTGTGACCTGCCAGCCCACTTTCGATACCTGCCACGTGCTGCGACTCTCCCAGCTCGACAACCCTCTGCGATGAGCGGATACGCCAATGAAGAAGGTCGTCCTAACACTCGTCGTGCTGGTCGCTGCGTTCCCGGCCGCAGGCCTACTCAGCGTCGGCGTGCTGATGTCACCGGCGGCCATCGCGGCGTGCCTCTCATCGACCTCACTCACCGTCGGGGTGGTGCCCGAATCGCTCACCGCGACAATGCAGTCGGGAGCGACGGTGACGCTTGACCACCAGCAACTCACGCACGCCGCAACGGTCATCACGGTCGGAGCCCAAACCGAGGGTGTCGGACGCTCGGGTGTCGCGGTCGCGCTGATGGCCGCGCTGACCGAGTCGCGGTTGCGGATGCTGGCCAACTCGTCGGCTTACCCGGAGTCCGCCGACTATCCGAACGACGGCGAGGGCTCTGACCACGATTCGCTCGGGCTCTTCCAGATGCGCCCGACCGCGGGCTGGGGCACAGTCGCCGACTTGATGGACTCCGACTACCAGTCGAAGGCGTTCTACGGCGGGCCTATTGGGCCGAACTACCCGTCGCCCCGCGGCCTGCTCGACATCCCTGGCTGGCAGAGCATGGACCCCGGCGAAGCTGCCCAGGCCGTCGAGGTCTCGGCCTACCCCGACCGATACCAGGACTACCGGCCCGTCGCCGAGGCGATCATCGCCGCGCTCACCCGTCGTGCCCCGACGACGGCAGAGGGCGTCCCGCTCGACGGCGTTCCCGAGTCGACGAGACTCGTCTTCCCGCTGCCGTCGGGGACGTGGGTGAACTCGGACGACTTCGGCTGGCGCGCCGACCCCTACACGGGCGAGCCAGCGTTCCACTCCGGCACCGACCTCGCAGCGGCTGAAGGTACGTCGATCTTCGCGCTCGCCGATGGCGTGGTCAGCTATGCCGGCCTCTCAGGGGGTTACGGCGGACTCATCATCATCGAGCACACAATCGGCGGCCAACGCATCGCCTCCGCCTACGCGCACATGTGGCAGTACGGCATCTACGTCACCGCGGGCGATCGGGTCCTCGCGGGTCAGCACATCGGCGACGTGGGATCGTCCGGCAAGTCAACAGGCGCACATCTCCACTTCGAGATCCGCCCCGGCGGGACGACCTCTGCGGCCATCGATGCCGAGGTGTGGCTCGCCGAGCACGGGGTCGAGAACCTCGATGCCACGACGACCGCGGCACTGTGCACGGCAGGACAGGCGGCGTAGCGATGGATATTTTCCCCGACTTCGGAGCCGTCGGCGGCACCGCCGAGCTGCGCGCGATCGTCGGCGCGCTTCTGACCTTCGTGCTGATCTTCGCCGTGCTGATGCTCGTCATTTGTGCGATCGTATGGGCGATCTCGTCGTCGAGCGGCAACATCTCGTCAGCCGTCCGCGCCCGCACCGGCTTCCTCGTCTCCATCGGAGCCGCAGCCCTGGCCGGGGCCGGCGTCACCTGGGTCAACTTCCTGCTTGGCGTCGGTGCAAGTATCTAGGACTGTCTCCTAACGGCTTGAGCCAGATTGTGATGGCCCGGCGCGACTCCGCCGCGGTAGGTGATGGCGAGTTTGTCGTTCCGGGTTGGGATGGTCCGCCAACGTGCCTCGAACCGAGAAAGATCGTAGTCGGCGCCTGGTGGTGCAAATCCTGTCGCGTTGCGACACGGTAGACGGGCTCGCTTATCTGACTGTTTGTTGTGAACTTCGGAATACCATGATCATCGCCCGATGAAAGGTGGCCCGCATGGCGACGGTTGAGAAAATCGTACGGTTCTACGACACAGTCCTAATCGACGACAACGACAAGCGCCACAACATTGAGAACGACTTCTGGTCACGGCTCTTGATTGCCTTCGCCGACTGGAATCTTGCGTCCCGCAGCGGGAAGATTTTGGAGATCGACTACATCGGTCGTTCTGTCTCCCCGAAGCGGCCTGCGCTCCCGAACCTTCAGGTCGAGCGCATCCGTGCACTTACCGAGCAGCTGAACAGGTCGAACGTGGCGAATGGTGATGTTGCCCCGTTGGATTTTGACGACCCCGACGACCGAGTATCCGAGCCGACCTTCATCGTGCCCTTCGGGGCGAACGGCCGCGTGGCCGTAATGAGTCCTGCCGTTCAAGGAACTCGACCTGAGACCCTGTCTCGTTGGTTGACGCTGGTGCTCGACCTCGTGGTGAATGGATATTCGCTCGAACTGGTGCCGGTTGTCGATCCCGCTATTCTTTCCAAGATTGACAATGCGCAGGGAGCGGTGATGCTCGAAGTCCACCTCGACGCAGGCGCGCAGTTGCCTGCGACCGGCGGTGGTCCTGTGGGCGACGCCTTCAGAAGCGCGCAACATCAGGCATTGCAGGACGCAAGACTGGTATTCCGCTGGTCCCTCGATCGCTCAGGCGGCACGCAGTCCGTGCGGGACGCGCTGCGCACTGGCGCGCGGTGGGTTGTGGAACACGCGTTCAGCACCAGCGCCAAGGTCAAGCTCGCTGATCTTGACGCGCAGGGTCGACTTGTTCGGGATGACGAACGCGACCTCTTTGAGGACCGCATCACGAAGCACGTCAAGTTCAATACCAAGGACGGCGAACGCACCTCTGATGAGGTCATCCTCAACGCCATAGGCCTAGCCATTCAGGAGTTCAACCGAGGCGGCAGCACGATCGGACTACAGGCAGCTGGAACGGATGGACAGGCGAGCATCACCTTCAAGAAGAACTAATGTCGGGAGTGCCCCGTAGCATCGCCCTCCTCGGAAGGACTCGGATATGAAAGCACTCAGGGCAATCGGCGGCTGGTTCGCGAACTACCCATTGTTCGTCAGCACGCTCATTATCGGATTAGTTGCCGGGCACTACGCGTTATCTCAGAAGTTCCCGGAACTTAACGTCGCCGCAGCACTTGCGGACGCCCCAGTCGCCGACCCCTCAGACACTCTTATGTCCCTGGCTCTGGGAGTGGCCGGAGTAAGCGCGATGGTTGGCGGCTTCGCAGGCGTTGTTGTGGTCTTCGGTCTGGGGAGCGAGAACGATCGCTTCCGGCTACTGAGACGCAAGGGAAGCCACCGGCTCCGTGCGAACTGGATCTCAGTTGTGCTGAGCTCGCTTACCGGTGCTTTCGGCGCTGTCATCTCTGCTGTCATGATTGTCGGATTTGGCGCTGAACCCGGCTTGTGGGTGCTGGAAGCGTGTTTCCTTTTGACCACCCACGGCGCAGTCCGGCTTACGGCTCTTCTAGCAGGACTCACAGGAATCGTCGACAGCCAAGACGAAGATGCTGAGCAGAAGGCAAACACGATAGCCACGAAAGGCTTGATACCGACCAACGGTCGCGTCCCAGATGCTAAGTGATCGTTAGGGAGCACTCTGTACCACTCGGATCCCACCGACGGATGCGCGTTTGTCGAGGTCTTCGCGGACGAGGGTTGCTTGAACGGGGTCCACATCGAGGCGAACACGCTGGATAAGACCGTTGTAGTCGGATCCACAAGTGGATCCATTGCTCAGTTGAAGGTCGGACAGACCGGACGGATCGAGCGGCCAAACCACGGCGACCACCGTGGAAAACACCTCCTTCATCTGCTGCTAGGGGGGCTCCCAACCGTGCACGAAAAACTCGCCGTCACCTACCGCGGCGGAGTTGCGCTCCGGACCATCACAACCTGGCTCAAGCCGTTTGGAGACAGGCCTTAGTTTGGGGCGAGGTCGAGAACCCGCGCCGGGTCAGCGTCGCTTCCGTGGCGTCGACGGGCGCTCCAGCGCCGAGCCGTAGCCGACGACGTGCCACCACCCGCAGTACGGGCACTGAACGGCCTCCGCCCCCTTCGGAACCCGTGCGGCAATCGTCACGGCTTCAAGCCGCGACTCGATCGGGGGCCGCTTCGTCAGACACTTCACGCCTCGCATGGTGGTGAATCTACCCCTGACCCCCGACATTGCCGGGACGGCGTGCGCACCTTCCAAGCAGGTTCTTCTTCTGCCTGTCAAAGGAGCACACCAGTGATTGACATCGACCCCAACACCGACGGCCTGCCGGGCATCGAACAACTGCGCGTCATCGTCGGCGCAGCGATGACCGTGGGCCTCATCCTCGCAGTCCTCGCGCTCATCATTGCGGCCGTCGTCTGGGGTTACGGTGCGAACTCCTCGAACCCTCACCTCGCATCACGAGGCAAGCTCGGCGTGCTCGTGGCGTGTGGAGCGGCGATCGTCTGCGGCGCATCCGTGACCCTCGTGAACTTCTTCTGGACCGTCGGCCAATCGGTCTGACGCCTCATCGATACTTGGGCGGCAGAGCCGATGAGCGTGTGCGACGTGCCGGTCATCGCGACCGTATGCGACTCGGTTGGCGAGGGCGTCGCATCGCTCGTGTCAGCACCGTTCGACTGGCTCGCGCAGGCGATGGGGCAGACGGCTGGGTGGATGTTCGAGGCGGTCTGGGGTGTGTTCGACACGACCACACTCGTTGATGTGACGGGCGGGCAGTACATCAACGTGTACAACGTGCTCTTCGGTGTGGCGGTCTTCGTCATGCTCATCTTCTTCTGCCTCCAGCTCATCACCGGCCTCGTGAACCGCGACCCGATGGCACTCTCACGGGCGGGCCTTGGCCTCGCCAAGTCGGTACTCGGCTCGTTCATCGCGATCTCGCTCACCGCGACGCTGCTCGAAGTGACGGATCAGCTCGCCATCGGAGTCGTGCAGGCGACCGGCAACACGATGGAGGGCATGGGTGATCGAATCACCCTGCTCGCTGTCGGGCTCACGACCATCAACATCGCCTCACCCGGCGTCGGCGCGATCGTCACGATCTTCCTCGCCGGCCTCGGCATCGCGGGCGCAGCGATCGTGTGGTTCTCACTACTCATTCGCAAGGCGCTGCTACTGGTGGCGATCGTCTTCGCACCCATCGCGCTTGCCGGATTCACCTGGGATGCGGCGAAAGGATGGTTCGCCAGGTGGGCCGCCTTCATCATCGCCCTGATCTTCTCGAAGCTCGTGCTGGTCGTCATTTTCCTCGTCGCCATCGAGCAGGTCAGCGCCCCAATCGACCTCGACCTCGCCTCAATCAGCGATCCAATCTCGGGCATCGTGCTCATGTTCATCGCAGCCTTCGCCCCATACCTGACCTACAAGTTCATCTCCTTCATCGGCTTCGACATGTACCACGCGATGTCGAGCGAGCAGGAGGCGAAATCGGCGATGAATCGGCCAATCCCGATCCCGGTCAAACCCCAGCCGAACGCAGCGAAGTCAGTGCTCGACGGGCAAGGCAGCTCGGGCGGCAGCCTTACTCCCGCGCCGAACGCGGCAGCCACGGCGACTCCGGCCGCCAGCGGAACGGCAAGCGGAGCTGCCGCCTCGGGCAGCGGCGCTGCGGCATCGGGCGGAGCGGCAGGAGCGGGGGCGGCTGCCGCCGGCCCTGCCGCCGCCGCCGTCGTTGGCGCACAGGTCGTCAAGGCCGCAGCCACCGCCGGGCCGAAGACGGGGGCAACGGTGGGCGGCGCTGCGATGGGGCAAGCAGAGTCCGCTCCACCGACGCCTGCGCCCTCACCGGCCTCCACCATCCGGCAGCGACCGCCCGCTCCCACACCCGTCGGGTCACGAAAGGGGTAGATCATGGCGACTCATCAGGACCCGACGAACGGCCAGCAGCTTTCATCGGTGCAGTTCTCCCGGCTGGCTCGGCGCGGCGTTCTGCTCGGGCTGTCGGTCTCGCAACTCCTCGTCTTCGGCATCGGGATCATCACGTTTGTGATCGCGATCTACTCGGGCGGCCAAATGGTTGTCATTGGGTCGTCGCCAATCTGGCTCACCTGCCTCCTGCTCGCCTCCGTCTCGGTGCGGGGCCGCAAGCTCGTCGACTGGCTGCCGATCGTCGCCCGCTGGACGTGGCGCAGCACGGCAGGCCAGCTGATCTTCCGGCATCGGGTCATCAAACCGCGGCCCGTGGGCACGCTCTCGTTGCCGGGTGACGCGGCGGCACTCCGCGAGTGGGTCGATCCAGAGACCGGCGCAGCGATGGTGCACGATCCGCACGCGCAGACACTCACCGCCGTCCTCGGCGTCACACATCCCGCCTTCGTGCTGCTCGACCCCGGCGAACAGCAACGGCGAGTCACCGGCTGGGGACGAGTGCTCGCCACCGCATGCCACTCGGGCAGGATCGCCCGCCTCCAAGTATCGGAGCGAACCCTCCCCGACTCCGGCAGCGGACTCGCCGAGTGGTGGGCGACGCACGGCAAAGACGACGACTCCTGGCCCGCGACGACCTACCGCGAACTGATCGAACGCGCGGGGCCAACCAGCGAGCGTCACGCGACGACGATCTCGCTCGCGCTCGACATGCACGCTGCGGCGCGACAGATCCGCTCCTCGGGCGGCGGTCTCCGCGGGGCCGCCTCGGTGCTGCGGCAGGAGATGACCACGCTCGTCACCGCGCTGCGCGCCGCCGACCTCACGACGACCGGCTGGCTCTCACCGGGTGAAGTCGCGGTCATCCTCCGCTCGGCCTACGATCCGGCCGCCGCGCCCGCCCTCGAACGACACTCCGAGATCAGCCGGTCGCTCGCCACCGCGGGGCCGGTCGCGGTGACCGAAAGCTGGGACAAGATGCGGACGGACTCGGCGCACCACACGGTGCTCTGGATCTCTGAGTGGCCGCGCTCGCAGGTCTATCCAGGGTTCCTCGCACCCATGCTGCTGACCTCGGGAGTCAAACGCACGTTCTCGCTGATCTGCACACCGGTGCGCGCCGACCTGGCGGTGCGCGATATCCGCAAGAAGAAGGTTGGGCTCCTCTCGGACGCGGCGCAGCGTGCCAAGATCGGGCAGATCGAAGACGCTGCCCGCACCGCCGAATACCAGGATGTGCTCCAGCAGGAATCCGACCTCACCGCCGGCCACGGCGTGCTCCGCTACACCGGGCTCATCGCCGTCTCGGCTCCGACCGTCGACGAACTGGATGCCGCCGTCGCAGCGATCGAACAGGCCGCCATACAGGCGTCGTGCGAGACGCGGCGGCTGGTCGGGCAACTAGCCCAAGCGTTCGCCGCGGCCGCTCTGCCGCTCTGCCGGGACGTGTGACCGATCCGTGGGAGCACATGAATGTCGGTGCCACTGGTTCTTATTAAGGCTTCCTTTTCCATTTGCCCAACCGGGCTCGCTGAGCGAGCAAAGTAATAATGCTCTCCCCCGTTGGGGGATGGTTCGGCGAGCGCTTCTCGCAATAGAATCCCCCTCATGTCTCATATCCGACCGGCGAGCGCTGAAGCTTGATCCCGGAGCCCTCCCCCGGAGCCAACGCAATGGCAGTCGGCCGCTACGCAACGTCGCTCGATGACGTGCGAGCTAGGTTCGTCGATCACCCTGATTTTGCTGCGTCGACTACTAGAGCGGCCATCTGGGACGACTGGACGAAAGCCACAGAGGTGCTCCGCCGCGTTGTCCCGGTTGCTTCCGTATGGCTGGGAGGAAGCTTCACATCGACCAAGGTCCAGGCCGGGGATCTCGATTGCTTGTATTGGCTGGATTCGGCCGACGTGGCAAGCGCCCAACTGTCGGGGGATGCTGCTAACAACATCTTGAGTGTGTTTGCGAATAACCTACTTAAAAAGCCCCCCTTCGAGTTGAATCTGGACACCTTCACGGCATCGTGGCGTTCCATCCCAGAACCGCATCTCGGAGATGCTCTGGACTGGAAGTACTACCGGGACCGAGGACATTGGGACGATTGGTGGCAACGGCGCAGGACGCCTCTCACCGAGGCGGGTGGCACGCCGGCACGGCTCGATAGCCTGCCGCGACGAGGGTATTTGGAGGTGGTAATCGATGGCTTCGCTGAGTGATGCTGCCGATGAGCTCTTCAACCAACTTGCGGCGAGCGCGGCACCAAAGTGGGAGACTCCCGAGGACCTGAACAGAATGAGCATCGAGGGCCTGTGGGGCAGCACTCACCAGGCTCGTTTGGTGCGAAGCACCGGCTCGATTCGAATCTTCGGCGTGAACGTTCAAGATCACCAGGCTCGTCTCGACGCGGCCGGCCAGATCCTCCTCAACCTGCAGCGGCTGGTTACTGCGGCTGGTGCAGCGAAGGAAGGCATCAAGACCAACCGAGGGCAGCTGAGCGGAGCGCTGATCGCTTCGACACAGCTTCGGCTATTGATGAATCCGCTGCCGGGGAGCGTAGTGTTCGAGATCGGGCCGGAGATGCTGCCGGAAGCTGAGCTCATCGGAGCCGAAGGAGTGGCCCTCTACGATCAGAACCGACGGCAGTTCGTCGATGAATGCGTGGTCGATGCACTCGAGCTCGTGCGCACGGCACATTCGATTGGCCCAGATGCGGACGATTCACCGTTCGTAAGTAAGGTAACGGCCGGTGGACCACGCCTGGCAACCGCTATTCGTGAGTTCGCAAAGGGAGTCGAGCAGGCTTCCTTCGACGTGGACTTGGAATGGCGCGAACCAGATCGGGCAACGGAACGGGCGACTTTCACCAAGGCGGACGCGATACAGGTGAAGCGCTTGGTTGTCGCACGGGAGCTCGATGCCGAGACCGAGACACTACGTGGACGTCTAATCACTTTGAGCACCGCTCGCGCTTGGCAAATCGACCTAGGCGGCGACCACATCGTCACGGTGGATACGACAGATCTGCAGGGCGTCGACGTGACCCAGTTCCACTTGAGCGAGGAAATCACTATCATCGCGAAACCACAGGTCAGAGAGTTTGCGGGCGGCGGGAAGTCGATCACCTTCCGAGCGATCTCCGTCACATCGAACGAACCTAGCGCCTAAAGTTTCTCCGTTGAGGCGAGCGCCGAAACGTCAAGCGGCCCAGCACCAAGGACATTTCCTAGCGCTGGGCCGCTGTGTGGGCCGCCAAGCGACTATTCGCCGCCGACGCCGGGGGAATACTGCTGTGGGGTTCAACGTGACCAAGGAGAGCGCCTGAGGCGTTGCTACCCCGAACGCGGCTCTCATCTCGGCCAAGCGGCGAACCCGACGCCGTGGGCGCACCTCGACCTCGATGGTCGTGGCGGGACCCCCACTACGACTGCCGACGTCGAGCGAGGCGAGGCCGAGGCTGCGCTCGCGGCGAGCATCGACGAAGAACTTGCCGAATCGGCTTACGCCGAGTAGACCTCGCTGTTACTCCGCTGGGCGAACAAGCATCGTTGCAGCGGGGTCGACACCCTCAGACCACGCGAGGGTGGGCAGATCGGCTCCGTCGAGCCCGGCGAGTTGTAGCGCCGCCTGGCCGGATAGATGCGCGGAGTTGATCGACTGGCCGTTGGCGACCGCAGCGTAGAACTGCGCCGCGTAGCTGATCGCATCGCCGTCGTCGATCTCGTCTGCCATGCCGATTGCGAACGGCACAACGTCCTGAACGAGCGCGTCGACCTGGCCGGCCGACCTGCACGAGTTGAGCAGCACGAGCAACGGCGGGTCGTCAGTGGCGCGGATCGCGGCGGCGAATGCTCGCGCGGTCACGATTACGCCTTCGTGAGGCTCATCGCGCTCGTCCTCGAAGACGATGAGATCATCATTGCTGTGCCCGGAGAAGTGCACGACGTGTGGGCGGAACTTCGTGATGCCGTCCAGGAGGTCTGCGGTCGTGGCGGCCGGGCGTACGTCCAGCGCGATTCGGTCGCGATGCAGCGCGGACTCGACGGCGGCACGGATGCGCTTCTGTTCACGCCCGACGCGGAGGTCTCCCTCGGAGGAGGCGCCCAGGATCAGCACGCGAAGCGTTTCCGGCTTGGGCGGGCGCAGCTCACGGATTGCCTGAGTCACGGCTTGCTCAGTGTGGACAAGGCGCCGCTCGACCGAAGCACGCGCTACGGCTGCCTGCCGGTCGACCTGCTGCTGGTCTCGTTTGCGACGTTGTTCGGCCGTGTTCGCCTCTGAAAGCTCTGCCTTGACGAGTTTGCCTGCCAACGTAGCCTCCTCTTTCGCGTATCCCGCAGCACGCGATTGCCAGCGACCCGCTTCTTTGCCGGCCGCGACTGGCCTCGGACTCACGCCTTTCGGCGTCCCGCAGCTTGGTCTGCACCGTGCTCGTGCTCTTGGACTTTGACGCCGCAGAGCGGGCGGCCCCTGCTTCAGCCCGCTTCTTGGATTCCTTGCTGCGGTATTCGCCCGCCTTCTTGTCGGCGTCAACACGCTGCTTACGTTTCCGCTCAAGTTGGCCGCGGTACATACTCGCGCTCATCCGACCCCTTTGCTGTGACTGACCCCGACCTTACCCGGAGCCTCCGACGTAGGGCGTGTGACGCCGGGTAGCGCCGGCGTACCTCCTTGGTAATTCCGACCATCAGGAGCCCCGATGCCAACCTTCCACGACCCTGTGGCCGATGCCGCGGAAGCACACGAGGTGCTGCGGGCATTGGCTCACGCCTCACGCACGTTCGATGATCCCGCGCACACGTACACGGTGATGGGCGAGCTGCTCGGCGGTCTCCGGTCGCTCGCACAGGTACTGGAGCAGGTCGCGACTGCCCACACCTGGGATGAGTCCAGGGCGCACACCGATAGCGGCGACCACTGGGCTGGCGTAGAGGAGGCATTCGCCGCCGCGAACGCGCTTCGGCGGGCGGCGAGTCTCGTGCGTCGCGCCGAGCTAGCCGTCGATCAGGCGTCCCAGCATTCCGGTCGCGTCGCGTGGGCACCGGCGACGGAGCGCCGAGGCACCTCGCCCGAGCGAGCGCCGCGGGCTCTCTTCGGCGACGGCGACCGGTTCGCACATCGTGCGCTCTCCGAACGACGGGGGCTGTCGCTGTGAACGACGACGAGCGCGAGCGCCTCCACACGACAGTGCTGCTCGACCCGGCGAACGAGCGTCGATCGGTGCGAAGGGCACGGCGACAGGCGGCTCAGCGAATCGCTACCGACGACCGCAAGGCGCACCATGCACAGGCCCGGGCCGGGTGGGAAGCCGAGCGCGATGCGCAACGCGCGACGACTTACCTGCCGAGCGCGGGCGAGGCCCGCCCCGCCGCTTTGCGCACGCCGGGCAAGTTCCGCCTCCCGCGCCACCAGGACACGAGTGCGACGCTCGCGGGCGCATACCCGTTCCTCGCCGAGGGCGGACTGGGATCGCAAGGGGTCTTCGTCGGACAAGATCTCTACTCCGGGGCGTCCTTCGTCTACGACCCGTGGGTGCTCTATGCGAGGGGCGCCATCACCGCGCCGAACATCGTGCTTGCCGGGATCGTGGGCTCGGGGAAGTCGTCGCTGGCGAAGAGCCTCTACACCCGCAGCATCCCGTTCGGCCGGCGCGTCTACGTGCCCGGAGATCCCAAGGGCGAGCACACAGCCGTCGCCGAAGCCGTAGGCGGCCGGGCCATCGTGCTCGGGCACGGGATGCCGAACCGCCTCAACCCGCTGGATGAAGGCCACCGCCCCTCGGGGCTCAGCGACACCGAATGGCTGAGCCAGGTCACATCGAGGCGACGCGACCTCATCGGCGCGCTCGCCGAGACGGTGCTCGATCGACCGCTCACACCGCTGGAGCACACCGCAATCGACCTTGCCCTCGCCGACGCCGTGCGATCGTCCGACGTTCCGATCCTCCCGATGGTCGTCGACCGCATCCTCTCGCCCGCCGTCGACAACGATGTCGACGGCCGCCTCGTAGAAGACGGTCGTGTCGTCGGTCACGCGCTGCGGCGGCTCGTCGCTGGTGACCTCCAGGGCCTCTTCGACGGGCCGAGCACGGTGAAATTTGACCCGTCCCTGCCGATGATCTCCCTCGATCTTTCGCGCGTCGCCGGGAACTCGACCCTCGTCTCGGTGCTGATGACCTGCTCATCCGCGTGGATGGAGTCGGCGCTGCTCGACCCGCAAGGCGGTCAGCGGTGGGTGATCTATGACGAGGCGTGGCGCCTGATGTCGCACCCGGCGCTCCTTCGGCGAATGGATGCACAGTGGCGGTTGGCGAGGCACTTCGGCATCGCCAACATGCTGATCTTCCACAAGCTCAGCGACCTCGACAACGTGGGCGATCAGGGTTCTGCGATGCGCGCGCTCGCGTCGTCGCTGCTCGCCAACGCGGAGACCAGGATCATCTACCGCCAAGAGTCCGACCAGCTCGGCGCAACGGCGAGCGCGCTGGGGCTGACCGGCACCGAGCAAGGGCTACTGCCGGGGCTCGGCACCGGACAGGGGCTCTGGCGCATCAAGGACAGAAGCTTCGTCGTGCAGCACCAGCTCCATCCCGCCGAGTTGGCGGCATTCGACACGACCAGCCGGATGACAGGAGGCGTGCGATGAGCAGCACACTGACGAAGCGACGCAAGCCCCTCTCCAGCAGCAAGACCGAGGCTGCGCCGCCAATACAAGTACCCCCGGTGCTTCCGATCATCGTGATGACCGTCCAGCCGGACGCAACGCTCAGCGTCGCCGTGGATGGGCAGCAGCTCGACGCGCCGACCTTCGCTCCGCGGTGGCAGCGCCACTCGTTCGCGCAGGTCATCAGCCAGGTGATCGAGCAGCACCATTCGCCCGTCCGTGTGGTCATCAACGAGCAGGATGGCAGCGTCTACACCGACATCGTGACGCAGCCGATCCTGGGCACCCTGGCGACGGAGCCAGGCGAGGAACCGGCGCCGGTGACGGCTGAACCGAGCGCGGGCATTTCTGCGCATTTGCTGGCCGTGCACGGCGACGAGGGATTCATCCCCGGCGAGCAGGTCGCGGTGGCGATCATCATCCGCCACACTGACGCGCAGAGCGAAGGCTCCGCCCGATCGCTGATCGAGCCGGGACTACTCGACCTCAGCCCCACCCGCGAGGTTGTCCTGCTCGGGCGCATGTCAGGCACCTGCATCGTCGGGCAGCCGACGTGAGCAGCGCGTCGACGCGATCGGGGTCGTTCGGCGACGAGCTGACAAACCTCGCGCTCGGCGCACTGATCGGTGCGATGGTGCTCGCCGGGGTACTGCGGCTCGCGGGCAACGTGGCGGCGTTCCTGACGGGAGTGGCACAGCCGACGGCGGGCCTTGAGGCCGGGTTCGGCGTCGTCTTCCACGCCGACGACCCCGGCTCGGCACTCGACTCGGAGACCCTTCATCCCGTGGCCTACTGGCTGACCGCCGGCGTGATGGTCGCGGGTGCCGGAGTCGCCGGATGGTTTCTCTGGCGATTCGTCCACGAGCTGGGTCGTCGCTCGAAAGCCGACCCGAACAAGATCGTCGGCATCGCCGAGACCGGCGACATCGTGCGCTCCGCCTCGGATCGTGCCCTGCCCACCCGCGCAGGCATCCTTCGTCCCTCGCTCGACAAGCCCCGGCCCGAGGACGTCGGCTATCTGATCGGCACCGCCCGGGGGAAGCGGGTCTGGACCTCGGTGGAGGACTCCATCCTGCTCATCGGGCCGCCACGTTCTGGCAAGGGTACGCACATCGTCATCAACAGCATCCTCGACGCCCCCGGTGCTGTCGTGACTACCTCGACGCGCCCCGACAACCTCACTGCCACGCTCCGCGCACGTTCGCGGCGCGGGCCGGTCGCCGTCTTCGACCCGCAGCGGCTCGCCGAGGGCGTGCCTGCCGGTCTGCGCTGGAATCCGGTGCGTGGGTGCGAACTGCCGCTCACGGCGATGATCCGTGCCACCGGGCTCGCCGCGGGCACCGGGATCTCCGGCCCCGCAGTGGAGAACGGCGGCTTCTGGGAGGGCAAGACCCGCACAGCGCTCCAAGCACTGCTGCACGCGGCCGCCCTCGACGGCAGGCCACCCGCCGAGCTGTTTCGCTGGACGCTCGATCCCGCGGCGGCAGCGGATGCCGTCGCCATCCTGTCCGCCTCCTCCGGTGCGGCGACCGGCTGGGCGGAGTCGCTCGACGCGATGCTCCACTCCGACCCACGTACGCGCGACTCGATCTGGCAGGGGGTCTCGTTGGCTCTGGCAGCGCTCGCCGACCCGCGAGTACTCGAAGCAGTCAGTCCGAGCGAGGACGAGCAGTTCGATCCAGAGGCATTTCTCCATGACTCGGGCACGCTCTACCTGCTGGCAACGGGTGCCGGTGCCGGTGCATCATCGGCGCTCGTCGCCGCATTCGTCGAAGACCTCGTGGAAACCGCGCGCCGTCTCGCCGCGCGCTCACCCGGCGCGCGACTCGACCCGCCGGTGCTGCTCGCGCTCGATGAGATCGGCAACCTCGCACCCCTGCCCTCACTCCCGATACTCATGGCCGAGGGAGGGGGCACCGGACTGACGGTGATGCCCGTCTTGCAATCAATGGCTCAGGCGCGCGAACGCTGGGGAGAGAATGCGGCGACAGCTATTTGGGATGCCAGCATCGCCAAGATCGTGCTCGGCGGCGCATCCGGTTCCCGCGACCTTCAGGATCTCTCCACCCTCATCGGCGACCGTGATGAAACCACCGACTCGGTGACCATCGGCGAGCGCGGGTTGCGCTCGAATCAGCGCTCGACGCGGCGCGTGCCGATCATGCCGCCCGACGTCATCCGCACCCTGCCGTACGGCACGGCGCTCGTGCTGCTGCGCTCCGCTCCGCCCATCGTGACCCGGATGCGCGAGTGGACTGAGCGCCCCGACGCCGCCGAGCTGAGCGCGCAACGGGCTGGGGTCGAGAGGCTGCTTCGCCGGGGATGACGCGCGCACCTCTCTAGCAAGCCGAGACCCATTTGGGTCACCTGACCAGACTAAGGAGCATCTCTGATGGCGATCCACACCCAACAATCCCTCTCGGGATTCATCGCCACTGATCCACAACTCTCGTTCAATGCCAACGGCGAAGCACGTCTGCACGTGCGTATCGGCCAAGAGCATTTCGAGCGCAATCCCGACGGCAGCTTCACGCAGCAGGAGACAACGTTTCACGACCTCGTGATGTACCGCCGGAGTGCGGAGCGGGCATTCGCGCAGCTCGCCAAGGGTGACAATTTCGTCGCCGAGGGCTACGTGCACCCGTACAGCTACGAGCGCGATGGACAAACCATCACCGGTGAGGAGTTCGTCGCCAAGCGCCTCGGACATGATACGGCCCGGTCGATCTACGCCGTCGACCGCAGCCGCGGTCAGGGCGCGGGGATCGAGCAAACCGCCCCGGACGCCGCGGCGGCGAAGCCGATCCGCCCAATCACGCTGTGAGGTCCGGCGATGCCACTCGACGACAACACGCTCTCCATCCCCGGCTTCGACTTCGAGCCGCCGCCGGCCGATGAACCCGAGCCGATGGCCGCACCCGGCGAAGACGATGCGCACACCCCGGAGCCCCCTCGACCAATCAACTGGAACCTGCTCACCGCCGAGGAGGCACAGGTCGAATGGCTGGAGCTGAACGCCTGGATCAACTGGCTGCGGCACACCTACGGACTCAGCGTGGGCGTCATCCCGCCGCTGTGGCACCGGCATCCCGAACTCATCTGGGAGCTGTCGGCGTTGCGCCAACACTGGCTGAGCGCGTACGAGCCGAAGCAGCACGGTTCGGCCCCGATCGGCTGGCACCGCGACTTCGCTGACGCCAAGCAACGACTGCACGACTGGGTCGCCGCCTGCGGCACCCGCCTCGACAGCGACCGGCCAACGCGGCAGGCCGCGTGGCCCGGCGAAGACCCCGCCCCGACTGTCGAGGAATCGGCGATCACCGACCGGGACGAGGACTTCGTGCAGTTCGTCCGTGACGACATCGCTCGACGTCGCGCAGCAGAGGACGCCTTCTACGCGCAGCTCGCCGTGGATCACTAGACCGTAGCGTTCGTGTGGACGTGACCTTCGATCGTCCGTAGCGCGAGACTGGGATACCATCACAAGCCAGAATCATTGCGCGTCTTGCCGAACACTACGACAATTAGTGCAGTTTCCCGTATCGCTATGTAAACTGGATTACCGCAGGATCTCGTATCGTGTTACCAGAAGGGAGGGTCTACGTGACGACTGCACTTGCACCCCATCGTGACCGTCAGGGTGCGGCGCGCGCACGGCAGGCCGTGCTTGCCTCGCGCGATCGGTTCTGGCAGCCCTCCGACCTCCAGCTCAGCCCGTCGACCGTGCACCACCTGCTCGGTGACTTGGAAGACCGAGACGAACTCCGGCGCATCCGCCGCGGCCTGTACTGGCGCGGAACGAAGACCCCGCTCGGGATGGCACCGCCCTCCCCGGAACGCCTGGTCGAGGCTCTCACGCGCGGCGCTGGCGTCGGGCCAGCGGGCCTGTCCGCGGCGAATGCGCTGCGACTGTCGACGCAGGTTCCCCGGCGTGCGCAGATCGCCGTTCCCGACCGTGCGCCCTCGGATGCCGGTGTCGTCAGGTTCGTCTCCCGCGCTGCCCGCACCGGGCGGGCCGCGGCGCGCCTGACCCCGACTGAGGTGGCCATGCTCGAGGTGCTCGATGACTGGCCTGCCCTGGTCGAGGTAGAGCTCGCGCAGGCTACCCGGCAGCTCACCGAGCTGCTGCGCTCCGGCATCGTACGCGCCGAGCGGCTCGCGGATGCTGCCACGACGGAGCCGGGGCAGGCGCGCGCACGGCTCAGGGCGCTGCTGACCGCTGCGGGCCGGTCGGACCTTGCCGACCGGGTGCCCGCCGCCGACCGTCGCACCGAATCCGCCGCGCTGGCGACGCTGGCGTTCGTATGAACGAAGTGGCGGCACTGTGGCGGGATGACGATCCGGAGGTGTTCCGCGACACGATCCTCGCTGCCGCGGAACGCCTCGGGGTGCAGCCGCTCGCCGTAGAGAAGGACTACTGGGTCTGCGAGGCGCTGCGCTCGATCACAACCGCGCACCCCGACGAGATCGTTTTTAAAGGCGGTACAAGTCTGGAGAAGCTGCGGATCATCCGCCGATTCTCCGAAGACCTCGACCTGCTCGTCATCGGCCAGTACCCGTCGAAGAACGCCGAGCAACGCGCGCTACGTAACATCCTCGCCAGTGCTGCTGCAGCCACCGGCGCGGAACCGTCGGACGTCACCGCGGGCGGCAACTCCGGCACGTTCCATCGCGCGGGCTACCTGAATCCGCCGCTGGAACACCGCGGCACGCCGGGGGCGATCGCCGACCCCGCCGCGATCCTCGTCGAGCTGGGGCAGTCCGGCGGGCCGAACCCGCGCGCTAACCACCCGGTGACGTCGTTGCTCAGCCGAGAACTCGACGCCGCGGGCTTCGACACCAGCGCGTGGGACGACCTGGCATCCTTCGACGTCCCGATCCTGCACCCTGGCCGCACTCTGCTGGAGAAGCTGCTGCGCGTCAATAACTTCGCCGGCGACCCCGACGCAACCACGGGCCCCCACGGCTGGCCGCGCATCGGACGCCAGCTCTACGATATCCACGCTCTGTTACTCACGCCCGTCGTGCGCGACCTGTTCGCCGACAGGAGCCTCGTGGCCGAGATCCTCAACAGCGCCCGCGAGGTCTCCGCCGCGTTCGGCAAGCCCGATCTGCCCCTGCCCGAGGGCGGGTTCGCTGCATCGCCCGCCTTCGATGCCGCCTCGCCACTCGCCGAGCGCCTCCAGGCAGAACACGATGCCGCCATGCGCGACCTCTACTACGGCACCGAGCAACCACCGACCTTCGATGACGTGCTCGCTCAGGTGCACGCCGACGCAAAGTTACTCGACGTCTGAGCATCCCCAGGCCCTCATACGCCGTCGCCGTCCAGCTCAGCGCTGCCGAGCGTCGACCCGCCGCCGTCGGGAGCTAATCGTTCGAGGATCTCCGCCGTGACCGGGTTAACCCGCTTCGTGGGCTGAACATAGTAGGTCTCGGTGACCTCCTTCGAAGCGTGGCCGAGCAGTTCTGCGGCGAGGTCTATGGAGGCTGCCTGGTCGATCGTCGTGGCTACGGTCTTGCGGAATGTGTGCGGGCTGATGTCGCTCAGGTCGAGGTCCTCCGCCAGCCCCGCTGACGCGAGCACAGCGCGAAGCTGGCGGCGCAGGTTGTTTGGGGAGATAAAGGTGCCGTTGCGGGTGCTGAAGATCGGGTGATCGTCAGGCATGTTGCCGAGCATCGCGAGCCGTGAGCGAATGGCTTGGGCCGTGTAGCTCGGCACGGCAATGATTCGCCAGTCCTTCGAGTGCTTGACCTGAGGCTGCCGGTACAGACTGTGCCCCCTGCGCTGCACAAGTGTTCCGCTGATCGTGACCTCCGGTGGCGAGACGGTCATGTCGACGTCGCACTTGCGAATCGCCAGCGCTTCGCCGATGCGCGCAGAGGTGCCAAGGATCGTTTCGATGACGTCGGCGAGCTGACCGTCGGGCTTGGGACCGTGCACCTTCTCGCCCGTGCGCCACTTCGCCACGGCGTCGCGCAGCCGCGCAAGTTCGGCGTGGTCGAGACTGCGAATCTCCTTGCGTCCGCGCGGAACGGGCGCGGTGTCGCGCACCGGGTTCTTGCCTACCGCGTCGTGTCGCACGGCGAGATCAAAGACCAGCGCGAGCACGATCTTGGCCCGACGGGCGCGCGACGGGTGTTGGGGTGCCAGTGCCTTCAGGAATCGATCGACGCGGCCGACGGTCAGCTCCCGTAGCCGCAACTGACCGAGCGCCGGGAGCACGACTACCTCCAGGCTGCGCTCGTAGGCATCGAGCGTCTGCGGCGCCTGCCGTCCGGTAACGCGGACCTCCTCCAGCCAATAGCTCGAGAGGTCGCGCAGGCTGGTGTTGCGATCCAGATCGCTATCGCCTGCTGTGTCCACTTGCTCGGCGATCTTCACCTTGAGCGCGTTCGTGGCCTTTGTCTCGCTGGTTGCCGTGGCCTGGATGCGGAGGTAGTCGCCGTCCATGTCGCGGTAGCGCGTGGTGGCCGCATACTTCGCTCCGAGCTTTCTCACCGAAATCGAACCGTAGGTGCCCAGCGGCTGAACGGGGCGGCTCACGACTGCGCCTCCAGCCAGTCGATCACGTGACTCTCGGGATAGCGCAGCGCGCGCCCCACCTTGACCGCGCGAGGGCCGACCTTCTGCGTGCGCCACTCGTAGAGCGTCTTGACCGGCACGCCGAGGTAGTCCGAAAGCTGCTGCACCGTAAGCAGTCGCTCAAGGCGGCTCGGCAGCTCTGCGAAGGTGCGAGGCTCGTTCATACCTCGTAGGTAGGAACGAGCTCCCGGCACCACCCGGAGGTCAACGGGGAATACCCCGAAACAACCGGATGACGAGTGCCACGGAGGGTGGGCCCTCGGGGGTTTTTGACGAGTTTTTGACGACTTGAGTGTCGCTGAGGGTATGTATGAAAACACCTGATCCCCGTAGCTGTTAGGTAACTACGGGGCTCAGGCCCATTGACTGGTGCACCCCCCCGGACTTGAACCGGGAACCCACTGATTAAGAGTCAGTTGCTCTGCCAATTGAGCTAGAGGTGCGTATTTCTTTTTTATCCGTTCGAGCTACCCCGAACCGACTCGAAAGAGACTAACATCCTGACGCGATCCATGCGAATCGAGCCGCGACCCGGTGTGTCGCGCCAGAATAACTAGGCTGGGGAGCGTGACCGAGCCTCTGATCTACTCCCTCGACGATGACCTTGTCCTTGCGGCCGAACTCGCCGATCTGGCCGATGCGATTTCGCGCGACCGGTTCCACGCGATGGACCTCGTGGTGAGCACCAAACCCGACCGCACGCCCGTGACGGATGCCGACCAGGCGGTCGAGCGCGCCATCCGCACCCACCTGGCCGAGCGGCGCCCGACCGACGGCATCCTGGGCGAGGAGTTCGGCACCGAGGGCTCGACCATCCGGCAGTGGATCATCGACCCCATCGACGGGACGGCAGGCTTCATGCGCGGGATCCCGGTCTGGGGCACGCTGATCTCCCTCGCCATCGACGGCGTCCCCATGCTCGGCATGGTGAGCGCCCCTGCGCTCGGCAAACGCTGGTGGGCACGCACCGGAGGCGGCGCCTGGATGACCGACGAACGCACGCCCGGGGCCGCGCCCGTGCGCCTGCAGGTCTCCGGCGTGACCGAACTCGCGGACGCCTCCCTCAGCTATAACAGCATCCAACAGTGGGATGTCGCCGGTCACCTCGATGCGCTGGTCGCGCTGACCCGGCAGGTCTGGCGCACCCGGGCCTACGGCGACATGTGGTCCTACATGCTCCTGGCCGAAGGCCTGATCGACATCGCCGCCGAGTACGACCTGCAGCCCTACGACATGGCAGCCCTGGCCCCGATCGTGCAGGAGGCCGGCGGCCGCTTCACGTCGGCCGACGGCCGCCCCGGCCCGTGGCACGGCAGCGCGCTGGCCACCAACGGCCTCCTGCACGAGGCGACCCTGCGAGCGCTCCGAAACGCAGTCGCTGGCGGTACCACGGCCGAACCGGCCATCTAGACGGATGGCCGTCGCGCGCCTCCGGCTCGGTGCCCGGCTCATACTGCCGGCCCTGGTGATCGGGACCTTGACCGGATGCAGCATAATCGTCGATATGCTGCCGACGGTTCCCGTCACGGCGGCCCCGCGGACGCTCTCGCCCCTCGCCACCGTGTCCCCGGTCACCGCCCTCCTCGCCGGAGACTGTCTCACCGACTCTGCAGACGAGGCCACCCACGACGACACAGAGGCCACGAAAGAGGATGCGGGTGTGGATGCCGATGTCAGGACCATCCCCGTTCTCCCCTGCTCCGAGACTCACGACTTCGAGGTGTTCGACCGGTTCCCGGTGGCCGGCGAGGCTTTCCCCGGCGACATGGCGGTCACAGCGGCGGCCGAATCGGGCTGCGCGTCCGGGTTCGAGGGCTTCACCGGGATGCCGTATCAGGACTCCTCACTGGACTTGGACTACTTCACTCCGACCGAGCGGAGCTGGGCCGAGCCGGGCGGCCGTAACGTCGTCTGCCTGATCTTCGACCCGTCAGGCGCCGGAACCGGCAGTCTCAAGGGGGCTGAGCGCTGACATCGCTGAGCCGGGCGCGTCACACAGCGGTTATTTGAAATGATAGCTTTGAGTTAAATCCCTCAATGCTTGGAGTCTGCATGCTCTCTACCCAGTCACTGCCCCTGATCGAAGCGACACTGCCCCTGGTTGGGGAGCGCATGCCCGAGATCGCGAAGAACTTTTACGGCCGTATGCTAACCGCCCACCCCGAGCTCTTCGACGGGCTATTCAGCCGCTCGAACCAGAAGAACGGCTCGCAGCAACAGGCCCTGGCCGGCAGCATCGCGGTCTTCGCGACCCATCTGGTGAACAATCCCGAGACGACCCCCGAGGCCATGCTGTCCCGCATCGCCCACAAGCACATCTCCCTCGACATCCAGCCCGAGCAGTACGACATCGTCTACAAGTACCTCTTCGAAGCCATCGCCGACGAACTCAGCGACGTCATCACGGCCGAGATCGCAGGCGCCTGGACCGAGGTCTACTGGCTGATGGCCCACGCCCTGATCAAGATGGAAAAGGGCCTCTACGCCGGACTCGCCAGCGACAAGCCTCTCGCCCCCTGGGTCGTCATCAAGAAGGAAACCGCCGGCACCGACGCCGTCACGTTCACACTAGAGCCGGCCGACGACACCCCCGTCACACCCGCCCTGCCGGGCCAGTACGTCAGCGTCACGGCCACCATGCCCGACGGCATCCGCCAGGTGCGCCAGTACTCGCTGTCGGCCGGCACGGCCACGACCCGCGTCTTCACCACCAAGCTTGACGCTGACGGTGAGGTCTCGCCCGTGTTGCACCGTGACGTGCAGGTCGGCGACACCCTGATCCTCTCCGTGCCGTGCGGTGACATCACCCTGGATCAGGGCACCGGCCCGCTGATTCTTGCCTCGGCCGGAATCGGCTGCACGCCGAGCGCGTCGATCCTGCGTTCCCTGGTCGACACCGGCTCGAAGCGCGAGGTGCTCGTGCTGCACGCCGAGAGCAACCTCGAGCGCTGGGCGCTGCGCGACCAGATGAGCGAGGACATCGCGCTGCTCGAGGCGGCCGAACTGGAACTCTGGCTGGAGATCCCGAGCGAGGGCCACCACGAGGGTTTCATGTCGCTCGAGAACGTGACGATTCCGGAGGATGCCTCGGTCTACCTCTGCGGCCCGCTCCCGTTCATGCGCAGCCTGCGCTCACAGGCGCTGGAGTCCGGCGTGCCGGCCGAGCGCATCCACTACGAGATCTTCGGTCCCGACCTCTGGCTCGCCGGCGTCTAATTCGGGCGTCGCACTCCGCTGACAGGATCGGCCCCAGGGCAGACTTCGAACTGATTCGACCGCCTCAACTTCTTCGTAGCCCCGGACTATTATGTCCGCAAGGCCAGCGAAGGCCACCGAATGCCGCCGGCCTACCAACCCGACGAAACGAGGTGTGCCCGTGTCTGAGACCCTGGACCCCACCGAGGGGCCGTCAACGAACCGCCGCGTATCCCAGAACCGGCGGCGCCTGCGCCTCGCCGCGGTCGTCGCCGTGGTGGCGATCGCCTCGGCGCTGGTGCTCGCGCGTCTTTTTGGCGGCGGCGGCGGCGCGGCGAGCGTGCAGGCGGGCAGCTCCTATGTGCCACAGACCCGCACCTACTTCCTCGCCGCCGATGAGGTCGTTTGGAACTATGCCCCGGCTGGGGCCGACCAGATCACCGGCCAACCGTTCGACGCCGCCGCAGCGGTCTTTGTGGAGTCGGGTCCGCAGCGCATCGGCAGCAGTTATCTGAAGTCGCTGTACCGCGAATACACGGATGCGTCCTTCGGCACCCTCAAGCCGCGCGCCGACGCGGACCAGCGCCTGAGCATGCTCGGCCCGGTCATCCGCGGGGTTGTTGAAGACACGATCAAGGTCGTCTTCCGCAACAATCCGGACCGACCGGCGAGCGTGCACACCCACGGCGTCTTCTACAAGAAGAGCAGCGAGGGGGCGCCCTACGACGACGGCACCGCGCCCAGCGACCAGGCGGACGATGCCGTGCCGCCGGGCGGCACCTACACCTATAGCTATGGGGTGCCGGAGCGGGCCGGGCCCATGGACGGCAGCTCGGTGATGTGGATGTACCACTCGCACACGAGCGAGGTCACGGATGACTACGCGGGACTCGTCGGACCGATGGTTATCACGAAGGTGGGTGCCGCCCGTCCCGACGGGACCCCGCGCGACGTGGACCGGGAGTTCTTCCTCCAGTTCAAGGTCAGCGACGAGAAACAGAGCCCCCATCTGGCCTGTAACATCGCCAATTTCACCGGGGACCCGGCATCCGTCGACCCGGAGGACCCGGAATTCGGGGAGAGCAACCTGATGACGGCGCTCACTGAAATTCCCCAGTTCTGCTCACTGAAATTCCCCACTCCG
This sequence comes from Cryobacterium shii, assembly GCF_004402595.1. Classification (GTDB taxonomy): domain Bacteria; phylum Actinomycetota; class Actinomycetes; order Actinomycetales; family Microbacteriaceae; genus Cryobacterium; species Cryobacterium shii. The sequence continues at coordinate 46 of NZ_SOFY01000061.1, read as the reverse complement.
GGTCGCTTCCGCACATAGAAGCGGGCCTTCCTCGATGCTGATGGTC
>NZ_SOFY01000068.1 GCF_004402595.1 Cryobacterium shii | reverse complement strand
GCCGGCGGGCGAGCGAGCGGGCCGGCGGGCGGGCGAGCGGGCCGGCGAGCGGGCGGGCGGGCGAGCGAGCAGCCGAGCTACGCCGACGCGGCGAGCTGCACCTTGAGCGAATCCACCTGGGTTGCGATCACGTCACTGGCCGACCAGCGGGCGGCGAGCCGGGCGAGCGTGGCGTCGAGCTCGGCCTGAGTCAGCCCGTCGACCAGTTCGAGGCGCACGAGCAGCTCGGGTCCGGCCAGGCGACCGGTCGGGTCGCCCGCGGCCAGATGCACGCCGAGCACGCTCAGCTCCGTGCCGACCGAGGCGGTGAAGGCATCCGCGACCTCGCGGCTGGCGTAGCTGGGCGTCCACGGCTTCGACTGGGCGATGGCCCACAGCGCCGGCCGGCGCACGACGAACTCGGTGTCCGCGGTCGGGTCGAGCACGACGAGGTCGGTGTTCTCCTGCGCCGCGGCCAGGGCGACCCGGATGCCGTCGGACGGCACGGGTCGGGCATCCGCGTTCCAGGCCGCCATCGCGGCGGTCGAGGAGAACACGGGCAGCACCGTGCGGCCGTCGGGCCCCGCCACGGTGATGATCGAGAGTTCCTGCGTTTTGTCGATGAGCAGCCCGGCCGAAGTCGTGGCCGAGTCGCCGAGCCGGGTCACCAGGGGCACGAGCAGCCGCGAGTCACGGATGGCGTCGATCACCGCTTCCTCGCCGGCCTCCCGGTCGCGGAAAAGTCGCAGTGCCGCCAGCAGCGGAGCCGGGGCAAGGCCGTCGTCCTCGGCATGCTCGTTGGTCTCGAATTCCCGGCCGGCCCACGGCTGCCCGGCGGAGTCACCAGGCCCCCCGGGTCCGCCCGCTCCGCCAGGTCCGCCGGGCAGGCCGGTCGAGCCGAGGTTACGCGCCCGCGACATCCAGCGCCTCGCCCAGGGTAAACGCCCCCGCGTACAGGGCCTTGCCCACGATCGCGCCTTCGAGGCCGAGGGGCACGAGCTCGCGCAGCGCGCGGAGGTCGTCCAGGCTGGAGATGCCGCCGGAGGCGACGACCGGCTTGTCGGTGCGCTCCATCACCTGGCGGAGCAGGTCGATGTTGGGGCCCTGCAGGGTGCCGTCCTTGGTCACGTCGGTGACGACGTAGCGGGAGCAGCCGGCCTCCTCCAAGCGGGCCAGGACCTGCCAGAGGTCGCCGCCCTCCTTGGTCCAGCCGCGGGCCGCGAGGGTGGTGCCGCGCACGTCGAGGCCGACGGCGACGGCGTCGCCGTGACGGGCGATGACCTGCGCCGCCCACTCCGGGTTCTCCAGCGCCGCGGTGCCGAGGTTGATCCGGCTCACGCCCGCGTTCAGGGCCGCGTCCAGCGACGCGTCGTCGCGGATGCCGCCGGAGAGCTCGATCTTGACCCCGGTGACCTCACGGATGACGTCGCGGATCACCGCGGTGTTGGTGCCGCGGCCGAAGGCGGCGTCCAGGTCGACCAGGTGGATCCACTCTGCGCCCTGGCGAGCCCAGTCCAGGGCCGCGTCGACGGGGTCGCCGTAGTTGGTCTCGGTGCCGGCCTCACCCTGGGTCAGGCGCACGGCTTTGCCGTCGGCCACATCGACGGCCGGCAGCAGAACGAGACGCGGAGCGGGGGTGTTCGGAGTCATGGTGGTCCTCAGTTCGGGGGAATCGGTGCGGATGGTCGCGGGTTGGGGCCGGTCACGGCGGGGCGCTGACCGGATGAGACGGGGCAGCAGCGCCGGCCGGCTAGTCGTGCAGGGAGCCGAGCCAGTTCGAGAGCAGACGGATGCCCGCCTCCCCGGATTTCTCCGGGTGGAACTGGGTGGCCACGAGCGGTCCGTTCTCGACCGCGGCCAGGAACGGGCCCCCGTGCTCGGCCCAGGTCAGGCGCGGCTTCGGGAAGGGAGGCATGACCTCCAGGGTCCACTCCTGCGCGGCGTAGGAGTGCACGAAGTAGAAGCGCTCACCCTCGAGCCCCCGGAACAGGACGGAGTCCGGGTCGGGCGTGACGGTGTTCCAGCCCATGTGCGGCAGCACCGGCGCGCGCAGCTGGGTGACGGTGCCGGGCCACTCGCCCAGACCCTCGGTGTCGACGCCGCGTTCGACGCCGTGCTCGAACAAGACCTGCATGCCCACGCAGATGCCCAGGACCGGCCGGCTGCCGGCGATCCTGCGGTCGATGATCTCGTCGCCCCTGACCTCCCTGAGGGCGTCCATGACCGCGCTGAACGCGCCGACGCCGGGAACGACCAGCCCGTCGGCTTCGAGCGCCTGCTTGCGGTCGCGGGTCAGGGTGACGTCGGCCCCGGCCAGTTCGAGCGCCTTCACGGCGGAGTGCACATTGCCCGTGCCGTAGTCGAAGACGACGACGCTGGTCACAGCGCACCCTTGGTCGACGGGATGCCGGAGACGAGCGGGTCGAGTGCCTTGGCCTGCCGGAAGGCGCGGGCGAAGGCCTTGAACTCGGCCTCGGCGATGTGGTGCGGGTCGCGGCCGCCCTGCACGGTCACGTGCACGGTCAGGCCGGCGTTGAAGGCGATCGCCTCGAACACGTGACGCACCATCGACCCGGTGAAGTGGCCGCCGATCAGGTGGTACTCGAAGCCGTCCGGCTCTCCCGTGTGCACAAGGTAGGGGCGGCCGGAGATGTCGACGACCGCCTGCACGAGGGCCTCGTCGAGAGGCACGAGGGCGTCGCCGTAGCGGGAGATGCCGGATTTGTCACCGAGGGCCTGCTTGATGGCCTGGCCCAGCAGGATACCGACGTCCTCCACCGTGTGGTGCACGTCGATGTCGATGTCGCCGCGGGCGCGCACGGTGAGGTCGGTCAGGGAGTGCTTGGCGAACGCGGTGAGCAGATGGTCGTAGAACGGCACGGATGTCTGGATGTCGGATTCACCGGTGCCGTCGAGGTTGAGCGACAGGTCGATGCTGGACTCGCTCGTCTCACGCTGCAGGTGGGCGAAGCGGGGCGAGGTGGACGCTGAAGAGAAGCTCATGCCGTTTAGTTTATTGGCCCCGGGTGTTCACTGCCGTCCGAGGCCCTCGAGGGCCTCGAGGAAGGCCGTGGTCTCGGCCTCGGTGCCCGCCGTGACGCGGAGGTGACCGCTGATCCCGATGTCGCGCACGAGGATGCCCAGGGCCAGGAGCGCCTCGAAGGTCGCCCGCGGGTCCTCCACGCCGCCGAAGAGAACGAAGTTGCTCGAGCTGCGGAGGGGGGTGTAGCCGAGGCGGGCGAGTTCGCTGACGAGCCGGTCCCGCTGGCCACGGATGTCGTCGACCATGGCGAGCATCTCCGGCGTGTGCGCCAGGGCGGCCACCGCGGCCGCCTGGGTGAGCGCGGACAGGTGGTACGGCAGGCGAACCAGGCGCAGGGCATCCGTCACAGCCGGGTCGGCCGCGAGGTAGCCGACGCGGGCCCCGGCGAAGGCGAAGGCCTTGCTCATGGTGCGGGACACGAGCAGACGCTCGCGCCCGGGCAGCAGGCTCATCGCGCTGGGCGAGCCATCCGGACCGAACTCGGCGTAGGCCTCGTCGACCACGACGATTCCGTCGGTCGCGTTGTAGACGGCCTCGATCGTCTCCAGGGAGAGGGGGGTGCCGGTGGGGTTGTTCGGGGAGCACAGGAAGACGAGGTCCGGTGCCACCCGGTCGACCCATTCGACGGCCGTGGCCGGGGACAGTTCGAAGTCAGCGTCGCGACCGCCGGCGATCCAGCGGGTTCCGGTGCCGGAGGCGAGCAGGGAATACATCGAGTAGGTCGGCGCGAAGCCCAGAACGGAGCGGCCGGGGCCGCCGAACGCCTGCAGCACCTGCTGCAGCACCTCGTTGGAGCCGTTGGCCGCCCAGATGTTGTTCCGGGTCAACCCGTGCCCGAGGTAGCGGGCCAGGGAGTCCCGCAGTTCGGTGAACTCGCGGTCCGGGTACCGGTTGACCGTGCGGATGGCCACGGCGAGGGCCGCGGCGATGTCGTCGGCCACCGCGGCGGGGATGCCGTGCGTGTTCTCGTTCACGTTCAAGGCCACCGGAACATGAAGCTGGGGCGCCCCGTAGGGAGTGAGTCCGCGCAGATTGTCACGGAGGGGCAGGTCGTTGAGACTGGTCACTCCCCCCATATTACTGAAAAGGTCAGTACTCGTTCGGCAGGGCGAGACGCTGACCGGGCTGCACGCTGTCGGACGGCAGCTGATTGAGGCTGACGATCTCCGCGATCACCTCACGCGGGTCCGAGGTCGGGGCGACGGTCTCGGCCAGCTCCCACAGGGACTGCCCGGACTGGACGGTCACGTACTCGAAGGCCGTGGCGACACGACCGCCCACGTTCGAATTCTCGGCGACGGCGATGCCCCCGTTGAGGGCGACGGCCAGTGCCGTGGCGACGAGCGGAACCGAAACCAGCATGGTCAGGACGATGCGTCCGCGCCGGGTGATGCGCAGGGTGCTGCGCCCGGTGGCGACGCGCAGCCCCTGGGCGGCGCTCGCGTCGGGTGCGGTGCTCAGATCGAGTGCGCCGCTCAGACCGAGGGCAGAACTCATGGTGAATGCAGTGCTCATGTCGAACCTCCTGTGTTAAGTCGCATCCGGCTCTCGGCCGGGAGAGCCGGATGCGAACCTATGTTCCGAATGTATATTCGATTATTCGAACAATCAAGCCCTTTTGAAGAAATTCCTAAAAAAAACTTGCGACACACTCGAATGAATGTTTGTCTATCCGCGCGGAGGTGGATACAGTTTCGAGTGTCTGGTTGCAACACAATCAGGCACCCCCGACATTCGCTCGCGGCCCGGTGATCACCGCCTACCGGGGCCGCGCGCAGCCCGAGACGAGGAGCGACAATCGTGGCCCAAGACCCCAGCGGCCCCCGCGAAAAAAGCGGGACGAGACGGCGCAAGAGCCTGAGCGAGAAACAGCTCGCGATCATGGACGTCATTCAGCGCTCGGTCAGCCAGCGCGGCTACCCGCCGAGCATGCGCGAGATCGGCGACGCCGTCGGCCTGTCCTCGCTCTCAAGCGTCACGCACCAGCTCAACCAGCTCGAGCTGAGCGGGTACCTCCGCCGGGACCCCAATCGCCCCCGCGCCCTCGAGGTGCTGATCGAGATTCCGCAGTCGCCCGAGGATGCCTCGTCAAGCAGCACGGAAAGCTTCCACTCGGGCGCCCAGGTGGGCGACGCCGCGATGGTCCCCCTCGTCGGGCGCATCGCCGCCGGCATCCCGATCACCGCGGAACAGCAGATCGACGAGATCTTCCCGCTCCCCCGCCAGCTGGTGGGCAAGGGCGAGCTGTTCATGCTCAAGGTCGCGGGCGAATCCATGATCGACGCGGCCATCATGGACGGCGACTGGGTCGTGGTGCGTCAGCAGAAGACGGCGGAGAACGGCGAGATCGTCGCCGCCATGCTCGACAACGAAGCCACCGTCAAGGTCTTCCGCCAGCGCGATGGTCACACCTGGCTGCTCCCGCGGAACTCCAATTTCGAACCTATCGTCGGCGACCACGCCGAGATCCTCGGCAAGGTCGTCGCCGTCCTGCGCTCCGTCTAACCGAGGACGGGTTTGATCAGACCGGCCCCGGCCAGAACGGCGAGAACGGTGTCGGCCTGGTTGAAGGCATACAGGTGGAGGCCGGGGGCGCCGCCCGCGATCAGCTCACGGGCGAGGTCGGTGGCGTGACGGGTGCCGATCTCCCGCTGTCCCTCCCGGGTCGGCTCCACTTCGAGCTGGATGGCCAGCTCGGAGGGCAGCTCCTCGCCGGAGAGCTCGAGGATGCGGCGCAGCCGGGCCGGACTGGTGACCGGCATGATCCCGGGCAGGATGGGGAATTCGACCCCGGCCGTCCGGGCCCGCTGGATGAAGCTCAGATAGTGGTCGGCGTGGAAGAACAGCTGGGTGATGGCGAGGTTCGCCCCGGCGGCCTGCTTGGCCAGCAGGGTGTCGATGTCCTGCGAGGTGGACCGTGACCGCGGGTGACCATTCGGGAACGCGGCGACGGCGATACGCACCTTCTCCCGTTCGGTCTTCACCGCCCGGGCGCCCGGGATGCCGGGGATGACCGTCTCCCGATAGGGCACCCGCTCCGCCTGCACCCGGTGGATCAGCTGCACCAGTTCCGCCGCGCTGCCCAGGTCGCCGAGGAACGCCTCGCCCTCGCCGGCGCCCTCGGGCGGGTCCCCGCGCAGGGCGAGGAAGCTGCGCACGCCGGCATCCAGGAATTCGCGGATCAGCCGGCTCGCCTCCAGGCTGGACGAGCCCACGCAGGTGAGGTGGGCCATCGGATCGACCGTCGTGGTCTTCAGGATGTGGGTGAGCACCTCGAGCGAGGAGCTGCGGGAGGACCCGTTCGCCCCATAGGTCACCGAGATGAAGTCCGGCCCGGCCGAGGCCATGGTGGCGATGGTCGCGTGCAGGGCGGTTGCGGCGGCATCCGATCTCGGTGGATACAGCTCGAAAGAGAACGGGATCCTCCCGCAGTCGGGCTCCGAAGTGGTGGACATGTGTTCCTCATTCGACAGAAGCCAGTGCCAGGCACTGGGCTGGCCGGGCGGCCGCGGACCGCCGGGCGCGCCTGGCGGGTGTTCGCGGGCGGGCGCCGGGCTCGGCTGTCGCTCCATGCCACCGAGGACAGACCTCGGCGGCAACGATTGGAGACACTCTAACAACGCCGCGCGGGACGTCGCCAGTCGGTGACGGATTGTGACGCGGTCAGTCGGTGACGGCGGGCAGCACGACGAAATCCGCGAACTGCGGCTGGATCTCGGCCGTCACGAGGGCCGTGACCCGGGTGCCCGTCTCGGCGTACTCGGTCGCGAGCACCTGCCCCTGGTCGTGCAGCAGGGCGATCAGGTCGCCGTGCTCGTAGGGGATGAGCAGGTCCAGCCGGATGCCGGGTCGAGGAAGCAGGTCGGAGATCTCGGCGAGCAGTTCCTCGATGCCCTCGCCGCTCCGCGCCGACACGAAGATGCCCTGGGGCCAGAGGCCGCGCAGCACGAGCCGGTCGTCGTCGCTGATCAGGTCGCTCTTGTTGAAGACCACCACTTCGGGGATCTCCCGTGCGCCGACCTCGCCGATCACCTCGCGCACCGTCGACAGCTGGCTCGACGGGTCCGGGTGTGAACCGTCGACGACGTGCACGATGACGTCGGCGTCGGCGACCTCTTCGAGAGTGGACCGGAACGCCTCCACCAGCTGGTGGGGCAGGTTGCGCACGAAACCGACGGTGTCGGTCAGGGTGTACAGGCGCCCGTCGGCCGTCGTGGACTTGCGCACGGTGGCGTCCAGGGTGGCGAAGAGGGAGTTTTCGACGAGCACGCCCGCCCGGGTGATGCGGTTGAGCAGGCTCGACTTGCCGGCGTTCGTGTAGCCGACGATGGCAACGGATGGCACGGCGTTGCGCTTGCGGTTGGCCCGCTTGGCTTCGCGGGCGGGTTTCATCTCGAGGATCTGCTTGCGCAGCCGGGACATCCGGGTGTGGATGCGGCGGCGGTCGAGTTCGATCTTGGTCTCACCGGGGCCGCGCGAGCCCATGCCGGCGCCCGCGCCGCCGACCTGTCCACCGGCCTGGCGGGACATGGAGTCGCCCCAGCCGCGCAGGCGCGGCAGGAGGTATTCGAGCTGGGCCAGTTCGACCTGTGCCTTGCCCTCACGGCTCTTCGCGTGCTGGCTGAAAATGTCGAGGATCACGGCGGTGCGGTCGATGACCTTGACCTTGACGACGTCCTCGAGCGCGCGGCGCTGGCTGGGCGCGAGCTCGGTGTCGGCGATGACTGTGTCGGCGCCCATCGCCTTGACGATGCCGGCCACCTCTTCGGCCTTGCCCTTGCCGAGGTAGGTGCTGGCGTCCGGCTTGGACCGGCGCTGCATCAGGCCGTCGAGCACGGTCGCGCCGGCGGTTTCGGCCAGCGCAGCGAGTTCCCGCATCGAGTTCTCGGCGTCGGCGACGGTGCCGTGGGTGTACAGCCCGATCAGCACCACGTTCTCCAGCCGCAGCTGGCGGTATTCGACCTCGGTGACGTCCTCGAGCTCGGTGGAGAGGCTGGGCACCCGGCGCAGGGCGTTGCGGTCTTCCCGGTCGAGCTGCGCGCCGTCGTGGCCCTCACCGTCGTGCGACTCGGCGGATTCGGCCTGCAGGGCCTGCGCGCTGCCGCTGCGGAACAGTGAGTATCCGGCGGCTTTGCTGTCGGCGCTGGCGAGGACGCGTGCGACCACGTCGTCGGTGTCGCCTGGCAAGTTTGACTCAGTCATTGCTTTAACATTAGTTCCTCGAAGCAGGATAAGTTCCCTTTATGCCTTCCGACCACTATTTCACCCCGGCACCCGACAGCACCCTCAAACTCCGTCAGGTGAGCGTACAACTGGGAGGCCAGGAACGCGAGCTGACCACCGCCAATTCCGTCTTCAGCCCCGACCACATCGACACCGGCACCCAGGTTCTGCTGAACAACGCGCCCACCCCGCCGCCCGGGGGCGGCTTCCTCGACCTGGGCTGCGGCTGGGGCCCGATCAGCCTGCACCTGGCTCTCGCCTCGCCCCGCGCCACGATCTGGGCCGTCGACGTGAACGAACGCGCGCTCGACCTGGTGCGCCTGAACGCCGAGAAGCTGGGCCTCACCAACGTCACGGCGGTCCTGCCCGAGCAGGTTCCCGCCCACGTCAGTTTCCGCACCATCTGGTCCAACCCGCCGATCCGGGTCGGCAAGACCGAGCTGCACTCGATGCTGCGCACCTGGTTGCCGCGTTTGGAGCCGGACTCGGATGCCTGGCTGGTCGTGCAGCGCAACCTCGGCTCCGATTCCCTGCAGCGCTGGCTCGACGGCGACCTTCCTTCGGAATTCACCACGTCTCGCCGGGCCATCAGCAAGGGCTTCCGCGTGCTTCGGGTCCAGCGGCAGGCCGAGCAGCCCCGCTAGCGCGCCGCGCAGGTCAGTTCAGGCGGCGACTCAGTTCAGGCGGAAGACCCCGTCGAAGACGAGCTCCGCGGGGCCCGACAGGGAGACGTGCTCGCCGTCTTCGGTCGGGAACATGCGCACGCCCAGCACTCCCCCGGTGACCTCGATCTGCCACTGGTGGGGGGCCCCGGCGCCGGCCCAGTGCCGGGTGGCCAGGGCGGCGGCCGCGGCGCCCGTGCCGCAGGACAGCGTCTCGCCGCTGCCGCGCTCGTGCACGCGCATCCGGATGCGTCCGACCCCGTTCACGACGAGCGGGTCGCCGGGCAGCACGAATTCGACGTTCGCTCCGGCGGCCGGGGCGGGATCGAGCTGGGGCACGACGGTCAGGTCGGCGCCCAGCAGCTCGTCTTCGTCCGCGAGGGCGACGACGACGTGCGGGTTGCCCACGTTGATGCCCAGGCCGGGCCGGGCGACGGGAAGGTTCCTGGCTCGAACGAGCGGCTCTCCACCGTCGAGCCGCCACCGGCCGAGGTCAACCTGATAGCCGGCGGCGCCGCGCTGCACATCGCGCACGCCCCCGCGGGTGCCGATGCTGAGCGTCTCACCGCGTTCGAGAACGGCCAGACCCTGCTCGACCAGGAACCGGGTGTAGACCCGGATGCCGTTGCCGCACATCTCCGAGACCGTGCCGTCGGCGTTCCAGTAGTCCATGAACCATTCCGCCTGGTCGTCCTCGGCGAGGGCCGCCGCCCCGGCGGGCAGGCTGCGGGAGCGCACGGCACGGATGATGCCGTCGCCGCCGATCCCGAAACGGCGGTCGCAGACGGCCCGGATTTGGTCCGGGGTGAGCTCGATCTGCCCGTCGGGGTCGGCGAAGAGCACGAAGTCGTTCCCGGTGCCGTGGCCCTTGGTGAAGTTCAGATCAGTTCCCATGGGAACCAAGTTTACGACGGCGAGTCCGCGGCCCAGTGCTCGGCGGGCCGGGCCGGGTCGGCCAGGCGCGCGAGCGCGCGGTCCAGCCGATCGGGGGCCGACGCGTCGATCCAGTGCGTCTGCGGGGACCGCTTGAACCAGGACACCTGGCGACGGGCGTACCGGCGGGTGATCTGCTGGGTCGTCTCGATGGCCTCCGACCGGGTGAGGGTGCCGGTGAGCTGGCCGAGCGCCTGCGCGTAGCCGATGGCGCGGCTGGCGGTCACGCCGGTTTCGATCCCGGCCGGGATCAGGCCCTCGACCTCGTCGACGAGCCCGTCCGCCCACATCCGTTCGACCCGCGCGTCGAGCCGCGGGGTGAGTTCGGCCCGGGGTGCGCGCAGCCCGAGTGTGAGCGCGGGCATCCAGTACACGGGGGCGTCGGGCAGCGCCGCGGTGTGCGGGGCCCCGGTGATTTCGACTACCTCGAGCGCACGAACGAGGCGCCGCCCGTTGCTGGCGCCGATCCGGGCCGCGGCATCCGGGTCGACGGCCTTCAGCCGGGTGTAGAGGGCCCCGGGTCCCTGCGCGGTGAGTTCGGCCTCGAACCGGGCCCGCAGCTCGGAATCGGTTCCGGGGAATCGGAAGTCGTAGACCACGCTCGACACGTAGAGGCCCGATCCGCCGACCAGGATGGGCACCCGGCCGCGCCCCACGATGTCGGTGATCGCGGCGCGGGCTTCGGTCTGGTACCGGGCCACGGTGGCCTCGTCGGTCACCGCGAGAACGTCGAGCAGGTGGTGCGGGATGCCGCGACGGTCGGCCACCGGCAGTTTCGCGGTGCCGATGTCCATGCCGCGGTAGAGCTGCATGGCGTCGGCGTTCACGATCTCCGCGGGCCGCCCGGTCTCGGCCAGTCGCGCGGCGAGGTCGAGGGACAACTCGGACTTGCCCGTGCCGGTGGGGCCGACGATGACGATGAGCGTCGGGTCGACGGCGGGCGCCGTGCCCGTGCCGGCCGGGTCGGCGCCGGCTGCGTCGGTGACGGCTGGACCGGTGACGGTTCCGGGCTTCGGGCCCGGCACCCGCCTAGCGCTCCCCGTCGGTGACGTCGTAGATGGGCGTGGTGCTGGACCCGGTGGCCGCGGGCGAGCCCACCCGCAGGGTGGGCAGCCCGAGGGAGACCGCGCCGGCCCCGCCGGAGGCCCCGCCGTGGCTGGGCACGCCGCAGGCCTCGGCCTGAATGCGGTCCCAGGCGTCGCCGGCGATGGTGCGGCGGATGCGCAGCGGCGCGCCGTCGCTGGAGTCCGCGATCAGGTGGAACGGCGCGGCCTGGGTCACCGTCACGGTGACGAGGTCGCCCGGGCGCGGCAGTTCCGATCCGTCCGGCACGTCGAAGTGCACCAGGCGGCTGTCGGGGGCGCGCCCGCTCAGCCGGTGGGTGTCGGAGTCCTTGCGGCCTTCGCCGTTGGCCACGAGCAGCTCGACCTCACGGCCGATCTGGGCCTGGTTCTCTTCCCACGAGATGCGCTCCTGCAGGGCGGCCAGACGCTCGTACCGGTCCTGCACGACCTCCTTGGGAACCTGCTCGGCCATGGTCGCGGCCGGCGTGCCGGGGCGGATCGAGTACTGGAAGGTGAACGCGGTGGCGAACCGGGCCAGTTCCACGACCCGCAGGGTCTCCTGGAAGTCTTCCTCGGTCTCCCCGGGGAAGCCCACGATGATGTCCGTGCTGATGGCGGCGTGCGGCATTTGCGCACGCACCCGGTCGAGGATGCCGAGGAACCGCGCGGAGCGGTAGGACCGTCGCATGGCCTTCAGCACCCGGTCCGACCCGGACTGCAGGGGCATGTGCAGCTGCGGCATGACCGCCGGCGTCTCGGCCATGGCGTCGATCACGTCGTCGGTGAAGGCGGCCGGGTGGGGGCTGGTGAAACGGATGCGTTCCAGCCCCTCGATCTTGCCGGCCGCGCGCAGTAGTTTGCCGAACGCGAGGCGATCGCCGAATTCAACCCCGTAGGAGTTGACGTTCTGGCCGAGCAGGGTCACCTCGATCGCGCCGTCGTCGACGAGGGCCTGGATCTCGGCGAGGATCTCGCCCGGCCGGCGGTCCTTCTCCTTGCCGCGCAGGGCGGGGACGATGCAGAACGTGCAGGTGTTGTTGCAGCCGACCGAGATCGACACCCAGCCGCTGTAGCTCGAGTCGCGCTTGGTGGGCAGGGTGGACGGGAACGTCTCCAGTGCGTCGAGGATCTCGAGCTGAGCCTCGCCGTTGTGTCGGGCGCGCTCGAGCATGCTCGGCAGCGACCCCATGTTGTGGGTGCCGAAGACCACATCGACCCAGGGCGCCTTCTTGAGGATGACGTCCTTGTCCTTCTGGGCCAGGCATCCGCCGACCGCGATCTGCATGCCCTCGTGGCGGCGCTTGACGGAGGCCAGGTGACCGAGGTTGCCGTAGAGCTTGTTGTCGGCGTTCTCCCGCACGGCGCAGGTGTTGAGTACCACGATGTCGGCTTCGTCGCCGTTCGCGGGCACGTAGCCGGCCGCCTCGAGCGAACCGCTCAGCCGCTCGGAGTCATGCACGTTCATCTGGCAGCCGAAGGTGCGCACCTCGTAGGTGCGGGCGCGGCCCTCCGCGTCGTGGGCCGCCACGGACGGCAGGATCAGGGTCGGCGTGCTCAGCGTCTCGGCGCTGGAGAATTGGGGCATAGCGGTGCTGCTGGTCATAGTGGATATAGCTTACGCGCGGGACCTGAGGATGCCGAGCCGGGGCCAGAGCCCCGGCTCACGCCCGCCGGAAATGCCTGCGACCTAGCGGAACCTGACGCTCGACGAGCCCGACGAACCACCGCGGGAATCCAGCGCCGCCTTCACGGCGACCCGCACGATGGAGGACGGGTAGCCCTTGCGCATCAGGAACGCATTCAGCCGGCGGTCGATGGTCTGGTCGTCGAGCCGGCCGAGTTGCCCCACCCGTTTGACGGCCACCTCGATGGCCCGTTCGGTCTCGTCGTCGGGCATTTCCTCGAGCTTGGCCAGGATCAGGTCGTGGTCGAGGCCGCGTCGGCGCATCTCGGCCTGCACACCGGTGCGCCCCAGTCCCTTGCGCTCGTGGTGGCTGTGCAGGATCTGGTCGGACAACCGGCTTTCGTCGATGTACGCCAGCTCGATGAAGCGCTCGATGATCTCCTCGGCGTCCGCGTCCTCGACGTCCGTCGAGGACAGCACCGTGCGGGCCTCCGCGATGGACAGCGAACGCCCGCGCAGGCGCTGCAGCAGCACCTGTTCGGCGTGCGCCCGTTCCGCGGCCGCGTCGAACACCGGCGCGGCTGCCTCGTCATCGTCTCCATCCTCCGGCCCGGCGCCGTCCCCGACGCCGGCCCCAGCACCGACCGAGGCGCCGAGCGGGGCATCGTCCCCGGCGTCAGCGCCGTCACCGGCCTCTGCGAACCGGTTTCCGGCCTGACCGCGCAGGTAGCTGACCGGAGCGAGCGCATCGTCGTCCGCGTCCGAGTCGCGGCCGACGGCCGGAGCGGGGACGGAAGGCTGCGGGGCAGTGCGTGCCGCGCTCTTGCGCCGTGCGGCGCTGAGCGAGATCACCTCGTCGGCGGGTTCGAAGTGAACCACGGCGCTACGCTCCCTTGCGTGCGGCGAGCTTCGTCTGGATCGACTCGGCCTTGGCGGCGGCGGCTACCTTGGCGGTCTCCGCGGCTGCGGCGGCAGCGATTGCCGCCGCGTCCTTCTCGGCCTTCTTGGCTGCGGCACCTTCCGGACCGACGCCGAGCTTGAAGAGGATCTTCTTCTCGATCTCGTTGGCCATGTCCGGGTTGCGCAGCAGGAAGTTGCGCGAGTTCTCCTTGCCCTGGCCGAGCTGGTCGCCGTCGTACGTGTACCAGGCGCCGGACTTCTTGACGATGCCCTGGTCGACACCGAAGTCGATCAGGCTGCCCTCGCGGGAGATTCCGATGCCGTAGATGATGTCGAATTCGGCCTGCTTGAAAGGCGGCGCCATCTTGTTCTTGACGACCTTGACCCTGGTGCGGTTACCGACGGCCTCTGTGCCGTCTTTCAGGGTCTCGATCCGGCGGATGTCGAGGCGCACCGACGCATAGAACTTCAGCGCCTTACCGCCCGAGGTGGTCTCGGGACTGCCGAAGAAGACACCGATCTTCTCGCGCAGCTGGTTGATGAAGATCATGGTGGTGTTGGTCTGGCTCAGCCCGCCGGTGAGCTTGCGCAGCGCCTGCGACATCAGCCGGGCCTGCAGGCCGACGTGCGAGTCACCCATCTCACCCTCGATCTCGGCGCGGGGCACGAGCGCGGCCACGGAGTCGATGACGATCAGGTCGATGGACCCGCTTCGCACCAGCATGTCGGCGATCTCCAGCGCCTGCTCACCGGTGTCGGGCTGCGAGACGAGGAGGGCGTCGATGTCCACGCCGAGCTTCTTGGCGTATTCGGGGTCGAGGGCGTGCTCCGCGTCGATGAACGCGGCGATGCCGCCGTTCTTCTGCGCGTTGGCGATGGCGTGCAGGGTCAGGGTGGTCTTACCCGAGGACTCCGGGCCGTAGATCTCCACGATGCGGCCGCGGGGCAGGCCGCCTATGCCGAGGGCCACGTCCAGCGCGATCGACCCCGTGGAGATGGTGTCGACGGGTGCGCGCTCGTCGCTGCCCAAACGCATGACCGAACCCTTGCCGAACTGGCGGTCGATTGCCGCGAGGGCGATGTCGAGTGCCTTTTCGCGATCTGCTGCTGATGCCATAATGGTCTCCTTCGGTCGTGCGTTGTGGCGCCTATAGGCTGTCGAACCCGACCACCGGGAAGACCCCGGTGCCCACTCTCAACAAGGCAAGTGCTGTCTGCCGCTGACGAAACCCGACTGTACGTGGCGCCTCCGACACCGGGTCGGGTGCTGCCGCGTAAGTGGATGGTTCGCTTGCGTCGTCTGCTGTTGAGGAGCCTACCAAGATGCGAACACGTATTCGAGAATTGGCACAGTTTTCATGGCGTGTCGTCGAAACACGCCACGCGAAGGCCCGGGCCGAACGGAGTCCCGGGCCGAAGGGTCAGAGGCGAGCGGCCGGAAGGCCGGCGCCGTGGCGGCGGCTCTGCGGGACATCCGTCTCGTCGCAGAGAGCCAGCCACACGTCGCGCGCAGAAGCACCGCCGGCCAGGGCCTGGTCGGCGGTGCATCCGAACGGGGTGAGGATCAGGTCGCGGGTGAGGACTCGCGAATAGGCGTCACCGAATTCATCCTTCAACGCTTGGCGGAATTCACTGAGACGCATGGTCGCTCAACCGAACTTGGGAACTGAAGCGAACATGGGAATGGGCTGGAATGACAGTGTGAACTAGCGCACCATCATGCCGTCGTAGGTGGCCACGAGTTCGTCCGGAACGGTGTCGGGGAACCTGTCGATTCCCTCGATGACCGCCAGTCGCTCGCCGACCTCCCGCATGATGACCGAGATCGGGGTCTCCAACGCATCTGCAACGGAGGCCAGAATCTCGGAAGACGCTTCCTTCTGTCCACGCTCGACCTCGCTCAGATAGCCGAGAGCCACGCTGGCCTTGCTCGCAACCTGGCGGAGTGTGCGCCCCTTCTGCAGGCGGAAGTCCCTGAGCACATCGCCGATTTCCTGTCTAACAAGAATCATCGGAACCTCCTTCTCGTACTGATTACTGGTGCTGATCAAGTACTGATTGATATTACTGGCGCCCACTCGACCGGTTGGTTTCGTGTATTGGATCGCAAGAGTACTACAACCTTGAATACCCCGACACTAACGATGACGACTGGACTTTTCTTGTGAATCTGCTCGGTGTAACCGGCGGATCCGGGGAACTATTCCACTGTTTCCCGGGCTAACAGCTGGCGCACAGCTTCCACCGCACGGGCGACGGTTCCGGCGCGGATCCCGGCGCGATCGCCGTCGAGCCGCAGCTCGACGGCCCACGATTCGGAGCCCCGGGAGAGGCCGAGGAACACTGTGCCGGGGGCGTGTCCGCTCTGGGCGTCGGGGCTGGCGACCCCGGTGGTGGCGACGCCGATGTCCGCGTCCCGGCCCCCGACCGCGAGCCGTGTGCGCGCGCCGGCCGCCATCTGGCGGGCCACGTCCGGGTGCACGGGTCCGTGCTCGGCCAGCAGGGCTCTGTCCACGCCGAGCAGGCTGTGCTTGAGCTCGGTCTGGTACGCCACCACGGCCCCGTTCACGACGACGGATGCGCCGGGGATGCGGATCAGTTCGGCCGCCAGTGCGCCGCCGGTCAGGGACTCGGCCACGGCCAGGGTCAGGTGCAGCCTGGTGAGGTCGGCGATCAGCAGCGCCGTGGCATCCGTCGCCGCCGACGGTTGAGACAGCAGCGGCTCAGGCAGCGGCGGCGCAGACAGCGACGGCTCGTCAGGCATGCGACCGTGAACTGCGGTTCTCCCGACGCGCGGCGACGAGGTAGTCGATGCCGGTGACGACCGTGAGGATCAGGGCCAGGGCCATCGCGGTCCAGTTGACCCAGTAGATCCAGTCGCCCAGCACCAGCCACAACGGCACGAGGGCCAGGGAGATGGCCACGGACTGCATGACGGTCTTGAGTTTGCCGCCCCGCGACGCCGGGATCACCCGGTCTTTCAGCATCACGAACCGGAACACCGTGATGCCGATTTCACGAACGAGGATGACGATGGTCACCCACCACCACAGCTCGCCCAGGATGGACAGGCACACCAGCGCCCCGCCGGTGAGCACCTTGTCGGCGATGGGGTCGAGGATCTTGCCCAGGTCGGTGACCAGGTTGTGCCGGCGGGCGATGGCCCCGTCGATCCCGTCGGTCGCGATCGCGACGATGAAGAGCAGAGCGGCCCACCAGCGGAGCGCGCCGTCCTGCCCGGCGTCGGCGAGGAGCATCCAGATGAACAGCGGGGCGAGCAGGATCCGCACGACCGTGATCAGGTTGGGCAGGTTCCAGTTACTGGGCCGGGCGGCGGGCGTTGATTTTCCGGGCGTTGATGCGGTGGCCATGGGTCACTCCCTGTCGGTCAGTTGCCAGGCGTCTTCATCGGGGGATGCCTCTTCTTCAGGGTATCCCTCCGACATCTTCGCGACCGGGTCGCCGGCGTAGCGGGGGTCGGGCCTCACATCGGCCTGGTGGGAGGCGGACGCCTGGGCATTCGCGGAGGCGGCGTGGTGTTCGGCGTCGGAGCCGCGCAGCAGCGCGAGCACGCCGGGCAGTTGCTCGACGCTGACGAGCACGTCGCGAGCCTTTGATCCCTCGGAGGGGCCGACGATCTCGCGGGACTCGAGCAGGTCCATCAGGCGTCCCGCCTTGGCGAAGCCGACCCGGAGCTTGCGCTGCAGCATCGAGGTGGATCCGAACTGGGTCGACACCACCAGTTCCGCCGCGGCGAGAAGCACCTCGAGGTCGTCGCCGATGTCGGAGTCGATTTCCTTGCGCGGGGCGACCATGGAGACATCCGGCCGGTAGTCGGGCCGGGCCTGCAGGGTGACGTGCTTGACGACGCGTTCGATCTCGGCCTCGTTGACCCAGGCGCCCTGCACCCGGATTGCCTTGGAGGCCCCCATCGGCAGGAACAGGGCGTCGCCCTGCCCGATCAGCTTGTCCGCCCCCGGCTGGTCGAGGATGACCCGGGAGTCGGTGACGCTGGTCACGGCGAACGCCAGGCGGGAAGGCACATTGGCCTTGATCAGGCCGGTGACGACGTCGACGCTCGGGCGCTGGGTGGCGAGGACCAGATGGATGCCGGAGGCGCGCGCCAGCTGCGTGATGCGCACGATCGAGTCCTCGACGTCACGCGGGGCGACCATCATCAGGTCGGCGAGCTCGTCGACGACGACCAGGAGGTAGGGGTAGGGCTTGAGGGTGCGCATGCTGCCGGCCGGAAGCACGAGTTCGTTGTTGACGACGGCCTTGTTGAAGTCGTCGATGTGGCGGAAGCCGAAGCTGGCCAGGTCGTCGTACCGCATGTCCATCTCCTTCACCACCCACTGCAGCGCCTCGGCGGCCTTTTTCGGGCTGGTGATGATGGGGGTGATCAGGTGCGGCACGCCGGCGTAGGCGGCCAGTTCGACCCGCTTCGGGTCGATCAGCACCATGCGCACCTCGCTCGGCTTGGCGCGCATCAGCAGGCTCGTGATCATGGAGTTCACGAAGCTGGACTTGCCCGACCCGGTCGAGCCGGCCACGAGGAGGTGGGGCATCTTGGCCAGGTTGGCCACGACGAAGCCGCCGCCGACGTCTTTGCCGACGCCGATGGTCATCGGGTGGGTGCTGTTGGTGGCCGTGGCGGAGCGGAGCACGTCGCCGAGGGTGACGATCTCGCGGTCCGTGTTCGGGATCTCGATGCCGATGGCGCTCTTGCCGGGGATGGGCGAGAGGATCCGCACCTCGTTGGAGGCGACGGCGTAGGACAGGTTCTTGCTCAGCGCGGTGACCCGCTCCACCTTGACGCCCGGGCCGAGTTCGATCTCGTACTGGGTCACAGTCGGGCCGCGGGAGAACCCGGTGACCTTCGCATCCACCTGGAATTGGCGCAGCACCTCGGTGATGGACTTGACGATCTCGTCGTTGGCGGCCGAGCGCGCCTTCGCCGGCGGGCCCTGGATCAGCGTGGTGTCCGACGGCAGCACGTAGGGGGCCTTGGGTTCGTCGGCGCCCGGGCCCGGGACCTGGGCGGGGCCGCTCGCCGCCGCCGCGAGGTCGAGCTCGTCGAAGCCGGGCAGCACCTCGGTCAGCCCGGTCTGCTCGTCGGGCTGGAGGCCGGTGGCCGAGCCGCGCGCGAGGTCGATCTCGCCGGTGAAGCGTTTGAGGGCGTCCTCGGCCCGGAGCAGGTCTTGGAGCACCTCGGTGCCGTAGTGCTCCTGGTTGAGGCTGGGGACCACGTGGGCGGGGACTTCGTGGGCGGGGACCTCGGGGACCTTCTCCAGCGCGGTGTCGAAACTGCCTCGCTTGTCGCCGCCGAGCAGGGTGCTGAGCGGGTCCGCGGCGGCCTGGCCGGCTGCGTGCTCCGTGCTGATCGCGCTGCCGAAGTCGGGGTCTTCCTCGCGGTTGCTGGTGTTGCGGCGCCACCACGGCAGGGTGCTGACGTCGTCGTCGACCCCGTCGAGCTCGACCTGCACGGACTTCTCCGCTTTGGCCTCCCGGCTGGCTTCGCGGGCGGCCGCCCGCTCGTCGGCGTCGGGGAGCTGCGCCCCGAACAGCCACGCGTACAGTTCGCGGCTGCGCTCCCCCACCCGGTTCGGCGGGGTCTTGGTGATGATGAAAAGGCTGAGGGTGAGCAGCAGGATGACGACGATGGTGCCGCCGATGGCGGTGGTCAGGTAGATCAGGGGCGCCGCGACCATCCAGCCGATGACGCCGCCGGACAGGGCGAGGGTTTCCATGCCGTCACTGGGAGCCGGCTGGCCGCCGAAGATGTGGCACAGCCCGGACACCGATACGAGCAGGAGCGAGAGGCCGATGCCGATGCGCCCGTTGTCGTGCACCGAGCTGGGTTTGCGGAAGAGCCAGACCGCGAAGAGCAGCATGATGACCGGCAGGGCGAACGCGACCCGCCCGAACAGCCCGCCGAAGGACCAGGCGTCGAGGGTCTGCGCGACGGGCTCGTTGATCAGGAACCACTCGATCACCGCGCCGGCGATGGCCAGGAGGACCAGGAAGAAGGGCAGCCCGTCGCGGCGTTCCTCCTTGGAGAGCTGCTCGGGACCGAGGGCGCGGGCGGCGCCGCCGGTGACGTGGGCGAGCGCCATCCAGGACCGCACGAAAGCACTCGGCCTGGTGTCCACCGCGGTGAACTTGACCGTTTTCTGGGTCGCGGTCCTGCTGACGGGCTTGCGCGCCGGGGTGCCGCGCGCGGGGGTGCTCCGGGCGCGGCCGTTCGACTTAGTGCTCGTAGCCATACCGTCAACGGTACTTCCCACCCCTGACATTGGGGGTTAGGCGACGGCGGGTGTCTGGGAGAGACGCCCCTTCACCCTGACCCGGATGCCGCGGCCCACCGGGGCGGGCGGCGGCATCCGTGTCGTGAACGGGGTCAGGCCTCGATCACCAGCGGAACGATCATCGGCCGGCGGCGGAAGGCGGTGTTCACCCAGCGGCCGACCGTGCGGCGCACGATCTGCTGCAGGGCGAACGGGTCGCGCACCCCGTTCTCCGCGGCCTCGGCCAGGGCGGCCACGATCCTGGGCCGCACCGCGTCGAACACGGAGTCGTCTTCGGCGAAGCCCTTGGCGTGGATCTCCGGGCCGACGATGACCTTGCCGGTCTGGGCGTCCACCACGATGATGATCGAGATGAAGCCCTCCTCGGCGAGGGTGCGCCGGTCCTTGAGGTCGGCCTCGGTGATCTCGCCCACGGTGGACCCGTCGACGTAGACGTAGCCGATGTCGAGCTGCCCGACCTTGCGGGCCACGCCGTCCCGCAGGTCGATCACCGTGCCGTCCTCGGCCAGCAGCACGTTCGCCTCGGGGACCCCGGTCTCCACGGCGAGCTTCGCGTTGGCGACCAGGTGCCGGTATTCGCCGTGCACGGGGAGCACGTTTTTGGGCTTGAGGATGTTGTAGCAGTAGGTCAGTTCGCCCGCGGCGGCGTGCCCGGAGACGTGCACCTTGGCGTTGCCCTTGTGCACGACCGCGGCGCCGAGCTTGGTCAGGCCGTCGATGATGCGGTAGACCGCGTTCTCGTTGCCCGGGATCAGGCTGGACGCCAGGATGACGGTGTCGCCGTGGCCGACCTCGACCTGGTGGTCCTGGTTGACCATCCGGCTGAGCACGGCCATCGGTTCGCCCTGCGAGCCGGTGGACATGTAGACGATCTTGTCGTCCGGGATGTTGCCGGCCTTCTTGAAGTCGACCAGCACGCCGTCCGGCACGGTGAGGTAGCCGAGGTCCGCGGCGATGGTCATGTTGCGCACCATGGACCGGCCGAGGAGCGCGACCCGGCGGCCGTTCGCGTGGGCGGCGTCGAGCACCTGCTGCACCCGGTGCACGTGGCTGGAGAAGCTGGCCACGATCACCCGGCGGGGAGCCCTTGCGATGACGTCGTCCAGCACGGGACCGATGGAGCGTTCCGTGGGGGTGAAGCCCGGGACATCCGCGTTGGTGGAATCGACCAGGAACAGGTCGACGCCCTCGGTGCCGAGCCGCGCGAATTCGCGCAGGTCGGTCAGGCGGCGATCGAGCGGCAGCTGGTCCATCTTGAAGTCGCCGGTGTGCAGCACCGTGCCGCCGGCGGTCTTGATGGCCACGGCCAGGGCGTCGGGGATGGAGTGGTTGACGGCGACGAATTCGAGGTTGAACGGGCCGAGCCGCTCCTTCTGTCCCTCCTTGACCTGCAACGTGTACGGCGTAATCTTGTGTTCCTTGAGCTTGGCCTCGATAAACGCGAGGGTCAGCCCGGAGCCGATCAGCGGGATGTCCTGCCGCAGCCGGAGCAGGTAGGGCACGGCCCCGATGTGGTCCTCGTGGCCGTGCGTGAGCACCACGCCGAGGATGTCGTCGAGACGGTCACGGATGGGGCCGAAGTCGGGCAGGATCAGGTCGACCCCGGGCTGGTGTTCTTCGGGGAACAGCACGCCGCAGTCCACGATCAGGATCTTGCCGTCGATCTCGAAGGAGGTCATGTTGCGACCGATCTCGCCGAGGCCGCCGATCGGGATGATGCGCAGGGTGCCCGGTTCGAGCGCGGCCGGGTCGTACACGTCGATGGGCATGGGCCCTCCTAGGGAGTCGGTGTGGCGTTCAGCGTGTGGTTCCCGCGACCTTCGGCAGTGCGCCGCCGGCTGCGGCGTTGCGGTCGGGACGGAAGTTCGAGAAGTCGACTCCGGGGATGTTCTTGACCAGGTCGATTTCGTCTTCGATCTGGGCAGCTTCCCACTCCTCGGGGCCGACCAGGGGCAGGCGCACGCGGGGGCTCTTGATCCGGCCGAGGCCGTGCAGGATGTACTTGACGGCGACCGTGCCGGGCACGTGGGTCATGCAGGCCCGCACCAGCGGTTCCAGCTGCTGGTGCGCGGCTGTCGCGGCCTTGAGGTCGCCCGCGTTGACGGCGTCCACCATCTGCCGGTAGGGCGTCGCCGCGATATTGGCGGTGACGCCGATCAGGCCGGTCGCGCCGATCGAAAGGTGCGGCAGCACGTTGGGGTCGTCGCCGGAGAAATACATCAGGTCGGTCTGGTTCAGCACCCGGCTGACCTGGGCCAGGTCGCCCTTGGCATCCTTGACGGCCAGGATGTTCGGGTGCTTCGCGGCCCGCAGGATCGTCTGGTATTCGATCGGGATGCCGGTGCGGCCGGGGATGTCGTAGAGGATTACCGGGAGGTCCGTGGCATCCGCGATCATGCGGAAGTGGGTGAGCACACCCGCCTGGGTGGGCTTGTTGTAATAGGGCGTGACGATCATGTTGCCGTCGGCGCCGGCTTTCTCGCTCTGCTTGGCGAGCTGCATGGCGTGGGCGGTCTCGTTGGACCCGCCGCCGGTGATGATCTTGGCGCGCCCGCCCGAGACGTCCTTGCCGACCTCGACCAGACGGATCTTCTCCGCGTCGGTCAGGGTGGACGTCTCGCCGGTGGTGCCGGTGACGACGATGCCGTCGGCGCCGGCGTTGATGACGTCGTCGATGTGCTTCGCCACCCCCGGCCAGTCGACCTCGCCATCGGCGGTGAACGGAGTCACCAGGGCGACGAGGACCTGGCCAAAGGGATTCTGAGACATAGACACGAGAGACAGGTTACCGGTCAGCGTCGCAGCGCACGCAGCCCCAGCCGGTGCGAATTCGACGGAGATTTTGGCCGAATCGCGCCGTTACGGCGCCAAAACGGCTTTTTGCGGCAATATCTCCGTCGAATTCGTCAGGGGCGGGGACCGGGGCTGGGCTGAGGTTACGGGGCTACGCGGGGCGTTACGGGGCGACGCGGCCGTTCTTGTTGAAGGCGGCGTAGGTGAGCGGCATGAGTGCCGCGAAGTGGTCTTCCATCTTCTCGGCGCACATCTCGATCTCGCGCTGCGGGAACGACGGGAAATGAGTTCCCTCGCGCTTGGTGCGCAGGCTGAGGAAGTTCATCAGCGACCGGGCGTTCATGGTCACGTACATCGAGGAGAAGATGTTCAGCGGCAGCACGATGCGGGCGACTTCGCGGGCGACGCCGGCCTCGAGCATCCGTTGGTACGACGCGTAGGCGTGCGCGGACGCCTCGCGGGTCAGCTGGTCGACCAGCGCGGACTGCTCGGCGGTGCCGGGCAGGAAGTCGTAGGCGCCGGGCTTGCCGACCTGCACCAGGTTGCGCGTGGCGGCGGGCAGGTAGAAGACCGGGTTCAGCTCGCGGTAGCGGCCCGATTCCTCGTTGTAGGAGGCGATGCGGTGCCGCATGAACTCGCGGAAGACGAAAATGGGCGCCTGCACGTAGAAGGTCATCGAGTTGTGCTCGAACGGCGAGCCGTGACGGTCGCGCATCAGGTAGTTGATCAGACCGCTGTCGCCCTTGCTCGAGGCCTCGGCGTCGGACTCCTCCAGCCGGGCCTTCGCGAGGGTCTGCTCCCCCTGCGTCGACACCCGTGCGGCGAACAGCACATCGGAGTCGTGGGCGCTGGCACGAACCAGCTCAACGGTCACATCGGAGCGAAACTCAATCTCAGGCACGGCTCACACGATACCCGGTCGCCGGCCGACGGATGCGCTGGCTCGCCGGATGCGTCGCCTCACCCGCGCTTCGCGCGCGCCTCGACCTCGCCTGTCCCCGCCGGCCCCGCGCCCGTAACGTGTCGTCATACTGCCCCGCCGGCCCGGCCGAACGCGTACCGTCGCAGCATGAACCCGATCCCGGCCCTGAGCCTCCTCCTCGCCCTCGTCGCGGGCGCCACCGTGCTCGGGCTGCTCTGGCGGGCCCGGCAGGGGCGCACCGCACCGGTCAGGGCGGACGCGCCGCTCACCCCGGCGGATGTCGGCAGCCCCGTGTCCTTCGGAGCACTCGGCACGCTGCTCCAGTTCTCCACCGACCACTGCGCCCGCTGCCCCGGCACGCACGCGCTGCTGACCCGGCTGGCGGAGTCCCGTCCCGGGGTCGCCCACGTCGACATCGACATCACCCACCGGCGCGACCTGGCCAACCGGTTCGGGATCATGCAGACCCCCACCACGCTGATCCTGGACGAGACGGGCCGGGTGCGCGCCCGCATCGGCGGGGCCCCGAACCGGGCCGGCATCCTGGAGCACCTCGACGACCTCACCGGGAGCGCCCATGTCCGTCTCGCCCGCTGAACCGCGATCCGTGAAACCCCGAACCGCCCGCCCGGACCTCGACCCGCGGGGGCCGCGCTTCGGCGCCGCGATCACCGCCGTGCTGCTGCTCGTGGTGGTGTTCCTTTCGCTGACCGGGGCATCCGTGGCCGCCCTGCTGCTGCTGGCCGGGCTCGCCGGTCTGTTCGCGTGGGGCGCGTTCGCCGGGGCCGGCCGTCACCCGTACGGCATCGTCTTCAAGAAGCTCGTCCGACCACGGCTGGCGCCCCCGGCCGCCCTGGAGAACCCCGCCCCGCCGACGTTCGCCCAGGGGGTGGGCCTGGTGGTCACCCTCGTCGGGGTCGTCCTGGGCGTCGCCGGGATCGACCCGGCCGTCGGGGTGGCCGCCGCGGCCGCCTTCGTCGCCGCGTTTCTGAACGCCGTGTTCGACTACTGCCTGGGCTGCCAGTTGTACCTGCTCCTGCTGCGCGCCGGGGCGCTCGGCGGCGCCGGTCGGGCCGAGGCCGGCCGGTGAATCCGTTTAGCTGAACATCGGCTGGGATATTCCTTCATCCGGGCCGGGCCGCCGGTTAGGCTGGAGCTTCACTTCCAGGAGGTAACACCATGGCACTCACCAGCGAAGCAACAACCGTCTGGACCGGCGACCTGAAGTCCGGCACCGGGAACGTCACCCTCGATTCCTCCACCGCCGCCGAGTTCCCGGTCACCTGGCAGGCCCGCGCGGTCGGCACCCCGAACACCACCAACCCGGAGGAGCTGCTCGGCGCCGCGCACTCGGCCTGCTTCTCGATGGCACTCGCCAACGGCCTCAGCGCCGCGGGCCACGTCCCCGACAGCATCCAGACCACCGCGGCGATCACGTTCGAGGCCGGTGTCGGCGTCGTCGGCAGCCACCTCCTGGTCAGCGCGAAGATCCCCGGGCTGACCGAGGAAGAGTTCGTGGCCTTCGCCGAGGACGCCAAGGCGAACTGCCCGATCTCGAAGGCGCTGGCCGGCATCCCGATCACGATCGAAGCCGAACTGGCCTAGAGCCGACTCACCGCCATGCGAGTACTGGTCTCCGGCGCATCCGGACTCATCGGCACGGAACTCCGCACCCAGCTGGGCGCATCCGGGCACACGGTCGCCCGGCTGGTGCGCCGTGAACCGCGCGGCAGCACCGAATTCCGGTGGGATCCGGCCGCCCTGAGCATGGATGCGGCCGCGCTCGACGGCGTCGACGCGGTGATCAACCTGTCGGGCGCCTCCCTCGCGCGTTTGCCGTGGACGGCGGGCTACCGCCGGGAGATCCTCGATTCCCGCGTGCAGGCCACGCGCACGCTGACGGATGCGATGCGTCGCCGCACGACCCCGCCGTCGGTGTTGCTGAACGCGTCGGCCGTCGGCATCTACGGCAACCGCCCGCACGAGGTCCTGACCGAGGATTCCGCCCCGGGCAGCGACTTCCTGGCCAAGGTCGTGTCGGTGTGGGAGTCCGAGGCGTCCCGCGCACCCGAGCAGACCCGGGTCGTCACCTTCCGCACCGGGCTGGTCATCGCCCGGGGCGGGGCCCTCAAGCCGCTGCTGCCGCTGGCGAAAGTCGGCCTGGCCGGGCCGCTCGGCAAGGGCACGCAGGGCTGGCCGTGGGTGAGCCTGCACGACGAGGCTGCCGCGATCGTGCACCTGCTCACGTCTCCCCTGTCCGGCCCGGTGAACGTGGTGGGGCCGACGCCGGCCACGGCCAACGCCGTGATCCGGGCCGTGGCCGACGCGCTGCACCGGCCGTTTCTCCTGCCGGTCCCCGAATTCGTGCTCACCCTGGCATTGCAGGACGCCGCCCGTCAGCTCCTGCTCGCCGACCAGCAGGTCTCGGCGTCACGCCTGGAACGCGACGGCTTCGTGTTCGCCCACCGCACGGTGGCCGAGGCCGTCGCCGCGATGCTCCGCCGGCCCTGACCCCGGCAGCAGCAGCCCCCCAGCGTCCAACCAATTCGACGGAGATTCGGCTGTAAAAACACGCATTTCGGCCATTCCGGGCCGATCCGGGCAAAATCTCCGTCGAATTCGTTCGGGCCGGAGCGGTTGTGGGGCGCCTCGGACCCGCGCGGGGGCTGCCGGCGGGTTGGGGCTGCGGGCGGGCTAGGGGGCTGCGGGCGGGGCAGCGGCCGTGGCGTCGGCGCGCTCCAGGGCGATAGCGGTACGGATGGCGCCGCGAGCCCGGCGACGGTCCCCGGACGCGTCGTAGGCCAGGCCCAGCCGGAACCAGGCGCGCCAGTCCTCCGGGGCGGCGTCGACGGCCGCCCGGAACACCGGGAACTCGGCATCCGCTGCAGCCCGCATCGGGCGTCCGCTCGGCCGGATCGGCAGGTCCTCGACGGGAAGCCCGCCCTCGGCCTCGAGTCGGTGAACGAGCCGCTCGGAGTTGCGACCGAACCGGACCTCGGCCGCCAGTGCCCAGGTCCCGATCAGGGGGAGCACGAGCAGCGCCACCCCGATCACGATGCCGACCGGTTCGCCGCTCTGCAGGAACAGGATCGCGCGCCAGCCGACGAGGACCAGGTAGAAGGCGAGCAGCAGGGCCATCAGGCCGGCGGCGACGCGGCCCTTCATGCCCGCACCTCCGCACCCGTCGCGGCCGGATCCGTCGGCGCCGGGTCCGTCGGCGCCGGACCGGTCGCAGCCGGATCCGTCGGCGCCGGTTCGGTCGCAGCCGGGCCGCTCGACGGCGCACCCCGCTCCCCCAGCCCGAGGTCGATGATCTGGTCGAGCCCGACGGTGACGCCCGTGGCCGTGCGCGCAGCCGCGAGGGCCAGCAGGATGCCGCGTTCGTAGGCGGCCGCCGACAGGGTGTTGTGGCTGATGGTGAGGGTCTCCCCGGCTCCGCCGAAGATGACGTCCTGACGGGCCAGCATCCCCTCGAGTCGCAGGCTGTGCACGGGCACGCTCGAGACCTGCTGGCCGCGGGCGCGTTGGTCGGTGTGCGGCGCGGCGACCGGGCCGATGTCGGCCCTGGCTCGCCCGATCAGCTCGGCGGTGCGCACGGCCGTGCCGGATGGCGAGTCCACTTTGCCGGCCTGGTGGGCCTCGACGATCTCGATCGAGTCGTAGAAACGGGCCACCATCGCGGACAGGGCGGTGGCGATGACCGACCCGATCGAGAAGTTGGGGATGATGATGACCCCGGTGTCCTCACGTCCGGCGATCCGGTGGGCGAGGGTGTCGATCCGGCCCTGCGACCAGCCGGAGGTCCCCACCAGCACGCGCAGCCCGTGGTCCACGGCGAAGTCCACCACGCTCTGGCTGACCCGCGGCAGGGTCAGATCGATCACGACCTCCGCCCCTAGCATCTCGGACAGCTCGCTCCGCGAATCCAGCCCGGCGACGAGTTCATAGCCGTCGGTCTGCTCGACCAGCCCGGAGACCAGACGGCCCATCGTGCCCGTTACGCCGACGATGGCCACCCGTGTTGTCATGGCATCCAATCTACCAAGGGACCCCGAGCCCTTGCCGCCCGGGCGCATCGAAGTAGCCTTGGGCCATGCCTGATTCCCCAGCCCCGGCCTTCAGCGACGTGTCGGTGACGGATGCCGGTTCGATCGCCCTGCTGACCCAGTACTTCAGCGACCGGGAGTCAAGCTTCCCGTCCCGGCAGGGCCGGTACCGCACCACGTTCCCCGACCCGGCCCAGTTCATTCCGCCACGCGGGGTGTTCCTGCTGGTGGGTGAGCAGGCGGGCACCGAGCAGGCCGGCACCAAGCAGGACCACGCCAAGCAGGCCCAAGTCGAGCACGTCTTCGTGGGCTGCGGGGGCATCCGCCGGATCGAGGATTCCGCGGCCGGCGAGACGCGGTACGAGGTCAAGCACCTGTGGCTGCAGCCGCACGTGCGGGGCCGCGGCTGGGGCCGAAGCCTGCTGACCGAGCTGGAGCGGCGCGCCCGCGCGTTCGGCGCGGCGGAGGTCGTGCTCGACACGAACGCGAGCCTCACGGCCGCCGGTGCGCTCTATGCGCGTTCCGGTTACGACTCCTGCGAGCCGTACAACGACAACCCGAATGCCACGAACTGGTACCGCAAGCGGCTCGCCCCGAGCTGAGGCCGCCCGAAGCCGGAACCGCTAGAAGAGGAGCGGGTCGGGCAGGCCCGTGCGCAGTTCCACCGGCAGGTGCCCGGTGTCGTTGTGGGTCACCATCGTCCAGGGGCGCCCCGGCTTCTGGTGCAGCACGGTGAGGCCGCAGTTGGCCTGGTTGATGCTGATCCAGCGCCAGTCGGGTGCGCCGAGAACCTCCCGCACGAACCAGGCGATGACGAAATTGTGGGTGATCAGGAGGTCGTGGCGGTCGCCGCGGCGCGGCTGCAGGAACTCGGCGACGGCGTCTTCCATCTGCGCGCTGCCGGCTTCGATCTCCGCCTCGGAGACGGCGCCGAAGAAGGGCGCGTAGGCGGCCGGGGTCTGCGGCGCCATCCCGGAGGGGATGCAGTCGAAGAGCAGCGGCGACGGCACCGGGGTCAGGGCGGGCAGGCGCTGCGCGATGATCCGGGCGGTCTCGGCGGCGCGCTGCAGCGGCGAGTGCCAGGCATCCGTGAACGGAACCCCGCCGAGGCGCTCGGCGATCAGCTGCGCCTGGCGCGTGCCGCGGGCCGACAGTGGCCCGTCGGGCAGCCCGTGTTCGGCATCCTGCTGCTCACCGTGGCGGACAAGGTAGATGTAGTGGGGCACGTGGTTCTCTTTCAATTCGGTGCGCGGAGGCCGTACGACGGTGTTGCGGCCTCGGGGGTGTGGGGCAGGGGTGCGGTCAGGGGCGGACGGACGTCGCCATGACGGCCGCGAAGATGTTCGGGTCGAGGGCGCCGACCGCGGCGATGGAGAGCGGCCCGGCGGACAGCTCGGCGGCCAGGACACGCACGTCCTCGGCCGTGACCCGCGCGAGGCGGCGCAGGGCCTCGTCGAGGTCGATGAACTCGCCGAGCGTGATCTCGGCGCGGCCGAGCCGGGACATCCGGGTGTCGGAGTCTTCGAGGGCGAGTGCGGATGCGCCGGACAACTGGCCCGCGGCCCGCTTCATCTCGTCGGCCGTGACGCCGTGCTCCGAGATGCGGTGCAGCTCGCCGAGCATGAGCTCGGCCACCTGGCCGGCCTTCGCCGGGGTGCAGCCGGCATACATGCCGAACAGGCCGGCATCGGAGTAGCCGGGGGCGAAGGAGTAGACGGAATAGGCCAGGCCGCGCTTCTCGCGCACCTCCTGGAACAGGCGGGAGGACATGCCGCCACCGAAGATGGAGTTCAGCACGCTCATGGTCACGCGGCGGTCGTCGGTGGCGAGCAGCCCGGGGAAGCCCATCAGGATGTTGGCCTGCTCGAGCGGCCGCTGAACGATCGTGACCGGTGCACCCTGGCTGAGGGCGACCGGGCTGCCGCTGCGCCGCCCCACCGGAGGCGCGAAGACGCTGAGGTCCCAGCCCGCCAGGGCCAGGGACCGGGTCACCGCGGCGACGAGCACATCGTGGTCGACGGCCCCGGCAACGGTGACGACGAGATCCTGGGGCCGGTAGTTGGCCCGGTAGTGCTCCAGCACCGCGGCGTGGGTCGCGGCCCGGATCGTGTCCGGGCTGCCGCCGATCGGCCGCCCGAGCGCGTGGTCGCCCATGATCGCCTCGAAGAAGCGCCCGTTCGCGACATCCGCCGGGTCGTCGTCGGCCATGGCGAGTTCTTCGAGGATGACGCCGCGCTCGTTCTCGAACTCCACCGGGTCGAGCAGGGACGAGGTGATCATGTCGGTGAGCACCTCGACCGCCATGAGCAGGTCCCGGTCCTGCACCTTGGCGTAATAGCAGGTGTATTCCTTGGCGGTCATCGCGTTGTGCTCGCCGCCGACGGAGTCGAAGGCGATCGCGATGTCCAACGCCGTGCGCTGTTTCGTGCCCTTGAACAGGAGGTGTTCGAGAAAGTGGGTGGAGCCGAAATGGCCGGGCGCCTCGTCGCGGGAACCGACGGCGACCCAGTAGCCGATGGTCAGGCTGCGACTGCCGGGCACGTGCTCCGACACGATGCGCACCCCGCTGGGCAGCACGGTGCGTCGCACAAGGGACTCCCCGGCCGCGTGGAAGGAGAGTTCGGGCAGGTCCAGAGGAAATTCGACGGCACCGTTCATGACATCACCCACCTTACGTCACGGCACCGTCACGACCGGGAAGCCAACCGGGGCACGAGCCGGGCGGCTCGTCAGGGCTGCGGCAGTCGGGAAGCGGATCGTGGGCGCCTACTCAATGCGCAGACACCCGGTCTAGGTCCACCATGTCGCCGCGCGTCAGACGGATGCCGGCCGCGGCCACCAGCGCCTCCACCTGGTCGGGGTGGCTGGCACTGGCCACCGGGGCGACCACGGGGCTGCGCGCGATCAGCCACGCGATCGCGATCGCCGCGGGCGCCACCTCGTGTTCCTCGGCGATCCGGTCGAGCACGGCCAGCACTCGGAACCCGTGGCGGTTGAGATGTTTGGCTGCCCGGGAGGCGCGGGTGGTCTTCTGCAGGTCGGCCTTGGAACGGTACCGGCCGGCGAGGAAGCCGTGCGCGAGCGCGAAATACGGCAGCACCGCCAGTCCCTGCGCACCGGTGACCAGGGCCAGTGAGGACTCGAACGGGGTGCGGTGCAGCAGGCTGTACTGCGTCTGCAGGGCCACGAAGCGGGGAAGGCCGTTGGCGGCGAGCACCCTCGCCTCCATCAGCCGTTCGGCGGAGAAGTTGGAGGCGGCGAGGTAACGCACCTGGCCGCTGCGCATGAGCACGTCGACGGCGCCGAGGCTTTCCTCCAGGGGAACGGTCGGGTCGTCGAAGTGGAAGTGCAGCAGGTCGATGTAGTCGGTGCCCAGCCGGTCGAGGGAGGCGTGCACCGCCCCGATGATGCTGCGGGAGGAGAGGCCGGGGTTGTCCCGGTTCTTGCCGATCTTGGTGGCGATGACGGTGCTGTCCCTGGCCCGGCGGGAGCGCAGCCACGCCCCGATGATCACTTCGCTACGCCCGGAGGTGTAGCTGTCGGCCGTGTCGAGGAAGTTGCCGCCGAGTTCCCGGTGCCGGTCGAGCACGCTCGTGCTCGTGGCGCCGTCGGCCGTCCAGCCGAACACGCTGCCGCCCAGGGCGAGCGGGTGCACGACCAGGTCGGTGTCGGCGATCGTGCGGCGCAGGCTCCGCGCGGGGTGGGCGGGCGGAGCCGGGACGGAGCCCAGCGCTGCCGGCTGCAGCGCTTGCGACTGAAGCGGAATGTCGGTGGAGATGGCCGGCGGACCCTGCATGGTCACGGGGCCCAAGGGCGCGGACCGTGCGGTGCCGGCTGCTTCGGACGGGGGAACGGTACCGTGCGTGCTCGGACGGGGCATCCGTCGTCTCCCTCCGGTTTGTGCCGAGAGTATCCCCGGCGATCACGGTTGGAAAGGACACTCCAGGACCGTTACCAAAATGTGCACGAGCGCCCCCTTGCTATCGTTCTGGCATGTCTTTTCTCAGCCCCGTCACCCTGGCGGGAAACCTCGTCACCCTCGAACCGCTCGCCGCCGAGCACCACGACGGGCTGGTGGCGGCCAGCGCCGACGGTGAGCTCTGGAACCTCTGGTACACCGCCGTTCCGCGCCCCGAGGAGATGCGGGCGGAGATCGACCGACGGCTGCGCCTGCAGCGGGAGCAGAGCATGCTGCCCTTCACGGTGCGGCGCACCGACACCGGCCTGATCTGCGGCATGACGACGTTCATGGACGCGGATGCGGACAACCGGCGGGTGGAGATCGGCTCCACCTGGACGGCGGCCGGCGCCCAGCGCACCGGAATCAACACCGAGAGCAAACTTCTTCTCCTCACGCATGCCTTCGAGAGCCTGCGCTGCATCGCGGTCGAATTCCGCACCCACTGGATGAACCAGCAGTCCCGGGCGGCGATCGCCGGCCTCGGGGCCAAACAGGACGGCATCCTGCGTAACCACCGTCAATCGCCCGACGGCGCGCTCCGCGACACGGTGGTCTTCTCGGTGATCGAGTCGGAGTGGCTGAGCGTGAAAACGGGCCTGACGCACAAGCTGCGCTCCCGCGCGGACCGGTAGGAGGCGGTGCTCGCGGGGCAAGTTATAATTGGAGGGAACCGATTCTTGAGTAGCGGCCACCAGGCATCGCCCCCCGCCTGCCCGAATCATCCGCGAAAGAAGGATCCATGACGCAGCTATCCGGCATGTCCACGCCCGAGGTCCTGACCGAGGCGCTGCGGCGACGCACCTTCGCCGTGATCTCGCACCCCGACGCCGGCAAGTCGACGCTGACCGAGGCGCTGCTGCTGCACGCCCGGGCGATCACGACGGCCGGCGCCACCCACGGCAAGGCAGGACGGCGCGGCACCGTGTCCGACTGGATGGCGATGGAACAGGCCCGCGGGATCTCCGTCACCAGCGCGGCCATCCAGTTCGAGTACCGCGACGCCGTGATCAACCTGGTCGACACCCCCGGCCACGCCGACTTCTCCGAGGACACGTTCCGGGTGCTCTCCGCCGTCGACGCCGCGGTCATGCTGGTGGACGCCAGCAAGGGCCTCGAGGTGCAGACCATGAAGCTGTTCGAAGTCTGCCGTCAGCGCGGCCTCCCGGTCATCACCGTCATCAACAAGTGGGACCGCCCGGGCGCCGAGGCGCTGGACCTGATGGACGAGATCCGCCAGCGCACGGGCCTCGTGCCCACTCCCCTGACCTGGCCGGTCGGGGTCGCCGGGGACTTCCGCGGCGTGATCGACCGGTCGACCGACGAATTCATCCGTTTCACCCGCACCGCCGGCGGCGCGAAGACCGCCGAACCCGAGCGCCTGAGCGCGGCCGTCGCGGCCGCTGACGAAGGGGCGGCGTGGGTCACCGCGACGGAGGAATCCGAGCTGCTCGCCGAGTCGGACCAGGACCACGACGAGGCGCGCTTCCTCAAGAACGAGACCACGCCCGTGCTCTTCGCCGCGGCCGTGCTCAACTTCGGCGTGCAGCACATCCTGGACACGCTCGTGGACTTCGCTCCGGCGGCGGAAGCCCGGGAGGACGCATCCGGTGGTCACCGCCCCGTGGGCAGCGCCTTCTCCGGCTTCGTGTTCAAGGTGCAGTCCGGCATGAATGCTTCGCACCGGGACCACGTCGCCTTCGTTCGGGTCTGTTCCGGCCAGTTCCGGCGCGGCATGATCGTCACCCACGCCGCCAGCGGGCGGCCGTTCGCGACCAAGTACGCGCAGCACCTGTTCGGGCGCGAGCGCGAGGTGGCCGACGAGGCCTGGCCCGGCGACATCGTCGGCCTGGTCAACGCCTCGGCCCTGCGGGTCGGCGACACGATCTTCGAGACCGAACCGGTCGAGTTCCCGCCGCTGCCGATGTTCGCGCCCGAGCACTTCCGGGTGGTGCGGTCGGCGGACTCCAGCAAGCACAAGCAGTTCCGTCGCGGCATCGACCAGCTCGACCACGAGGGTGTCATCCAGGTGCTGCGCTCGGAGCTGCGCGGCGATCAGGCGCCGGTGCTCGGCGCGGTCGGGCCGATGCAGTTCGAGGTCGTCGAAGAACGGATGACGCACGACTTCGGCGCCGCCATCCGCACGGAGGCCCTGCCGTACCAGCTGGCCCGGCGCACCGACCGGGAGAGCGCCGAGATCCTCGGGCACGACCGCCAGGTCGAGGTGCTGATGCGTTCCGACGGCACCCTGCTCGCCCTGTTCAGCACTCCCTGGCGGCTGCGCAACACGGTGCGGGACCACCCCGAGTTGATGCTGGAAGACCTCGCCACCGGGAGCAACGCGGTTCCGGCCGCCTACTAGCTGTAGCCGCCCTTCTCCGGACTCCTCCAGGCGGCAGCACCGTCCCCGGCCAGGCCAGGCCCAGCCCGGCCCGGATTCCCCGCGCCCGGCCCCTCGCAGCGTGCGGTGCTGAACCAATTCGACGGAGATTTTGACGAAAAACCGTGATTCCGGCGTGTTTTGGCCCGATTTTGGCAAAATCTCCGTCGAATTCGTTAGGGGCGGGGCACAGACGGATGCCGCCGGGGCGCCGGGGCGCGGGGCTCCGGGCTACGAGGCGCCGGGCTACGAGGCGCGTCAGTCGGCCGCCGGGTCAGCGGGTCATGCTCCGCGGGGGCAAGGTGAAGGCGTCCCCGCCGAATTTCTCATTGGCGACGCTCATCATGTCCGGCCACATCCGGTGCCGGGCGGTGGCGGCCTGCCCGTTGTCGAAGTAGGTCTCCCGCTGATCCTCGCCCTCCCCCGACACGTTCACGACGCCCACGACCGTGGCGACCTTGGTGCTCGCCCCGGACATCCACGTGTCCAGGTTGTCGTCGGTGGTGCCGGTCTTACCGATCATGGGCACCCGCGGGGAGGTGGCCCGGTAGGAGGCGGTCGCCGTACCACCGGTCAGCACCCGCTGCATCGCATAGGTCATCCCGGCGGCGATCTCGGGCGCGACGGAGGCCGTGCAGGCTGACTTCGGCGCGGCGATCTCGGTTCCGTCCGGGCCGACGATCTTGTCGATCACGACCGGGGTGCAGGTGACGCCGTTGTTCGCGATCCCCGCATACGCGGCCGCCATGGTCAGGGGCGCGATTTCGTTCGTGCCCAGCACCGAGGAGGCACCCTGTTCCAGGGGATTGCCGTCGGCTCGGTGAATCCCGAAGGCCTCGGCGGTCTTACGGATGTTGCAGAGGTCGAGTTCCTTGGCCATCCCGATGTAGCCCGTGTTGATCGAGCCGACGGTCGATTCGAGCGCGCTGTAGTACGAGTCGTTGTCGTTGGAGGAATCGTTGCCGGGCGCGAACGAGTAGCCGTAGTCCTGCGGGCCGTTGCAGCTGTCCTGGAACTCGCCCCAGTCCGAGCGCTCCCGGGAGTTGACCGTGTCGCCCAGGGTGTTGCCGGCCTTCAGCCACTCCGCGAGGGTGAACACCTTGTAGGTCGACCCGGGCTGGAAACCGTTGGAGCCGCCGCGGTTGAGGTCGGTGTTGTAGTTGACGGCCGTGAAGTTCGCCCCGGTGGCGGCCGGGTCCTGGCTGTAGTCCTTGTTCTGCGCCATGGCGAGCACCCGGCCGGTGCCGACCGCGACGCTCGAGATCACACCGCCGACGTCCCAGCCGTCGAACGTCTTGGGCACGTTCTCCGCCAGGGTGGCCTCGGCCGTCGCCTGCAGGTCGAGGTCGAGGGTCGTGAAGACCTTGTAGCCGCCGAGCCGGAAGTTAGCTGCGCGCTCGGCGGCCGTCTTGCCGAACGCCGGGTCGTCCCGCAGGGTCTGCACGACCAGGTCACAGAAGTAGGCGCTGCCGCCGGCGGTCTGGCAACCGGTGCTCGGTTCGGTGATGGCGGGTTCGACCGGCGCGGCGACCGCCGCGTCGCGGTCGGCCTTGCTGATCTTCTCGTGCGCGAGCATCTCGTCGAGGATGTAGTCCCGACGGTCCTTGTTGGCGGCGTATCCGTTGGCTGCCCCGTTGGTCTCGCTGTCCGGTTTGTCGAGCTGGAACTTGACCGGGTTGTTCACGATCGCGACGAGGCTGGCGGCCTGCGGCAGGGTCAGCGCAGCCGCGGTCGTGTTGAAGTAGTAGTTGGCGGCCGACTCGATGCCGTAGATGGAGCCGCCGAACCCGGTGATGTTCAGGTACTGGCGCAGGATGTCGGCCTTGGAGTATCTCTTCTCCAGCCCGATGGCGAGGCTCATCTCGGTGAGTTTGCGGCTGGCGCTCGTCTCCGTCGCCGCGTCGTAACACGCGGTCCGCTTGGCCTGGTCGGCGAGGGTCTCGCACTTCTGCACCAGGACGTTCTTGACGTACTGCTGGGTGATGGAGGACCCGCCGCGGGCCGTCCCGGTGACCAGGGTGGACACCAGACCGGTGACGCTGCCCCAGATGTCCACGCCGCCGTGAGCGTAGAAGCCGGGATCCTCGCCGGAGGTCGCCGCATCCTTCACAAACGGGCTGATCGCAGCCGAGGCCACTTCGACCCGGTTCTGGTCGTAGAACGAGGCGAGGAGCACGGGACTGCCGTCGTTCGCGGTGGCGTAGACGTTGCTCTTCTGCGACAACCGGCCGATCGACAGATTGTCGGGCAGGGTCACCATCACTGTGATCGCGACCGCCCCGACGATGGCGACGACGACACCCATCGCGATCAGGGTGCGGGTGCGGCGGCGCGATCGCCGACCGCTTCTCCTGCTGGCTGACCTGGGGCTGGTTGAGGGCGTGGTCTCAGTGCTCATGGTGCGACAAATCACTTCCCGGTCGGGTCACGTGCCCGGTTCCGTCGACAGAGGGGGGCCGCCGGGCCGGGCGGCCCGGCGGCATCCGGCTAGGCGTCGACGACGACCGAGGTGATGACCGGGATGCGACGGTACTTGCGCTGCATCCAACGGGTCAGGCTCTGGGTGAAGATGTCCTCGAGCTCAGCGCCGTTGACGATCTTGACCTTGTTCGCGGCGCGCAGGGCGTCATCGATGGACTTGGTCGCGCCCTGGATCCACTCGTTGTCCTGAACGAAGCCGCGGGCGATGAACTCGACCGGCTCGGTGAGAAGGCCGGTGCGGGTGTCGAGGATGCCGAGGATGGTGACGGCTCCGTCGTTGGCGAGCTGCACGCGGTCGGCGAGGGCCTCTTCCGAGCCGCCGCCGCCGACGGTCATGCCGTGCACGAAGACGAGCTCCGCGGCGACCCGGCCGGTGACCTTCGCGAGGCCGTCGACGAGGTCCACGACGACGCCGTCTTCGACGATGAGGACCTGGTCCTCGGGAATGCCGGTGCGGATGGCGAGGTCCGCGTTGGCCTTGAGGTGGCGCCATTCGCCGTGGTACGGGATGACGTTCTTGGGCTTGACGATGTTGTAGCAGTAGACGAGCTCGCCGGCGGAGGCGTGGCCGGAGACGTGCACCTTGGCGTTGCCCTTGTGCACGACGTTGGCACCCCAGCGGGTGAGGCCGTTGATGACCCGGTAGATCGAGTTCTCGTTGCCGGGGATCAGGGAGCTCGCCAGGAGCACGGTGTCGCCCTCGCCGATCTTGATCACGTGCTCGCGGTTCGCCATCCGGGCCAGGGCGGCCATCGGCTCACCCTGCGAGCCGGTGCAGATGAGAACGACCTTGTCGTCCTTCATCCGGTCGAACGCCTTGACGTCGACGATCAGGCCCTTGGGCACCTGGAGGAAGCCCAGCTTCTCGGCGATGCCCATGTTGCGCACCATCGAGCGGCCGACGAAGGCCACCTTGCGGTTGTGCCGGGCGGCGGCGTCGATGACCTGCTGGATGCGGTGCACGTGGCTGGCGAAGCTCGAGACGATGATGCGGCGCGGCGCGGTGCGGAAGACGGCGTCGATGGCCGGACGGATGTCCTCCTCGGTCACCGTGAATCCGGGAACCTCGGCGTTGGTTGAGTCGGTCATGAACAGGTCGACGCCCTCTTCACCGAGCCGGGCGAAGCCGGGGAGGTCGGTGAGGCGGTTGTCGAGGGGGAACTGGTCCATCTTGAAGTCGCCGGTGACGAGCACGAGGCCGGCCTCGGTGCGGATGGCGACGGCGAGGCCGTCGGGGATGGAGTGGTTCACCGCGAGGAACTCGAGGTCGAACGGTCCGGCCTTGCGGCGCTGGCCTTCCTTGACCTCGATCAGGCGGGGTGTGATGCGGTGTTCTTCCAGCTTGGCGGTGACGAACGCGAGCGTCAGCTTCGAGCCGATGATCGGGATGTCCTTGCGCTCGCGGAGCAGGTACGGCACCCCGCCGATGTGGTCCTCGTGGCCGTGCGTGAGCACGATCGCCTCGATGTCCTGCAGGCGGTCACGGATGGAGGAGAAGTCGGGCAGGATCACGTTGATGCCGGGCTGGGTCTCCTCGGGGAACAGCACTCCGCAGTCCACGATCAGGAGCTTGCCCTTGTGCTCGAAGACCGTCATGTTGCGGCCGATTTCGCCCAGTCCGCCGAGCGGGGTGATGCGCAGGCCG
Source organism: Cryobacterium shii (assembly GCF_004402595.1). Taxonomy (GTDB): domain Bacteria; phylum Actinomycetota; class Actinomycetes; order Actinomycetales; family Microbacteriaceae; genus Cryobacterium; species Cryobacterium shii. Next base: position 9,206 of record NZ_SOFY01000068.1, on the reverse strand, counting down.
CGACGGGGAAGGGACGGCGGCGTGGACAGGTCAAGCTGGTGCTTGGTCAATGAAACTCATTTCTCAGGGTGAGACTGCGCGCGTGTCAGGCGGCATCTCGCTAGTTGGGCCGATCATCGGCCCTGTGAACGGGTGGTGCAAAGTTGGGATTCGGGTGCCCGCACGGGCAGGCTGCGCCCGAAGGCAATGGCATCAGGGTCGTGCAGTCACCGACACTGGGGTCGAGAGGGCACGCATGCTGCTCATGACTGCCCATTCTACCGCAACCGGATGCGACCCCCCGCCGGTCGCCGCCCAGCCTTCTCGAAGCAGCCCGCGCTACGGTCGACGCATGTCAGCTTCAGAGCTCTACTCGACCCCGCTCACCCTCATCGACGGCACGGAAACGACGTTCGGCCAGTTCAGGGGCAAGACGGTTCTGGTCGTGAACGTCGCCTCCAAGTGCGGGTTCACCCCGCAGTACGCGGGCCTGGAAGCGCTCTACGAGAAGTACAACGACGACGGACTCGTCGTGCTGGGCCTCCCCTGCAACCAGTTCATGGGCCAGGAACCCGGAACCGACTCGGACATCGAGTCGTTCTGCCAGCTGAACTTCGGCGTCACTTTCCCGCTGACCGTGAAGGTCGACGTGCGCGGCAAGCACCAGCACCCGCTCTACGCTCAGCTGACGAAGTTCAAGACCGGCCTGCTTCCCGGCCTGATCAAGTGGAACTTCGAAAAGTTCCTGGTGAACGCCCAGGGCGAGATCGTCGACCGGTTCGCCTCGACCGTGGAGCCGGAATCCGAGGAGATCGTCGGCGCGATCGAGAAGGCGCTCGAAAGCAACGCCGCGTAGACGGATGTCCCCACGCCCGTAGGCGATGGGGAACGATCCCCCGCGGTTCCGAGGCGCTGCCTGCCGCAACATCCCCGAGCCGCCTGTGCGAATTCGACGGAGATTTTGCCCAAAACCGGTGCCGGACGCCCTCAAAACGTGTTTTAACGCAAAATCTCCGTCGAATTGGTTCGGCGCAGTGCTCGCTCGGCGAGGGCGGCGGACGGCGGGCGAACGTTGCTGACGGTGGCGGGCGGCGCTCGGCGAGGGCGGCGGCGAGCGGCGTTAGTCGGTGGCTTCGGTCGGGGGCTGGTCGAGGCCCGGCGGGATGACTTCCGCGCGGCGCAGCACGGCCTCCGCGTGGCGGAGCAGCGGCGCGTCGACCATGCGGCCCTGGTAGGCGAACACGCCCTCCTCACCGGCCGCCGCCTCCAGGATCGCCCAGGCCGCCGCGACCTCCGCGGGCGCGGGCCGGTAGGCGTCGCGGATGACGCCCACCTGGCTGGGGTGGATGCAGGCCGTGGCCCGGAACCCGCTCGCCACGGCATCGTCGACCTCGGCGGTCAGCCCGGCCAGGTCGGGGATGGCCAGGAACACGCCGTCGACCGCGGCCTTCCCGTGCGCCCCGGCCGCCAGCAGCACGGCGGACCGGGCGTGGCGGGCGACGGCCCGGTAGCTGCCGTCCGCGAACCGGCTGGAACTGCCGCCGAGCGAGGCCACCAGGTCGTCGGCGCCCCACATCAGGGCGACCACGTTCGGCGCGGCCGCGATCGACGGGGCCGCGAGCACCCCGGTCGCGGTCTCGCAGAGCGCGATCACCTCGAACCGGGCCAGCGCCTCGAGCTCGGCGGCGCTGACGGTCTTGGGCACCATGACGTAGCGGTACATCGTCTCGTCGAGCGCGTCGAGGTCGAGGGCGAAGTCGGGGGTGCCGACCGGGTTGACCCGCACGATGGTGCGGTTCGGGTCGAGCGGATGCCCGACCAGCAGCCCGCGGGCCCTGGCCCGGTTCGCGGGCAGGAGGGCGTCCTCGAGGTCGAGGATCACGGCATCCGCCCGGTCGGCGGCCTTGCGGTACCGGTCGGGCCGGTCGGCGGGGCAGAAGAGCAGCGCCGGCCCCAGGTCGAAGCTCATGACGCTGCCACCTGACACCAGACCAGCACCGTGCGCACGGCCGTGGCCACCACGTCCCCGCCCTGGTTGCGCCCGGTGTGGCTGAGCGTGACGAGGCCCTGCCCGGGCCGCGACGCCGACAGGCGCCGCCCGGTCACCACCGTCTCGGAATAGAGGGTGTCCCCGTGGAACAACGGATGCGGGAAGGTCACCTCGCCGAACCCGAGGTTCGCGACGATCGTGCCCTGGGTCAGCTGCGCCACAGAACTGCCGACCAGGGTCGACAGGGTGAACATCGAGTTGACCAGGCGCCGGCCGAACGGCTGGGTGGCGGCCCACGCGGCATCCAGGTGCAGCGACTGCGTGTTCATCGTCAGGGTGGTGAACAGCACGTTGTCGGCCTCGGTGACCGTGCGGCCCGGGCGGTGCAGGTAACGCGCCGCCAGGTCGAACTCCTCGTAGTACAACCCGCGCTGCTCGATCGTGCGCCGTTCGTCGGCGCGGCCGTCGTCGTTGTCGCCGGCGTCGGTGACACCGCCCGCGAGCACGCCGCCCTCGCTGAAGCCGTCCTCGTTCATGCCCTCCTCCTATCCGGTGAAGCCGAGGGCCCGGGAGATGACCATCAGCTGCACCTCGGTGGTGCCCTCGCCCAGCTCGAGAACCTTGGAGTCGCGGTAGTGCCGGGCCACCGGGTTCTCGTTCAGGAAGCCGTAGCCGCCGAAGATCTGCGTCGCATCGCGCGCGTTGTCCATGGCGGCCTCGCTGCCCACCATCTTGGCAATCGACGCCTCCATTTTGAAGGGGTGCCCGTGCACCATTTTCTGCGCGGCGTCATAGTAGGCGAGCCGGGCCGTGTGCACGCGCGCCTGCATCCGTGCGATCTTGAACGCGATGTGCTGGTTGGACCCGATCGACTTGCCGAAGACGTTGCGGCTGTTGGCGTAACGGATGGCCTCCTCCAGGCAGCCCTGCGCCGCACCGGTGCAGAGCGCGGCGAAGGCGACGCGGCCCTCGTCGAGGGTCTGCACGAAGTTGGCGAACCCGCGGCCGCGCTCGCCGAGCAGGTTGGCCTCGGGCACCCGCACGTCCTCGAACACGAGCGGGTGCGTGTCGGAGGTGTGCCAGCCGACCTTGTCGTAGGCGGGCAGCGCGGTGAAGCCCGGCGTCGGGGTGGGCACGAGGATGGCCGTGAGCTCCTTCTTGACCGAGCCGCCGGGCCGCCGGGACTCCCCCGTGACGGCGGTGACCGTGACCAGCCGGGTGATCTCGGAGCCGGAGTTGGTAATGAACTGCTTGGTACCGTTGATGACCCACTGCCCGCCGACCAGCTCGGCCGTGGTCTTGGTGCCCGCGGCGTCGGAGCCGGCATCCGCCTCGGTCAGGCCGAACGCGGCGAGCGCGCGCCCCGCGGCCAGCTGCGGCACCCATTCCTGCTTCTGCGCCTCGGTGCCGCGGCGGTAGACGGGCATAATGCCCAGGCCGACGCCGGCCTCGAGGGTGACCGCGATGCTCTGGTCGACGCGGGCGAGCTGCTCGACGGCGAGGCAGAGCGAGAAGTAGTCCTTGCCCTGGCCGCCGTACTGCACCGGGAACGGCAGCCCGAACAGGCCCAGCTCGCCCATCTGGGCGATGATGCCGTAGGGCAGGCTCCGTTTGGTGTCGTATTCGTAGGCGGCGGGCGCGACGACGGTATCGGCGAAGTCGCGCACGTCGTTGCTGAGACGCTGCTGGTCCTGGGTCAGTTCGGAACTCACGATGATGCTCCCCTGTCTGGGCTGTCGGTGTCTGGGCTGATGATGGTGGCGACGACCTGGTCGAGCTTGACCAGGTCGCCGGGTTTGAAGGTGACGGTGACCAGCCCCGCGATCAGCGCGGTGAGGCGGTGTTCCATCTTCATGGCCTCCACGGTGAGGATGGCCTGCCCCACGGCGACGAGGTCCCCCGTCGCGGCGTGCACGGCGACGACGGTTCCCGGCATGGGCGAGCGCACCTCGGGGCTGACCGCTCCCGGGGCCAGGTCGCGGCCGGCCAGCCGTTCGGCCTGGAGCTCGGCGCCGGTCAGGTGCAGAAGCGAGACCGAGAAACCCGAGCTGCCGATCCACAGCCGGCGGCCGCCGGACCCGAGATCCGGGGCCATGTCGGACACGATGTCGAGCACCTGCAGCACCCCGTCGACCTCGACGCTGACGGCCCCGGACCGGTTCGCGTCGGTGAGGCTCGCGGCCACGGGCATCCGGTCACCGATCACGACGGATGCCGCGCTCGGCGAGCCCTGCACGCCGACGGTGACCCGGTCGATCGCGCTCGTGGCCAGGGTGTAGTGGGTCGGCCGGGACGGGCCCATCCGCCAGCCGGTCGGCCGGGACCAGACCGGGTCGGCTGCCGGCATCGCGTCCGACTCCGCCGCCGCCCAGGCCTGCCCGTGCAGGACCAGCGCCGCGGCGACCAGCACGTGGTCGTCGACGCCGCGGAAGGGCAGGCCGGGCAGCCGGCGCTCGATCAGGCCGGTGTCGAGGCGCCCGGCCTGCACGTCCGGGTCCTGCACGAGCAGCCGCAGGTATTCGAGGTTGGTGCTCACGCCGAGCACGAGGGTCTCGGCGAGCGCCCGGTCGAGCCGGGCGAGCGCCTGGGCCCGGTCGGCTCCCCAGGCGATCACCTTGGCCAGCATGGGGTCGTAGTCGGCGGAGATCCGCAGGCCGGGGACGAGCGCGCTGTCCACCCGGATGCCCTCGCCGGTCGCCTCCCGCAGCGCGAGCACGCAACCGGTCGCCGGCAGGAAGCCGCGCTCGGGGTTCTCGGCGTACACCCGGGCCTCGATCGCGTGGCCGGCCAGCACCACGTCGGCCTGGGCGTGGGCGAGCGCCTCCCCCGCGGCCACGCGCAGCTGCCACTCGACGAGGTCGATCCCGGTGACCATCTCTGTGACCGGGTGCTCCACCTGCAGCCGGGTGTTCATCTCCATGAAGAAGAACTCCTCCGGGGCCGCGTCGGAGACCAGGAACTCGACCGTGCCGGCCCCGGTGTACCCCACGCTGCGGGCGGCCGCGCAGGCGGCCTCACCGATCCGCGCCCGGGTGCCCGGGTCCAGCAACGGCGACGGCGCCTCCTCGATCACCTTCTGGTGCCGGCGCTGCAGCGAGCACTCGCGCTCGCCGAGGTGGATCACCCGGCCGTGCGTGTCCGCCAGCACCTGCACCTCGATGTGCCGGGGTGCAGGCACGAAGCGCTCGATCAGGAGGGTGTCGTCGCCGAACGCGCTCGCCGCGACCCGTCTCGCGGCCACGAGCGCCGCGGGCAGGTCGTCGGGGCGCTCGACCAGGTGCATGCCCTTGCCGCCGCCGCCGGCCGACGGTTTGATCAGCATCGGGTAGCCGATCCCCGGGGCCGCGCCGATCAGCTGCTCGTCGGTCTGGCCGGGCACGGAGACGCCGGGGATGACGCTGACCCCGGAGGCGGCGACGTGGTTCTTCGACCGGATCTTGTCGCCCATCACGCGGAGGGCGTGCGCGCTCGGCCCGATGAACACGACGCCCGCCGCGGCGCAGGCCTCCGCGAATGAGACGTTCTCGCTCAGGAAACCGTAACCGGGGTGGATGGCCTGGGCGCCGGTGGCCCGGGCGGCGGCCAGGACGGCATCCTGGTCGAGGTAGCTCAGCCGGGCGCTGGCCGGACCGAGCCGCACCGCGGCATCCGCCAGCATCACATGCCGGGCGCCGCGGTCGGCGTCGCTGTACACGGCGACCGAACGGATGCCGAGGGTGCGGAGCGTGCGGATGATGCGGCAGGCGATTTCGCCGCGGTTGGCCACCAGCACGGTGTCGAAGGCTGTCATGGTGTCCTCACATCCGGAAGAGACCGAAGGCGGTCTCGGGCAGGGGGGCGCGGGACACGACGCCGAGGGCGAGGCCGAGCACCGTGCGGGTGTCCGCCGGGTCGATCACACCGTCGTCCCAGAGCCGGGCGGTCGAGTAATAGGGACTGCCCTGGTGGTCGTACTTCTCGGCGATCGGCGCCCGGAACGCGGCCTCGTCGGCGGCCGACCACTCCTGCCCGGCGCCCTCGAGCTGCTCCCGCTTCACGGTGGCGAGCACGGAGGCGGCCTGCGGGCCGCCCATCACGGAGATGCGGCTGCCCGGCCACATCCAGAGGAAGCGCGGAGAGTAGGCGCGGCCGCACATGGAGTAGTTGCCGGCGCCGAACGAGCCGCCGATCACGACCGTGAGCTTGGGCACCCGGGCGGTGGCGACGGCGGTCACCATCTTGGCGCCGTGCTTGGCGATGCCGCCGGCCTCATAGTCCTTGCCGACCATGAAACCGGAGATGTTCTGCAGGAAGATCAGCGGGATGCCGCGCTGATCGCAGAGTTCGATGAAGTGGGCGCCCTTGAGGGCGGATTCGGAGAACAGGACGCCGTTGTTGGCGACGATGCCCACCGGGTGCCCGTGCAGGTGCGCGAAGCCGGTGATCAGGGTGGTGCCGTAGTCGCGCTTGAATTCGTGGAACTCGCTGCCGTCGACGAGCCGGGCGATCACCTCGTGCACGTCGTAGCGGGCCTGCACGTCGACCGGCACGGCGGCGTAGAGCTCGGCCTCGTCGGCGACCGGGGCGCGCGACGGGAGGATGTCCCAGGCCGGGGCGAGCGGGCGAGGCAGGGTGGCGACGATGTCGCGCACGATCTGGAGGGCGTGCTCGTCGTTCTCGGCGAGGTGGTCGGTCACGCCGGAGGTGCGGGCGTGCAGGTCTCCCCCGCCGAGTTCCTCGGCCGTGACGATCTCGCCGATCGCGGCCTTCACGAGCGGCGGGCCGCCGAGGAAGATGGTGCCCTGGCCCCGCACGATCACGGTCTCGTCGCTCATCGCCGGCACATAGGCGCCGCCGGCGGTGCAGGAGCCCAGCACGGCGGCAATTTGCGGGATCTTGGCCGCGGACATCCGTGCCTGGTTGAAGAAGATGCGGCCGAAGTGCTCTTTGTCTGGGAAGACCTCGTCCTGTAGGGGCAGGAAGGCCCCGCCGGAGTCGACCAGGTAGACGCACGGGAGCCGGTTCTCGAAGGCGACCTCCTGGGCGCGGAGGTGCTTCTTGACCGTCATCGGGTAGTAGGTTCCGCCCTTGACGGTGGCGTCGTTGGAGATGACGAGCACGTGGCGGCCGTGGATCAGGCCGATCCCGGTGATGATCCCGGCCCCGGGGCTCTCGTCGCCGTAGAGGCCGGTGGCGGCGAGCGGGCAGAGTTCGAGGAACGGGCTGCCCACGTCGAGGAGGCGGTCGATGCGCTCGCGCGGGAGCAGCTTGCCGCGGGCGAGGTGGCGCTGCCGGGAGGCCTCCGGGCCGCCGCGCGCCACGACCTCGAGGCGGCGGCGCAGGTCGGCGACGAGCTCCCGCTGGGCGGCGGCGTTCTCGGCCGCGGCGGCGCCGTCGATCCGACTCACGAGTGTCTCCATCGACAGCTTCCCGTTCGAGCGTGCGAGCGTTACAGTTAGTGATTACTAACCGAAAATTCAGGTTAGCCGTTCGTAACTGAGAAGTCCAGAGTTCGCCGGAAGGACCGCCGATGCCCGAGGTTGCGAGCGAGGGCCGAGCCGAGGCGGCGACGGAGGGTGCGCTTCAGACCGCAGCCGAAGCCGCGCCGACGCCGCGCAGCCGCGCCAAGGCCGACCGGCGGCAGGCGCTGCTGGGGGCGGCCGCGACCCTGTTCGCGCGGTCGGGGTACAACGGGGTCTCGATCGAGGATCTCGGGGCGGCCGTCGGGGTGAGCGGCCCGGCCGTGTACCGGCACTTCAGCGGCAAGCCGGCCGTGCTCGCCGCGCTCCTGGTGGAGGTCAGCGAGACGCTCGTCGCCGGCGGCCGGCAGGTGATCGATCGCGCCCCGGATGCCGCGGCGGCCCTGCGCGAGCTGGTGCGGTTCCACACCGACTTCGCCCTGTCGAACCCCGACGTGATCCGGGTGCAGGACCGGGATCTGGACAGCCTGGCCACCGGCGACCGGCACCGGGTGCGGGCCCTGCAGCGCGCCTACGTGGAGCTGTGGGTGTCGGTGCTCGGGCAGGTGCATCCGGGGGTGGATGCCGCGCTGTTGCGCATCCGTGCCCAGGCGACCTTCGGTCTGCTCAATTCGACCCCGCACACCCTGCCAGCCTCCCCGAGCGGCGCGGTGCGGCCGCTGCTGGAGGAAATGGCGCTGGCGGCGCTGGGCGCGTCCTGAGGGGCGCGCGCCCGCACGTCGCAGCCGCGTGGGCTCGGCCGCGGGCTTCGCGGGTGCTGCGCCGCTGCGCGCGTGTCACGCCGCGCGCGGAACGGCGCAGCACCCGCGCTCGACTCGGCGTCGGAGGTGCCGCGTGTCGGAGGCGCTGGTGTTACGTGTCGGAGGTGCAGACGCAGAGTTCGTTGCCCTCCGGGTCGGCGAGCACCCACCAGTCGGGGGCGTGCTCGGCCGTGAGCAGATCGCCGCCGACGTCGATGACCGCCTGCACCCGCGCCTCGGCCTCGCTGGTGGGGACGTACACGTCGAGGTGGATCCGGTTGCGTTCCGTGCGCGCGATCTCCATGTTCTGGAACCAGACGCCGGGTCCCTGCCCGTGGGGGTCGGCGAGGTCTATCTCGCCGTCGCGGTACGACTCCACGTAACCGAGCCCGACCCGCCAGAAGGGTCGGATCGCATCCGCGTCGGTGCAGTCGATGGCCACGTCGTAGCGAGCCGGCATGAAGGGGGCTCGTTCGGCGTCCTGCGCGTCGGCGATCTCCTGGATGCGCAGCGCGAGCCTCAGGTCGCGGTCGGTCACGCCGCCCGCGTCGTGGGAGGAGAGCCGGAAGGTGACCCGGCCGTAGCCGAGGCGCACATCCGGGTGGTGACTCAGCGCATCCGCTGCCTCGGCCACCTGGTCGAGCACGCGCACGGCTGAGGCGAAGTCCGCCGTGGTGAACGACCCGTGCAGAGCGCCGTCCAGGTGCACGAAGGCGCCGCCGGAGAGCACGGGCTCGGTGTCGGCAGGGGTCAGGAGGGTGCCCGATTCTTTCATGCCCCCACTCTGCCCGGCCCGTCGGACCCGGTCAAGGCGCGACGCCGCCCGCCCCGTTGCCAGTCCTGCACCCATCCCGCGCTCAGTCTTGCACCCCGTCCCGCGCTCCGTCTTGCACCCAGTCCCGCGCCCAGTCCCGCGCCCAGTCTTGCACCCCGTCCCGCCGAACCAATTCGACGGAGATTTTGGCTCTCCTGTCGTAACCGTGGGTTAAACCCGGCCGGGGAGCACTGGTTTGTGGCCGCCGAGGCTGAGCATGGCGA
>NZ_SOFY01000018.1 GCF_004402595.1 Cryobacterium shii | reverse complement strand
GCCGATTTGATCGTGGTCGACGATATCGGGCTGCTCGAAGTCGGAGCCGACGCGGCCGAAGGACTTTACCGGCTCGTCGATGCCGCCTACGAGAAACGCTCCATCGCGGTCTCCTCGAACCTGCACCCGGCCGGCTTCGACGCCCTCATGCCCAAGACCCTCGCGACCGCGACCGTCGACCGGCTACTGCACCACGCGCACGTTTGCCAGACCTCGGGCGACTCGATCCGCCTCACCCAGGCCCTCGCCGGGAAGGGCGTCACCGCGATGAGTTAGAACGAGCACAACCACGCATGGCCAACGCCACCAAACCCCAGGTGGGCAGATCTGTTGGCCATGAGTGGGCAGTTTTCATGGCCACCAGCGGGCATTCCTACTGGCCGCCAGTGGGCAGTTCGGATTGGCCATTGACACCGGGCGGGGGCGCCGTCGCGGCGCAGGTTCGGTGCGCCGGCGCACGGTGGAACCTGCGCCCGCGCGCACAACCTGCGCCACGACAACGACAACGGGGGAGGGACGGTGCTCGGCCGGCCTCGGCGCGCAAGACCACGACCACCGGGACCAGAATGTCCTCGTGGGGGAGCCTGATAGTGAGTCGCGCCTCCGCCTCCGCCTTCGCCTCCACAACCGTCTGCCAGGTGCACGCAGAGGGCTACTGGCATGCGAACCATCGGGCGAGAGTGCCCATTCCGGTCGAGAGTTGTCAACGACTGGTGAATACTGACCCCGTGGCACCGGCCACTCTCGACCGGAATAGGCACAGTCGAGGCACGAGGCACGAGGCACGAGGCACGAGGCACGAGGCACGAGGCACGAGGCACGAGGCGGGGCCCAGAGGTCTGGGAAGTTAGAGGGCTGGGTGCCTGGGGATCCGGGTGGCTGGCGGTGCCGTGCCCTGGCGGGCGGGCGGGCGGCTACGGGGCCGGGGCCAGGGCGGTGGAGGAGGGGGCGCCGTTGAGCACGTCGAGAGTCCAGCCGGCCTGGTCGTGGGCCACGACCGTGAGGGCCGCGTTGGAGATGGTGCCGATCGGGCGGTCGAGGATGCGCATGAGGCTCAGCCGGATCAGCGTGCCGTGGCTGACGACGATGATGCGGGCACCGGGGTGCTCCTCGGCCAGCGCTAGCAGGGCATCCGCGCCGCGCGCGGCGACCGTCGCTTCCGCCTCGGCGCCATGGAATCCGCCGATGCCGGTGGGGTCGCCCGGGAGACGGAGCGCGTCCAGCTCCGGGCCGGCGCCGAGGCCCTCCGCGGGGCCATAGTCGCGCTCGACGATCTGCCCGATGCGACGGGTGACGGTGAGGCCGAGACCGTCGGCGATCAGATCGGCCGTCTCGGCCGCGCGGCTGAGGGGCGAGGAGACGACGAAGTCCCACTCGTAGTCGGCCAGGTGGCCGACGGCATCCGCTGCCTGGCCCCGTCCGGTGTCGTTGAGCGGGATGTCCGAAAGACCCTGGATGCGGAGCGCGGCATTCCAGTCGGTCTGGCCATGGCGGATAAGGGCGAAGGTAGTTGTGGAACTCACCGCTCCATTGTCCCTCGGCGGCAGGCCGTTCAGGTGACCGGGGCCGACGCGAAGAGCACTCGCGCACTGGAAACGAGATCGGTGGCGGTGAAGATCCGGGTGAGATCCAGGCCGGTGGCGCGTGCTCCGCGTTCCTCGGCGTCGCTCTGCGGGGCCAGCCGTCCCAGCATGACCCCTCCCAGGGCGCGCACGGCGCACGCCGCGATCACGCCCTCCGGCGTGCCGCCGATGCCCATGACCAGGTCGATCTCACCGCCCGGGGTGGCGGCGACGATGGCCGGGGAGACGTCGCCTTCCCGGGCGCGGATCACCCGGGCGCCGGCGAACTCGAGCTCCCGGATGAGTTCGACGTGGCGGGGCTTGTCGAGCACGGAGACGGTGAGTGCGGACTCCGGTACGCCGCGAGCGGCCGCCAGGGCACGCAGGTTCTGCGTCGCGGGGGCACTCAGGTCGAGCACGCCGCGCCCGACGGCGGCGGAGATGAGTTTGTCCATGTAGAAGACCCCGGCCGGGTCGAACATCGTTCCCCGCGGGGCGAGGGCGATCACGCAGACCGCTCCCGGCAATCCGAGGGCGGCGAGGGTGGTGCCGTCGAGCGGGTCGACCGCGATGTCGCACTCCGGTCCGAGGCCCGAGCCGAGGCGCTCCCCATTGGCGAGCATGGGTGCCTGGTCCTTCTCGCCCTCGCCGATGACGACGGTTCCGGTGAACGGCGCGGTCATCAGGACGGCGCGCATGGCCGAAACGGCGGCCTGGTCCGCGGCGTTCTTGTCGCCGCGGCCCACCCACGGCCGGGCCGCGTGCGCGGCCGCCTCGACCGAGGCGCGCACAGCCTCGACCAGCTCGGACGGCCACCCGGCGGCGCCGATGACGGTGGGGTCGGTGCGGGGGCTGGAAGGGGTGTGCTGAGGAATGGGGCACCTCGTTGATCAGGCTGCAGCCAGGTGACTGTTGCTCAAAAGCCTACCGGCGCGGGGCCGTGAGGGGATCAGGCGAGGAGCTCGCGGATGTCGGCGGCGGTGAGCGCCGTGCCGCGGGCCGCCCCATCCGTCATCACGCTCTCGAACAGGCGGGCCTTCGTGGCCTTGAGGGCCATCACCTTCTCCTCGATCGTGTCGCTGGACACCAGCCGGTAGACGAAGACGTTCTTCGTCTGCCCGATGCGGTGCATGCGGTCGACCGCCTGGGCCTCCGTGGCCGGGTTCCACCACGGGTCGAGCAGGATGGCGTAGTCGGCCTCGGTGAGGTTCAGCCCGAAACCGCCGGCCTTGAGGCTGATCAGGAAGACCGAGTCGTCGCCGGTCTTGAAGTCGCTGATGACCTTCGCCCGGTTGCGGGTCTTGCCGTCCAGGTAGGAGTAGCTGATCCCGGCGGCATCCAGTCGGGTGCGCGCCTTGCCCAGGTACTGGGTGAACTGGCTGAAGATGAGGGTGCGGTGCCCGCCGGCCACGATGTCGCCCAGCAGTTCGAGGAGCACGTCGAGCTTGGTCGACGGGGTGTCGGCATACTTCTCGTCGTAGAGACTCGCGTCCAGGCTGAGCTGGCGCAGCATGGTGAGCGAGCGGAAGATCTCGAACCGGTTCGAGTTCAGGTCGTCGATCAGCCCGAGCACCTTCTGCCGTTCCCGCTGCAGGTGGGTGTCGTACACGACCCGGTGCTTCGGGTGCAGGGTCACCTCCAAAACCTGCTCCTGCTTGGCCGGCAGGTCACCGGCCACCTGCTCCTTGGTGCGGCGCAGCATGAACGGGCGGATGCGGCGGCGCAGCTGGTCGAGCTTCTCACCGTCGGCATCCTTCTCGATCGGTTTCTGGTAGTAGTCGACGAACCTCCCGGGGCTCGGGAAGAGCCCCGGCGCGGTGATCGAGAGCAGCGACCAGAACTCCATCAGGTTGTTCTCCAGCGGGGTGCCGGTGATCGCGAGCTTGAACGGGGTCGTCAGGCGGCGGGCGCACTGGTGGGCCCTGGACTTGTGGTTCTTCACGAACTGGGCCTCGTCGAGGAGGAGCCCCGACCAGGCCAGGGCGTCGTAGTCGCCGAAATCCAGGCGGAACAGCGTGTACGAGGTGACGACGACATCGGCGCCGGCGTGCAGGGAGGCCAGGGTGCGGCTGCGCTTCCCGGCGGTCTCCGTGATCGCCTCGACGCGGAGGCCGGGCGCGAACCGGGCGCACTCGGCGGCCCAGTTGGAGACGACGCTGGTGGGTGCCACGACCAGGAACGGCGCCGAGGGCCCCGGCTGCTCCCGCACCCGTTCCATCAGGGCGATCGTCTGCAGGGTCTTGCCGAGCCCCATGTCGTCGGCCAGGATTCCGCCGAGCTGGTGGTCGTAGAGGAAACCCAGCCACTCGAACCCGGACTGCTGGTAGGCGCGGAGGGTGGCCTGAACCTGCTCCGGCACGGCCAGTGGCGGGATCCGGGCGACATCGGTCAGGCCGGACACCGTCTCCCGCCACGCCGCCGCCTGTCCGGCCACGATCCCTAGGGCCTGTAGTTCCTCCCAGAGGTCGGCCTGGAACGGGCTGATTCCCAGGGGTCCGGCGCCGGCGCCGGCATCCTGCAGGCTTCGGGCCTCCTCGATCAGGCGGCGCAGCGCGTGCAGTTCGGGCCGGTCGAGGCTGAAGTAGGTGCCGCTCTCGAGGATCATCAGCTGCTGCCCGGTGGCCAGCGCCCGGAACAGGCCGTCGAACGGGATTTCCTCGCCATCGATGCTGACGCTCACCTGCAGGTCGAACCAGTCGCGGTCGTCGGCGCGGGCGGAGGTGCCGACGCTGATCACCGGCGGAGCGTCGGCCGGGCGGTACTGTGGGGCATCCGCGGAGACGCTCACCTCCACGTCCGGCGACGACTCCAGGACGGGTATCACGGTGTCGAGGAACTCGATCATCGGAGGTCCGGCGAGGGTGGCCTGCTCGATCAGGAGGGGCCGGCCGGCCTGTTCCCCGACCAGGCCGGGGAACTCGACCAGGGGGTCCCGGATGCCGCGAAGGATGCGTTCCTCGCCGGCGGTGTCGCGGTAGCGGGTGTCGTTCGGCGTGGGCCGAAGGGCCTGCCGGTAGCCGGGATAGCGCCAGTCCCAGTGCAGGGTGATCCGGGCATCCGGCTGGTGGGTGAGGGTCAGGGCCAGGACCGGCTGCGGGGACTCCGGCGGCTGGAAGGAGTCGTCCCGGCTGGTCAGGGACACCCGGTTGCGGAGGAACGGGTAGAACTCGGCCAGGAAGGCGGGCTCGTCGGCCGGGGGGATGGCGATCGAGTCGGCCATGGCGAGGTCGCGGAGTTCGCGGTCGATCGGGCCGGTCAGCGGCGCCAGTGTGAGCCGCGGTTCGGCCACGCCGGCCACGTCTTCCCAGCTGTAGACGCCGTGGGCGGGTTCGCCGATGAAGCCGAACCCGCGGCGCGGCAGCGGGCGGTCGCCGAGGACCACCGCCGGGGCCAGGGTGAGCCCGGCCGGCGACCGCCGGATGTCCAGTTGCAGGCCGGCCGCCTCGGCGGACACGAGCACAGGCTCCTGACCGGCCGTGGCGGAGATCAGGGCCAGCCGGGCGGCGCGCGCCTCCTCGAGCAGGTCCCAGAACGACCGGTCGGGGAAGGCGTCGACCCGGATCCACTGGCTGGCGGCCGCGTAGTACGGGCGGCCCGCGGAATGCAGCGCGTACAGGGCCGAGAGCACGCGCAACTGCGCCTGATCGAGTGCCCCGCGGTCGTAGGTCATGTTGTCCCAGGTGATGCTGCCGCGGATCCACTTGCCCTTCTTGCCCATGATCATCGGGCGGGCGACCAGGCGCCGAACGGGGGTCGAGTCGGCGAATGACGTGCGTTCCGGCGCGAGCAGCTGGAACTGCAGGGCCAGGCCCAGACTCGTGCCGGCGGGCTGGACATCCGGCCGGGTCAGGGGCGCCAGGGCGCTCCGCCACGTCGGCGTCGACGAACGGGGCGCCGAACGGGACGACGACGGAAACAATGGCGGAGACGAGTGGACGGCGGGGCCGGTGGGTGGCCCGGTGGGCGGCTCGGACCGGGGGCTCCCGGGTCCGGTCAGGTCCCGGGCCGCTTCGGCGATGGCGATTCCGCTGTCGACGAGCAGGGCCGCGACATGCTTGCAGTTGCGTGTCACCGGGCAGGTGCAGACCCCGGATGCCTTCAGCACGGCCCCGGAGGCGCCCACTGTGAACGACACGCTCACGCTGTACGGACTGGGGCTCGAGCCCTCGACCTCTCCGAAGAGCTGCGTGCCGGTACTGGACCAGGCCGAGGAGGCGACATGTCCAGTGCGGGCATAGCGTTCGCCCCGCGAGAAGGCCTGGCTGCCCACGAGCAGTGCGATCTCGTGAGAGGTCAGGGTGTAAGGCATAGGGGAGACGATTCCATCCGGTGGTCGGTCCTCATTCTCCCATGCGCATGATCACGGTTACTGCATGTGCAGGTGCTCCTTGGAGGACCCCTGCGTGAGCGTCTTGCCCTGGAAGAAGGCCGGGTTGACGCTGCGCTGGATCAGCATGAGCACGATCCCGCCGATGAAGAGCACCATTGCGAGGATGAACACGAGTCCGACCCCACCGATGTTCGAGCCGCTGCCGTACTCAGGGTTCATGCTGTCGTACAGCGTGGTCGCGAAAATGACGAGCAGGATGACGCCGCCGAGCAGCGGCGCCAGGAACTTGAGCAGGAACGCGCGGATGGTGCCGAGGGCCTCGGAACGGAAGTACCAGACACACGCAAACGCGGTGACCCCGTAGTAGAAGCAGATCATCATGCCCAGGGTGAGGATCGTGTCGGTGAGCACGTCGGTGCTGAGCACCCGCATCACGGCGTAGAAACCCCAGGCCACGATGCCGGCCATCAGGGTGGCGAAACCCGGCGACTTGTAGCGGGGGCTGATCGACGCGAACCGCTTGGGGAAGGCCTGGTAGTGCCCCATCGACAGCATTGTGCGCGCCGGCCCGACGAAGGTGGACTGCAGGGACGCGGCTGAACTCGACAGCACCGCCAGCGACATCAGGATGGCGAAGGGGCCCATCACCGGCCCGGCGAGGGCGGCGAACACATTGCCCTGGATCTCCTCGTTGCCGAGACCCAGTGCGCCGGTTCCGACGCCGGAGAACATCAGGGTCGCGACCGCGATCAGGATGTACAGCGCGAAGATGATGCCCACGGTGAGCGTGGCCGCGCGCCCGGGGGTGGTCTTGGGGTTCCTGGTCTCCTCGTTCATGGTGAGGGTGACGTCCCAGCCCCAGAAGATGAAGATCGAGAGCGAGACGCCCGCGGCGAACGCAGTGAACGAGGGGGCGAGGAACGGGTTGAACCAGTCCGCGCTGAAGGCGAGGGCATCGAAGGCGCTGCCTTCGGCGACCTGCACCAGGGCGGCGACGCTGAACCAGACCAGCACGATCAGCTGGAAGGCCACGAGCACGTACTGCACCGCCTTGGTGGTCTCCATGCCGCGGTAGGAGATGTAACAGGCCGCCACCATGAACACCAGACAGGTGAGCACGTTGATCAGCACGTTGCCGGTGAGGTCGGCGAGGTCGGGGTTGCCGAAGAGCTGGGCCAGCATGAGATAGAAGAAGTCGACGGCGACGCCGGCGAGGTTCGATAGGACGACCACGGTCGCCACGATGAGTCCCCAGCCGCCCATCCAGCCCAGCCATGGCCCGAAGGCGCGGGTGGCCCAGGTGAAGGAGGTGCCGGCATCCGGCATGGCGTTGTTGAGTTCACGGTAGCCGAGCGCCACGAGCAGCATCGGGATGAAGCCGACCAGGAAGATGCCCGGCATCTGGGTGCCGACGGCCGCGACGGTCGGGCCGAGGGAGGCCGTGAGGGTGTAGGCCGGCGCGATGCACGAGATGCCGATGACCGTGGCCCCGAGCAGACCGATCGAGCCGGCGCTGAGGCCCTTCGAGGAGATCCCGCCGGTGCCGGAGTCGGATGCCCCCGGCGTTGGGCCGGAGGAGGGGGAGTGGGTAGTCATGTGACTGTCCTTTCGGTCAGTGCGGCTTACGGGCGTCAGTGCCGGTGGGAACCACGATGAGGGGAACGGGGAGTGCGTGCAGCATCCGATGTGCGGTGATGCCGAGGAAGATCGTGGTGGGCTGAGCCAGCCGGCTGGAGCCGACGAAGGCGATCTCGGTCTTCTGCCAGTCGAGGGCCTCGATCGCGGCTTCGACGCTGTGACCGGACGCGACCTCGGTGGTGATCTCGCCATGGGCGCGCGAGCGGGTCGAGAAGTACTCGAGCACGCTGGCGAGGTGGGCCTGGCTCCCGGCGTGATCGACGGGGTGGCCGCGGCCGGCGTCGACCTCGACGAGGGTGACGAAACGCAGGTCGACCGTGAGGCCTTCCGAGAAGGCCAGCAGGGAGTCGAGCAGCGGGGTCCAGCCCGGCCGGGTGCCGATCGCGCAGGTGATCCGGGTGAGCTGCTCGGGGGCTGTGTAGCCGCGCGGCGCGAGGGCGACGGGCACCGAGGATGAGTGCAGCAGCGCGTTCGCCACGCTTCCGATCGTGAACCGGTTCATCAGGCCGCGGCGCGAAGCCCCGACGACGATGCGGTCGGAGTCGAAGGTGGCGGCCGCCTGGAGCAGGCCTTCCGTGGTCGAGTCGGCATAGAGCAGGTGAGTGGTGGCGACCACGTCCGCTGGGACCCGGGCCCGACCCTGCTCGAGCCACTCGAGGGCCTGCTCCTCGAGGAGCGCCTGATAATCGGGCGACGAGGCGGCGCCGACCCGCGCCGGCACGGTGGAGGCGTGGTGCGGGAGCACCAGGCACAGGCGGAGCTCTGACCTGGTCAGGCGCGCGAGGGCGACACCCAGCTCGACGGTGTCATTCCCCCGTTCGGTCGCTTCGTAGGCGACGACGTAGTTGGCTACTCGGGTCACGCTGGTCTCCTCAGTGTTCATGGGCGTGGTCGGAGTGCCCGGCGTGCCCGGCGTGGTCGCCCGCCGCGGGAGCGCAGTGCGCGCTGGGACTCGGTTCCACGTCGAGCGACGGGTTGCGGTCGAAGAATCCGACCGGCTTGAGCCAGAAGGAGACGGTGTCGGCCGGCATGATCGGCCACTCTTCGGGCCGGGTGATGTGGTGGATGCCGAAGACGTACCAGAGCACGAGGTCGGTGTTACGCACGGGGCGTTCGGCCTGGATCCATTCGGGCAGCCCGTGGTCCACGGCGCTCTGGTTCACGAACTCGCCGCACGGCCAGCGTTCTGACTCGTCGTTCGGGGTGACCCAGACCGTGTGCCCGATCACCTGGGCGCGCTGGAACGCGGGCGCCGCCGGGTCGAAGAACGACGGGATGGCCGCGCCGGGGACGAGTTTGTACGACACCGGCGTGCCCAGGCCGTTCATCGAGTTCTCGTTCACGACCTTCCAGGCGCGCTGGGTGTCCCAGTTGTAGTCGTCGAACCCTTCGGTCTCCACCGGCGTGTTCTGCTGGGTGAGGGCGAGGCCGAGCGGGTTGGCCTCGTTGATGGGCTCGATCCGGGTTTCGGTGCGGAACACCGTGTTCTCGGGGCCGTCGATGTCGAGATCCATCCGGGCCACGATGAAGTGCTGGTGGAACGGCGCGTAGGTGCGCTTGTCGACGAGGGTGCCGTTGGGGTGGCCCTGCCCCTCCTCGAGGTGCGTGACCACCATGATGCCGGTGGCGCGAACCTCGCACTCCATGTTGCCGTCCTGGTAGAAGCGCCAGTAGACGAGGTACTCGTAGTTCGCGACCGTGACGTGGAAGGACACGACGAGGCGGCGCATCCGTCTCACCTCGGCGCTGCCGTTGTGGTCGACGTGCTTCCAGAGGACCGCGTTGTCTTCCTCGTGGATGCAGAACGCGTTCGGGATCGTGTACGGCTCGCCCTTGCTGTTGTGCAGCACGGCGTCGAGATAGCGGATCTCGCCGAGGCAGTCGCAGCCCAGCTCGAGCGAGGTGGTCATGAAGCCCAGGCCCCATTCGCCGATGTCGAAGGCGGTGCGGCGGAAGTGGTCGATGCTGGGGTCGCGGTAGGGCACGACCATCTCGGCGAACGACAGCCGGTTGGCGATCGGGCGCAGCCGGTCGCCGTCCCGATAGCCCACATTGTGCAGGGTCATGCCCTCGCGGTAGTTGAAGCCGACCCGCAGCGACCAGTTCTGCCACTCGACGAGGTTGCCGTCGAGGGAGAAGCTCGGTCCGTCAGACTGCACGATGTCGAGCGGTTTGATCGGCGGTCG
Organism: Cryobacterium shii; assembly: GCF_004402595.1. Lineage (GTDB taxonomy): Bacteria > Actinomycetota > Actinomycetes > Actinomycetales > Microbacteriaceae > Cryobacterium > Cryobacterium shii. The sequence goes on along the minus strand of NZ_SOFY01000018.1, from coordinate 30,765 downwards.
CTTGCTCTTCTCCCGGATGCGCTCCGGAATCAGGTGCGGCACGTACTCGCCCATCACCTCGGGACGCGGGATCGTGAAGGAGTCCTCGATCTCGAGCAACTCCATGGTGTTCACATCGATCACGAAGTGCAGGCCGCTCACCGGCCCGGCGTACGGGTTGCCGGTGGTGGAGGCCCTGACCCAGATGTCAGCCCAGCCCAGCCGACGCCCGCGGTACTGGTCAGGGATGACGGCGTCACCGTAGGTCCAGGTGTCGATGAAGACATTGTCCAGGTCGACGATGCCGCGCTTGGCGAGGGCGGTGATCACGTCGGGGTGCGCGCGCAGGGCGGCATCCGCTTCGTCCCACTCGTCCACGGTGAAGTTCGCCTGCACGCCGGGCACGTTGCCCCACTCGAGCAGGGTGTCGGTGGTGAGCGACACGACGGCCACCCAGGTGGTGTTCTCGGCGCGGTTGAGCACGACGAGGCGGGCCAGGCGCTCGGGCGCGACGCCGGAGGAGGCGAACTCGGCGATGACGCTCTTGGCCGGTTCGACCAGTTCGATCGAGGCGAAGCGCCAGCCCTCCGCCACTCCCCGCTCACGGGCGAGAATGCCGGCGGCGGCGGTGAACTCGGCTGCGGCCAGCGGGTCTAACGGATGAAAGGTCAACGGGAGTCCTCTGTTCTTGTCGGAGCGGGATCGTGATTGGGACGGTGTCTTCTGGTGCGGCCTGCTATTCGAGGGAGCTCATGACGTGTTTGATGCGCGTGTAGTCCTCCACACCGTACATCGACAGGTCCTTGCCATAGCCGGAGTACTTGAACCCGCCGTGGGGCATCTCCGCGGTCAGCAGGATGTGCGTATTGATCCACACCGCCCCGAAATCCAGGTCCCGGGAGACCCGCATGGCGGTGCCGTGGTCGAGGGTCCAGACGCTCGACGCGAGGGCGTAGTTCACGTCGTTGGCGAGCGTGACCGCGTCTTCCTCGGACCCGAAGGACTGCACGGTGATCACCGGACCGAACGTCTCCTCCTGCACGATGGCATCGCTCTGCCGCACGTGGGTGACGACCGTCGGCTCGAAGAAGAAACCGTCGGTGCCGATCTGGTGGCCGCCGGTGGCGATGACGGCGTGGTCGGGGAGGGCCGCGACCTTTCGTACGACGTCCCCGAAGTGGTTGACGTTGTTCAGCGGGCCGAAGTAGTTGTCCGCGTCGTCGGCTGAGCCGGTGCTGCGGGTGCGGGCCTCGGCGACGAAGGCCTCGACGAATTCGTCGTGAATGGACTCGTGCACGAGCACGCGGGTGATGGCCGTGCAGTCCTGGCCGGCGTTGTAGAAGGAGAAGTCGGCGATCTCGGCAGCGGTCTTCGCGACATCCACGTCGGCGAAGACGATGGCCGGGGCCTTGCCGCCCAACTCGAGGTGGGCCCGCTTGAGGGTCTTTGCGGCGCCGCTGGCAACCGCCATGCCGGCCCGCACGCTGCCGGTGATGGAGACGAGGCCGGGCACCGGGTGCTCGACGATGGCCGCACCCGTGCCCCCGTCGCCGAGGACGATGTTCATCACGCCGTCGGGCAGGATGCCCTGGCTGATCCGAGCGAGTTCGAGGGTGGATTCGGGGGTGGTGTCGCTGGGCTTGAGCACGAGGGTGTTGCCGGCAGCCAGTGCCGGGCCGATCTTCCAGACGGCCATCAGGAACGGGAAGTTCCAGGGCGTGACCTGGCCGACGACCCCGATCGGCTCGCGCCGCACCCAGGAGGTCATGCCCGGCAGGTACTCGCCCGCCGACTTGCCCTCCAGCAGCCGGGCCGCGCCGGCGAAGAAACGCAGCTGGTCGGCTCCGGCCGCGACCTCGTCGCTCGCGATCGTGGCGCGCGGCTGGCCGGTGTTGCGGTGCTGGGCTTCAACGATGGCGTAGCTGTTCGCGTCGATCGCGTCGGCCAGGCGCAGCAGCGCCCGCTGCCGCTCGGACGGGGTCGTGCGGCGCCAGCTGCGGAATGCGGTCTGCGCGGCCGTCATGGCGTCGTCGACATCGCCGGGAGTGGAAACGGGGGCCCGGGCGACGAGCCGGCCGGTCGTGGGATCGACGATGTCGAGCAGTGCGGTGCCGTTCGGTTCGACGAACCGGCCATTGATGAAGTTTTTGAGGGTGGGGGTTGCCACGGGTCTCATCCTCTGCGCTGAGTGAAGAAACAGATCATTTCTTCGGTAAGTATGGCAGTTGACAGACGAGACCGGATACCAGGGGCGTTTCGAGGCCCGCCCTGCTGCCCTGGAGCGTGCCGCCGGAACGCCGACGGACGTGCCGCCGGAATGAGCTGGAGGACGGGCCTCGCGCCGCTAGTGCGATGTCGGATTCTCACCTAATCTTGAGTCCAACAGGCTCAGCTTTCGCCGCGAGGCGGCGTGAGCGGCCGGCCCCGAGAGAGGATCCTCTGATGCAAGCAGGTCAGCAACCGCCCCAGGAAGAAGCCAAGACGGCGCTCGAGCAGTACGGCGTCAATCTCACCGAGATCGCCAAGAGCGGCAAGCTCGACCCGGTGATCGGGCGCGACGCGGAGATTCGCCGGGTCAGCCAGGTGCTCACCCGTCGCACCAAGAACAACCCGGTGCTGATCGGGGAACCCGGTGTCGGCAAGACCGCGGTGGTGGAGGGGCTGGCCCAGCGCATCGTCGCCGGCGACGTGGCCGACTCGCTCAAGGGCAAGCAGCTGGTCTCCCTCGACCTGGCTGCCCTCGTGGCAGGGGCGAAGTACCGCGGCGAGTTCGAGGAACGGCTCAAGGCGGTGCTCAAGGAGATCAACGACGCCGAGGGCCAGATCATCACCTTCGTCGACGAACTGCACACCCTGATGGGTGCCGGCGGCGGGGAGGGATCCGTGGCCGCCTCCAACATGCTCAAGCCCATGCTCGCCCGCGGCGAGCTGCGCCTGATCGGCGCCACGACGCTGAACGAGTACCGCGAATTCATCGAGAAGGATGCGGCGCTCGAGCGCCGCTTCCAACCGGTGCTGGTCGACGAGCCCAGCGTCGAGGACACCGTTGCCATCCTGCGCGGGCTCAAGGAGCGTTACGAGGCCCACCACAAGGTGTCGATCGCGGACGCGGCGCTGGTGGCCGCGGCATCCCTCTCGAATCGGTACATCACCGCACGCCAGCTGCCGGACAAGGCCATCGACCTCATCGACGAGGCCGCCAGCCGGCTGCGGATGGAGATCGACTCCGCCCCGGTCGAGATCGACGAGCTGCGGCGCAGCGTGGACAGGTTGAAACTCGAGGAACTCGCCCTCAAGAAGGAGAAGGACGACGCCTCGAAGGCGCGGCTCGAGAAGCTGCGGACGGACCTCGCGGAACGAGAGGTGAACCTGAAAGAGCTGCAGGCGCGCTGGGACAAGGAGCGCGCGTCGCTGAACCGGGTCGGCGAGCTCAAAGAGCGGCTCGACACCGCGCGGATCGCGGCGGATCGCGCCCAGCGCGAGGGCAACCTGGAGAAGGCGTCGAGGCTGCTGTACGGGGACATCCCGGTGATGGAGAAGGAGCTGGCCGCAGCGGAGAAGTCGGAGTCTGAGGGCCCCCGGATGGTCAACGAGCAGGTCACCGCGGAGGACATCGCCGCGGTGGTGGCCATGTGGACCGGCATCCCGGTCGGCCGTCTGCTGCAGGGCGAGACGGAGAAGCTGCTCAACCTCGAGGGTGAGCTGGGGCACCGCCTGATCGGGCAGAAGCAGGCCGTGCGGGCCGTCGCCGATGCGGTGCGCCGCAGCCGGGCCGGAATCTCCGACCCGGACCGGCCCACCGGCTCGTTCCTGTTCCTCGGACCGACCGGCGTGGGCAAGACGGAGCTCGCCAAGGCGCTCGCCGAATTCCTCTTCGACGACGAGAAGGCCATGGTGCGCATCGACATGAGCGAGTACGGGGAGAAGTTCTCCGTGTCCCGACTGGTCGGGGCGCCCCCCGGCTACGTCGGCTACGAGCAGGGCGGGCAACTGACGGAGGCCGTTCGCCGCCGCCCGTATTCGGTGATCCTGTTCGACGAGGTGGAGAAGGCGCATCCGGAGGTCTTCGACGTCTTGCTGCAGGTGCTCGACGACGGCCGGTTGACGGATGGCCAGGGCCGCACCGTGGACTTCCGCAACACGATCCTCGTGCTGACCTCGAACCTCGGGTCGGCGTTCCTGATCGACCCGGTGCTCAGCCGGGACGAGAAGGAGGCGGCCGTGCAGGCGCTCGTGCGCCAGACGTTCAAGCCCGAGTTCGTCAACCGTCTCGACGACATCGTCGTGTTCGAGTCGCTGTCGATGGAGGACCTCGGCCAGATCGTCGGGCTGCTCGTGGACCGGCTGGAGAAGCGACTGGTCGAGCGCCGGCTCGAGTTGGGGGTGACCCCGGATGCCCGCACCTGGCTGGCCGAGCGCGGCTACGACCCGATCTACGGGGCCCGCCCGTTGCGGCGCCTAATGCAGACCGAGATCGACGACCGCCTGGCGACCGCGATTCTGTCCGGCACCGTGCGCGACGGGGACACGGTTCGCGTGGACCTGGCGTCGGACGGGGACTCGCTGGTCGTCGCATCCGTGCCCCTGCTAGTGGTGGACCCGGCCGACCTCGACGACGACGCGCTGCTGTAACCAATTCGACGGAGATTTTGCCGAAAACGGCCCCGAACCCGGCGCGAACGGGCTTTTAACGCAAAATCTCCGTCGAATTGGTGAGCGTGGCCGCCGATCGGCGTGGTGCGCACCGGTTGCGCGAGCAGCGGAATTCGGCGGGAATACGGGCGGAGGGGGGGCCGGAACCGATGAGGTTCAGGGGGCTGGCCTAGGCTCGAACCATGCGTGCAACAGTGATTTACGGGGAACGGGACATCCGCCTCGAAGAAGTACCCGATCCGATTCTCTCCACCGGCGGTGACGCCATCGTGCGTGTCGTCGCAGCCTGCGTCTGCGGCTCAGACCTGTGGCCCTACCGGGGCATCCAGCCCACCGACGAGCCGAAACGAATCGGCCACGAGTTCGTCGGCATCGTCGAGGAAATCGGCGCCGACGTCACGAAGATCAAGGTCGGCGACTTCGTCATCGCGCCGTTCTATGACTGCGACAACACCTGCCTCAACTGCCAGAACGGCACCAGCACCTCCTGCCTGCACGGCGGCTGGTGGGGCGCGGACGACCAGCTCGGCGGCTTCGCCGACGGCGCCCAGGGCGAGAAGGTGCGCGTGCCGCACGCCGACGGTTCCCTCGTGGCGACGCCGACGCTGCCCACCGAGGACCAGGTCCCCGGCCTGCTGACCCTCGCCGACGTGATGGGCACCGGGCACCACGCCGCGGTCTCCGCCGGCGTGACGACCGGCAGCACCGTTGTTGTCGTCGGCGACGGTGCGGTCGGCCTCTGCGCCATCATCGCGGCCAAGCGACTCGGGGCCTCCCGGATCGTCGCCATGTCCCGCCACCCCGAACGGCGGCTCGTGGCCCGCGAATTCGGTGCGACCGACGTGGTCGAGGAGCGCGGCGAGGCCGGCGTGGCCCGGATCCGTGAGCTCTTCGACGGCATCGGCGCGGATTGCGTGCTCGAGTGCGTCGGCACCAAGGAGTCGATGGAGCAGGCCATCGCGTCGGCTCGGCCCGGCGGAATGGTCGGCTACGTGGGCGTTCCCACCGGCGGCCCGATCGAGGTTCGGCCGCTGTTCGGCCGCAATGTGGGACTGAACGGCGGCGTCGCATCCGTGCGCGGATACGTTGAGGAACTGCTGCCGGAGGTGCTCTCGGGCGCCATCAACCCGGGGCGCGTGTTCGACCTGCAGCTGCCGCTGACCGAGGTGGCCGAGGCCTACGCCGCCATGGACGAGCGCCGCGCCATCAAGGTGCTGCTGCGCCCGTAGCCGGCGCGCCTTCGGCACAGGTGAAGGGCCCCCTCACGAGTCGTGAGGGGGCCCTTCGCGCGAGCGGATGCGGCGAGAGTGCCCGTTCCGGTCGAGAGTTGCCGGCGTAGCGGGCACTCTCGACCGGAACGGGCACTTTGGTGCAGCCAGCAGGGGTCAGTCGTTGACGAGGAGCAGCTCGGCGAGGGGTTTGCGGGTGCGGGGGGCGGATTCGCGCTCCTGCAGCTCGGGGGAGAGCAGGCCGACGTCGCCGAGCATGCCCAGCGCGGTCACGGACACGACGGCCTGGTTCTCGGCCAGGCCGAAGGAGAGGGCCAGCGCCGGCCCGTCGAATCCGCCGAGCTGGTGGGTGTGCAAGCCCTCGTGCTGCGCCTGGATCGTCAGGTGCGCGACCGCCTGGCCGAGGTCGTAGCGGGCCCACGGGTTGGCGCGCTCCTCGCCGACCGGCAGGGTGGCGACGTTCACGATCAGCACGGATGCGGCATCCGCCCAGGCCTTGTTGAATCCCATCAGGGTGGCGTGGATCCTGGCGAAGCTGTCGGACCCGCGCCGGGCGACGATGAAGCGGGCCGGCTGGATGTTGCTGGCCGACGGAGCCCACCGGGCGGCCTCGAACACGGTGGTCAGGGTGTCTTCGTCGACCAGGGCGGCCGGGTCGAAGCCGCGCGGGCTCCAGCGGGCCGAGAGGACGGGCAGGATGGGCGACGCCGTGTCGGCGGCGCGGCTGATGGTGTCGGTGATGAGGGTCATGGAGCCGTCTTTCGGTGGAGAGTGGAGGGGCAACGCTGACCCATCCACTTCAACGCGGGGCGCCGGGATCTATTCCGCGGCATCGCTCAGGACCGCGTGCTCGCCGAACCTCTCCCAGGAGGGGCGCGGTGCGGGCGGGGCTACTGCTCGGTGAGTCCGTTGCGCACCTCGCGGCGGAGCACCTTGCCGATCAGGGAGCGGGGGAGCTCGTCGACCTGCACGATCCGGCGGGGCACCTTGTAGGCCGAGAGCCGGGTGCGGCAATGGGTGCGCAGGGCCTCGACATCGAGGCTGGTCCCCTCCGCCAGGACGACGACGGCGACGACATCCTCGCCCCCGTTCGCGCTGGGCAGCCCGACGGCGGCGGCGTCGGCGACGTCCGGGTGCGACAGAAGGGCCGCCTCCACCTCCGACGGCGACACGTTGAAGCCTCCGGTGATGATGAGCTCCTTGATGCGGTCGACGACCGTGATGAACCCATCGGCCGAGACGCGCACGATGTCGCCGGTGCGCAGCCAGCCGCCCTCGAGCAGCACCTTGGCCGTTTCGCTCGGCTGGTCCCAGTAGCCGGAGAAGACCTGCGGGCCGCGGATGAGCAGCTCGCCCTCCTCCTCGATGCCGCGGTCGACGGTCGGGTCCGCCGGGTCGATCACCCGGATCTCCGTGCTCGGGAACGGCACGCCCACCGTGCCGGGACGCCTTGTCGGGCCCATCGGGTTGCCGACGGCGATCGGGGAGGCCTCGGTCACGCCGTAGCCCTCGACCAGCAGTCCGCCGGTCGCCTTCTCCCAGCGCTCCACGATCGACACCGGCAGGCTCATCGCGCCCGAAATGGCGAAACGGATGCTGCGCAGGCTCACGTTCTTCTTCTCCGCGGCGCGCATCAGCCGGTCGTAGATCGGCGGGACCGCCGGCATGAACGTGGGCGGGGTGCGGCGGGCCGCATCGAGCAGCAGCTTCTCGTCGAACTTGGGGAACAGCACCAGCCGGGCGCCGGTGGCCATCGCGTAGGTGAGGCACAGAGTCAGGCCGTAGGCGTGGAACATGGGCAGCACGGCGTAGAAGACCTCTTCGCCCCGGTGCAGCCCGGGCACCCACGCCTCGCCCTGCAGCGCGTTCGCGCGCAGGTTGAAGTGGCTGAGAATGGCGCCCTTCGGGGTGCCGGTGGTGCCGCTGGTGTACTGCAGAACGGCCGTGTCGGTGATCTGCGGGCGCGGGTGGTTGTGGCGGAGCTTCCGTGAATCCACCAGCGAACGCCAGGTCAGCGCGCCCTTGCGCAGCGGGCCGGCGGTGAGCGCGTCGCGGGACTCGCGGGCCTTGGCCACGGGCAGGCGCAGGAGGAAACGCTTGGAGAGGGGCATCGCATCCGTCAGGTCGACGGCGACCACGGTGCGCAGGCCCATGTCGGCGGGGAAGTCGGACACGGTCTGGTAGACCTTGTCCCAGACGATGGCCAGGGTGGCGCCGTGGTCCTCGAACTGGTGCCGCAGCTCGCGTTCGGTGTAGAGCGGGTTGTGCTCGACGACGACCGCGCCCAGGCGCAGCGCGGCGTAGAACGCGACGACGTGCTGCGGGCAGTTCGGCAGCACGAGCGCCACCCGGTCGCCGGGCTTGACGCCGAGCCGGAGCAGCCCGTTGGCCACCCGCGAAATCTGCTCGCCGAGCTGCGCATACGTGGTCGTGGCGCCGAAGAAATCGAGGGCCACGTTCTCGCGGAAGTGGTGCGCGGACATCTCGATCATGTCGGAGAGCGTCTCGGTCGGCTCGGTGATGGTGCTCGGTACGCCCGAGGCGTAGGAGCCGAGCCAGGGCTTGTTCTCGAAAACGTTCATCAGACGGCCAGCTCTCTGATCAGGGCCACGACGAAGGCGTCGATGTCGGCTTCCTCGGTGTCGTAGCCGCACATCCAGCGCACCTCATTGGTGGCCGGGTCCCAGTCGTAGAAACGGAACGAACCGCGCAGGCGGTCGGCCACCCCCGGCGGCAGCACCGCGAAGATGGCGTTGGCCTGGGTGGCCTGGGTGAACGTCACTCCGGTGACGGACCTGTCGGCGATCCCGGCCTCGAGGGCGGTGCGCAGCCGCTTGGCCATGGCGTTGGCGTGGCCGGCGTTGCGCAGCCAGAGGTCGCCGCCGAGCAGCGCGATCAGCTGGGCCGAGATGAAACGCATCTTCGAGGCGAGCTGCATGTTCAGTTTTCGCAGGTAGATCAGGCCGGCGGATGCCTCGGGGTTCAGCACCACGACGCACTCGCCGTACATCATGCCGTTCTTCGTGCCGCCGAAGCTGAGCACGTCGACGCCGGCGTCGCGGGTGAAGGCGCGGAACGGCAGTCCCAGCGAGGCTGCGGCGTTGGAGAGGCGGGCGCCGTCCATGTGCAGTTTCATCCCGTTGGCGTGCGCGTGGTCGGCGATGGCCCGCACCTCCTCCACGGTGTAGGCGGTGCCGAGCTCGGTGGTCTGGGTGATCGACACGACCAGCGGCTGCGCCCGGTGCTCGTCGCCCCAGCCCCAGGCCTGCTGGTCGATCAGCGCGGGGGTGAGCTTGCCGTCCGGGGTGTCGACGGTGAGGAGCTTGATGCCGGCCACCTTTTCGGGGGCGCCCGCTTCATCCGTGTTGATGTGGGCGGTCGACGCGCAGATCACGGCGCCCCAGCGCGGCAGCATCGACTGCAGGCCGATCACGTTCGCGCCGGTACCGTTGAAGACCGGGAATGCTTCGACGCCCGCGCCGAAGTGTTCGGCAAACACCTGCTGCAGCCGGGCGGTATAGACGTCCTCGCCGTAGGCGATCTGGTGCGCACCGTTGGCGGACACGATCGCATCGAGAATCTCGGGGTGGACCCCGGAGTAGTTGTCGGAGGCGAACCCGCGCGAAGAAAGGTCATGGAGTTGAGTCACCCCTCCATCTTTGCGCATCGGGCTGTTCCGCTTCTGTGCGGGCGTCGTGCGAATTCGACGGAGATTTTGCGTCAAACGGCCGATTTCGGGCCGAAACCGGCTTGGGGGAGCAAAATTTCCGTCGAATTGGTTAGGGCTAGCCGCGGAGGGCCTGGCGGAAGGTGACCCGGGCGCCCATCCGGAGCAGGGAGTTCGCGTAGATGCGGGAGCCGAGCAGGATGACCATTAGCGTCGCGGCGAGCAGGATGGCCAGGGAGGCCAGCGGCTCCCACCACGCGGCCGTGCCCAGGAAGAGGCGCATCGGCATGCCGACCGGAGCCGAGAACGGGATGTACGACATGATCGCGAGCACCGTGGGGTTGTCGTTGAAGAAGATGACCAGGAAGTAGGGGATCATCACGAGCACCAGCACGGGGGAGGTGGCCGACCCGACGTCCTCCTGACGGGACACCATCGACGCGGTGGCGGCGAAGAGTGCGGCGAGCATCACGAAGCCGAACGCGAAGAACACCGCGAACAGGGCGATCGACGGACCGATCGCGCCCAGCAGCCCGCTCTGGCCGGTCGCGGCCATGCCGATCGCCACCAGGGCCCCGATCATGACGATCTGCCCGAACGCCATCACGCTATTGCCGACGATCTTGCCGCCGAGCAGCGCCCGCACCGGGATGGTCGTCATCAGGATCTCCACCACGCGGGTCTGCTTCTCCTCCACCACGCTCTGCGCGATGGTCGAGCCGAACGTGATCGCCGACATGAAGAAGACCAGCCCGAATCCGATGGCCACCAGGTAGGCCAGGCCGCCGCTCTGCGGGGACGGCTCGAGCAGGCTCACCGGCGGGCTCACGCTCAGGGCGCCCAGCAGCACCAGCGGGGCGGAGTCGAGGGCGATGACGCGGACGTCGAGCGGTGAGGTGTCCCCGGTGGCGGGGACGACGGCAGCGGAGACCGTTCCGGCGCGCACCAGCGCCTCGGCCGCGGCGACGTCGTCGGCCTTCACGGCCGTGAAGGCTTCGGTTAGCTCCACCAGCCGGCCGGCCGCCCCCACCACCGCCACCTTCGGATGGGCCTGGTTCTGGCTCGCGATGCCCCCGGCGACGACGGAGCCGATCGAGATGAGCAGCAGGATGCCGGTCGAGATCAGGAACGCCTTGCTGCGCAGCCGGGCGACGATCTCGCGGGTGGCGACCAGCCAGACGCTCCGGCCGAAGCCGGGCGCCGGATGCCGGGGGCGGGCGCGCACCCCGTCGGTGGTGCGGGCGGGTCTCACTGCGCGACCTCCTTGAAGATCGCGGCGAGGCTGGGTCGCTGTCGGCTGAAGGAGACCACCGGTCCGCGCTCGACGGCCAGCCGCAGCACGGCCTGGCTGGCGGCATCCGTGTCGGCTTCGAACACGGCGAGGCCGCCGTCGAGGTCGATCACCGTGATGCCGGGCACGTTCCGGACCCAGCCGGCATCCCCGGCGCAGCGCAGCTCGAAGCGGAGGCTGCTGTGACGCTCGCGCAGCTCATCCCGGGAGCCGTTCGCGCGGATCTCCCCGTCGGCGATGATCACGAGGTCGTCGCAGAGGCGTTCGACGATGTCGAGCTGGTGCGAGGAGAACAGCACCGGCGCGCCCTGCGCGGCGAAGCCTGCGAGCACCTCCATGACCGCCTCCACCGCGATCGGGTCGAGGCCGGAGAACGGCTCGTCGAGCACCAGGAACTCGGGGTCGTGCACGAGGGCGGCCGCGATCTGGGCGCGCTGCTGGTTGCCCAGCGACAGGGACTGCACGAGGTCGCCGGCGCGCTCGCCGAGGCCGAGGCGCTCGAGCAGTTCGGCGGTGTTGCGGCGGGCGGATGCCGGGCTCAGCCCGTGCAGGCGGGCCAGGTAGACGAGTTGCTCACCGACCTTCATCTTCGGGTAGAGGCCTCGCTCCTCGGGCATGTAGCCGAAGCGGCGGCGGTCGTCGACGCTGAGCGGGACGCCGTCCCGGAGGACGGTGCCGGAGTCGGCGGAGAGCACGCCCACGATGATGCGCATGGTGGTGGTCTTGCCGGCTCCGTTGGCGCCGACGAAGCCGGTCAGCCGGCCGCCTCCGACGCCGAAACTCAGGTCGGTCAGCACCATTCGGGTGCCGTACCGCTTGGTCACACCCCTGATCTCGAGCATGCCCGCCCCTCCGTCGCCTGTGCGCACCACGTTAGCGCGCCGCGGACTGCCGGCGACCGGTCAGGCGGCGGGCGGGGCCAGGAGAACCCGGGTGTTGTTGACGGATGCCGCCGGCACGTCCCAGAGGCCCGCGACCGCGGCCGCGAGCCGGCCTTCGAGCCCGTCGAGGGCCCGCACGACGAAGATGACCGCCGCGGCATCCGTGCCCGCCTTCGCGAAGCCCTGGCCGACCGCGCGGGTCCAGGTCTCGGCCGCGGCCTTCGCTGCGGCATAGTTCGCGCCGCCGGGGGCCGGTTTGTCGACCGACACCGACGAGACGATCGCCAGCCGGCCGGCCGGGGAGGCGAGCAGGTCGTCGTTGAAGGCGCGGGTGGTGTTGCGCAGGGTGGTGACGACGTGGGCGTGCAGGAAGTCCCAGTCCGCGTCGGTCTGGCCGACCAGGCCGCCGCCGCCGCGCCAGCCGCCGACGAGGTGGATCAGGCCGTCGATCGGGCCGGCGTCGGCCCGAACGGCGTCGGCCAGGGCGGTGACGGCCGCGAAATCGGCGAGATCACAGCGGTACGTGAGCAGGCCGGGCAGGTCACTTTGCATCGTCTGCAGGCGCTCGGCGTTGGAGCCGACCGCGATCACGCGCGCGCCGGCATCCGTCAGTGCGGACGCCACCGCGCGACCGGCCGCGCTGGTCGCACCGGCGATGAGCACGGTGCGGCCAGCAGCGGCGCGGCTTGCGGCGTCAACCGAGCGGCCGGCGTCGGGCGCCGGCCGCTCGGTTGCGCCCATGCTGTCAGTCACGCCCGGTGAGCCCGGCCGTCGACTCGATCACGGACTTCATCTTCTTGTCGAGCGCCTCGAAGAACATCGACAGCGGGAACTCGTCGTCCAGGACCAGGTCGGTGTACCCCTTCGGCGAGCCGGCGAGCACCTCCAGCGGCAGACCGCGGGACCACTGCGACGCCGGGTTGGGCGTGAGGGTCTTCGCGATCATGTCGTAGGCGGCCAGCCAGTGCGACTTCTTCGGCCGGTCGATCGACGCCCAGTAGAGGTCGTCGATCTGCTTGCCGAGCGCGATCACCACGTCGGGGACACCGTCCCAGTCGAAGGTGAGGGCCGTGTCGGTCCAGTGCAGCACGTGGTGCTGATGCATCCACGCGAACAACAGTTGACCTCCGAGGCCGTCGTAGTTGCGCACCCGGCTGCCGGTGATCGAGAACCGGAAGATCCGGTCGAAGATCACGCCGTACTGCACCAGTTTCGCGTGCCGGCGCGCCTCCGGGCTGGCGCTCTCGTCCCGTTCGATCGTGACCGATTCGCGGAACGCGGTCAGGTCGCAGCGCAGCTCCTCGAGGGAGTAGAGAAAGAACGGCATCCGCTGCTTGATCATGAACGGGTCGAACGGCAGGTCGCCGCGCATGTGCGTGCGGTCGTGGATGAGGTCCCACATGACGAACATTTCCTCGGTCAGGTGCTGGTCGTCGAGCAGCGCGGCGGCGTCCTCCGGCAGTTCGAGTCGCGTGATCTCGGCGGCCGCGCGCACGACCCGGCGGAACCGGGCAGCCTCGCGGTCGGCGAAAATCGCACCCCAGGTGAAGGTGGGAATCTCGCGCATCGCGACCGTCTCGGGGAACAGGACGGCCGAGTTGGTGTCGTAGCCGGGCGTGAAATCGAGGAACCGAATCGGCACGAACAGTTTGTTGGTGTATTCCTGCTCCAGCTCGTCGATGAATTCCGGCCAGATGACCTCGATCAGCACGGCCTCGACCAGCCGGTTCGAGCTGCCGTTCTGCGTGTACATCGGGAACACGACCAGGTGACGGATGCCGTCGGCCCGGTGCTGCTGCGGCTGGAACGCCATCAGGGAGTCGTAGAAGTCCGGCAGGCCGAAGCCCTCGCTGCGCCAGCGCTCGAAGTCCCGGACCGAGGCCGCGAGGTAGGCGGCGTCGTGCGGGAACAGCGGCGTGAGTTCGTCGATGGCCGCGATGATCACGTCGACGTGGGCCTCGGCATCCGTGTGGGCGTCGGCGTTCGGGATCGAGCCGTCCTGAACCTGGCCGGCCTGGAGCGCCGTGGCGGCGGACTTGAGGCGGAGCCAGGCCGGGTGGGTGGCGACATCCTCGAGAACCTCGGGCTCTCCGACCAGTGCGTCTTGCGCAACATAATTCGACATGGGAACCTCCCGTCCTTCGTGAGTGCCGCGGTCGCGGCTTTGGTGATGGTGCGGCGGCGCCAGCATCGGCGCCATCGTCCAGAGTATCGGGAGCTGGCCGGTGTTTTCTTGCGACTTCTCGCAACGAATCGCCGCTTTGCCGGCATCACCGCGACGAAAATCACCGTTCGGTGCGGACGTCCCGTGGCGAGTGTCGCCGATTGCGCCGAATGACGCCGTCCCGACGGCGACGCTGGGTGGCGACGGCGACTCTCGGGCCCGGTTGCGGCGTTTGAGTTCGGGCATGACGGATGCGGCGGCGCTGCGCCGTCGCTGCCGGGCGATGGATCGGCAGCCGCCGATGTCGACAGGCCCGACCGGCGCGCGGTATCGTCACAACAACCACACAGCGAGGAGCGCGGCCGATGGACTTTGAGCAGGTGATCGCCGTGGTCATCCGGGTCGTCGAGGCTGCCGGTGCGGCCATCATGGTGCTCGGTGGTGCGGCCGCGGTCATCGCCGCGGTGCCGGCGGTGCTGCGGGCCGACACCCGGCCGGGCGCCTACACCGGGCTGCGCCGCAACCTCGGCCGGGCCATCCTGCTCGGCCTCGAGGTGCTGATCATCGCCGACATCATCCGCACGATCCTCGTCGATCCGACCCCGCAGAGCGTGCTGGTGCTGGGCGCCATCGTGGTGATCCGGGTGCTGCTCAGCTTCTCGCTCGAGGTGGAGATGGACGGCGTCTGGCCCTGGTCCCGCTGGCGTCTGGCCGCGGGCAAGGGAACGGCAACGGCAACGAGCGCAGGCACGGGCACGGATGCGGGCGGCGCTGCCGCGCATCCGCTCAGCTGACTCAAGCAGATCAAGCAGCTGAGTCGGGTCAGGAATCCGTCGGGGAGGCCGCCGTCAGCCGCCAGAGCGAGGTCGTTTCCTTCGACCGGGCCGCGTGCAGGGGGTCGGCCGTGTCGGCGGCGCGGCGGTGCACCGGCTTGGTGTCCAGCCGGGCCACGACCGCCAGGCCGGCGTCCTCGATCAGGTCGAGCAGGGCGCCGCGGGAGCGGAGGCCCAGGTGCTCGGCGATGTCGGAGAGGACGAGCCAGCCCTCGCCGGCGGGCGCGAGGTGGTCTGCCAGTCCGGCCAGGAAACCCCGCAGCATCCGGCTGTCCGGGTCGTAGACGGCGAAGTCGGTGGCGGTGACGGCCGAGGCGGGGATCCACGGCGGGTTGCAGACCACCAGGTCGGCGCGCCCGGCGGGGAACAGGTCGGCTTCGACGATGTCGACCGAACCGGCCAGCCCGAGCCGGGTTATGTTCTCACGCGCGCAGGCCAGGGCCCTCGGCTCCTGGTCGGTGCCGACCACGTGAGCGATGCCGCGGCGCGCGAGCACGGCCGCGAGCACGCCGGTACCGGTGCCGATGTCGAACGCGGTGCCGGTGGGGCCGGCGGCGGCGTCCGGGAGCGGGGCCGTGTTCACCAGGTCGAGGTATTCGCCGCGCACGGGGGAGAAGACGCCGTAGTGGGGGTGGATGCGCGCACCGAGCGCGGGGACGTCGACGCCGGTCGTGCGCCACTCATGCGCCCCGATCACGCCGAGCAGCTCGCGCAGGGGGGTCACCGAGGCATCCGTGGCCGGACCGTAGGTCTCGGTGCAGGCCTGCCGCACATCGGGGGCGCGGCGCAGCGGCACCGTGTAGTCGGCGTCCAACGGGACCAGGACCAGGGCCAGCAACTGCGCGCGGCGCAGGGCCTCCGACCGGTAGCGTCGGAACGCGGAGGCCAGGTCGGTCGCGGGCGTCTGCCGGCCGCGGTCGACCCGGCGGCCGAGGGCGCTGAGCAACTGGCGGGCGCCCAGGAAGTCGCCGCGCCAGAGCATGCCGGTGCCGTTCTGCGCGAGGCGGTAGGCGGCATCCGCGGTCATCGTGTCGTCGGCGATCACGACGCGTTTCAACGGGGCCCAGCCGCTCTCCGAGCGCCACAGGGCCGACCGGGGATGCCCGGACTCCTGCCAGGCGATGCGGGCGGTGGCGCTTGCGGTGGCGCTTGCCGGTGCGCCGATCGTCGGCGACGGATGCCCGGCGTCGCCGGTGTTGTTGGTGTTGTTGGAGTTGCCGGTGTTGCCGGTGTTGCTGTTCCTGATGGTGCTCATGGGTTCCATCCTCGCGCTCTGATGCGCCGAGTTCGACAGTTGCGGTCGAGTTCGAGTGGTGTGCCGGTCGAACTCGACCGGAAGCGGCGAATTCGTTGGGCGGACGGGCGGACGCGCGGGCGCCGTGGGAAGAACGGCTAGCGCAGCGCGGGCATGACCTCGCGCTCGAACAGCTCGATGCCGGAGCGGTCGTAGGCCGCCTCGGGGAAGTAGTGGATGGCGTAGCCGAGGCCACGCTCCTTCATGCCCTGCAGGCGCCGGGCGACCTGCTCGGGCGTGCCGACGCCCTGGGCGGTGCCGCTGCGGTACTCGGCCATGAACTCCTCCGCGCGGGACTCGCCGAGGTAGGGCGTGACCCGGGCCTGGATGGCGTCGAGACGCTCGGCGACCTCGGCCTCGGTGGCCCCGATCACGGTGTTGTAGTTCGCGGAGCGGGTGATCGCGTCGAAGTCGGTGCCGACGGCGGCGCAGTGCGCCTGGAGCAGGTCGCTCTTGTGCGTGAAACCCTCGGGCGAGCCGTCGAAGTTGGTGTAGTCCGCGTACTTCGCCGCGATCTTCAGGGTGACCTTCTCGCCGCCGCCGGCGATCCAGATCGGGATGCCGCCGTCCTGCAGCGGGAGCGGCCGCACGATGGCGCCGTCCACCTGATAGTGCTGCCCGTCGAGGGTGGCCTTCCCGGTCGTCCAGGCCTGGCGCATGATCTGCACACCCTCGTCGAGGCGGGCCAGGCGCTCGCCGGCGCGCGGGAAGCCGTAGCCATAGGCGCGCCACTCGTGCTCGTACCAGCCGGCGCCGATGCCCATCTCGACCCGTCCGCCGGAGATGATGTCGATGGTCGAGGCCACCTTCGCCAGGTAGGCGGGATTGCGGTAGCTGATGCAGGTGCACATCTGGCCGAGTCGAACCCGGGAGGTGGTCGCGGCGAACGCGCTCATCAGGGTCCAGGCTTCGTGGGTGGCCTCTTCGCTGGGCACCGGCACGGTGTGGAAGTGGTCGTACACCCAGATCGACTCCCAGTCGCCAGCGTCGGCGTGCGCCGCGAGGCCGCTCATGGCGGCCCACTGCTCGGCCGGGTCGATGCCGACCAGATCGTGACGCCAGCCCTGGGGTATGAAGAGTCCGAATCGCATGGATTCGAGCCTACGCGCCGCGCCGCCGCCCGGTCCGGTTTGCGGCGGGCATCCGTGACCGGGAGGATCGTTTCATGAAGTTCGTTCTGGCCCCCGACTCGTTCAAGGAGTCCATGTCCGCGGCCGAGGCCGTCGCCGCCATGGAACGGGGCATCCGGACCGTGTTCCCCGACGCCGAGTGTGTGGGTCTGCCGATGGCGGACGGCGGCGAGGGGACCGTTGACGCGCTCGTCGCCGCCCGTGGCGGCGCCCTGATCGTGGCGAAGGCCCTGGATGCGCTCGGCCGGCCGAGGGTCGCCCGGTACGGCTACGTCGCCGACGAACGGCTGGCGATCATCGAGATCGCGGCGGCCGCGGGCATCCAGCTCATCGACCCGGCCGACCGCGACCCGCGGAACGCCAGTACCTTCGGCGTGGGGCAGCTGATCACCGATGCGCTGGACCGGGGCGCCCGCCGGTTCGTGATCGGGCTGGGCGGATCGGCGACCACCGACGGCGGCGCCGGGATGCTGCACGCCCTCGGCGCGCGTCTGCTCGACGCAAACGGCCGGGACCTTCCCGGCGGGGGCGCCGCCCTGGCACGGCTGGCCCGGATCGACCTGGCCGGATTCGACCCGCGCCTGTTCGACGCGACGTTCGAGATCGCGAGCGACGTGACCAACCCGCTGCTCGGCGCGGAGGGGGCCGCCGCCGTCTTCGGCCCGCAGAAGGGCGCGGACGAGGTGATGGTGCGCGAACTCGACGCGGCCCTCACCGTCTACGCCCGGGTGCTGGCCGAGACCACCGGATACGACGTCGCCGGGGAGTCCGGGGCCGGCGCGGCGGGCGGTCTCGGCGCGGCCTTCCTGGGCTGCTTCGACTGCCGGATGCGGCGCGGCATCGAGGTGGTGATGCAGGCGGCCGGCCTCGCCGTGCGTCTGGACGGGGCGGACTACGTCTTCACCGGCGAGGGCAGCGTCGATGCCCAGACCCTCCGCGGCAAGGCCCCGCTCGGGGTGGCCGAGGTCGCCGCACGTGCGGATGTGCCGGTGATCGCGTTCGCCGGCCGGATCGGCGACGGCGCCGAGGCGCTGTACGACCACGGGTTCAGCGTTCTGGTGCCGATCGTGGCGGGGATCAGCGACCTGTCGCAGGCGCTTCGGGACGGCCCGAGGAACCTCGAGCGGGCGGTCGCGACGGTCTGCCGCCTCCTGGCGCTCCGCGCCTCAGGCAGCGCGCGCCCGGGAGGCGGCGCGAGCGGGGATCCCCTCGGGACGGACGAGCCTGCAGCGCGCTAGGTTCCGCCCTCGCTCGCGAGCCTGACCGCCGCCGCCAGCGCGGTCACGGCGTCGAGATACCGGCCGCCGGCCGGGTTGGGCCGGTCGGCGGAGTCGAACCGGTAGACCAGCGGATGCCCGGTGGGCAGGTTCAGGTCGCGGATCTGCTGGTCGTCCAGGCCGTCGAGAACCGCGCACAGGGCGCGCAGCGAGTTGCCGTGCGCGATCACGAGCACCGTCTGGCCGCGGGCCAGCAGCGGGTCGACTCGCTCTTCGAGGACGGCGCCGACCCGCTCGATCACCTCGCTCAACGCCTCGGTGCGGGTCAGGGCCGCCGGCGGCAGGCCGCGGAACAGGGCCGAGCGGGCGAATTCGTCGTAGAGAGCGTCACTCATCGGCGGCGGGGCCGCGTCGACGGAGCGGCGCCAGGCCACGAACTGTTCCTCGCCGAACTCCGCCCGCACATCGTCCTTGGATCGGCCGGTCAGGGCGCCGTAATTGCGCTCATTAAGCCGCCAGTCGGCGTCGCAGCCGGCCGGCGGGAGGGCCAGCCCGGCGGCCACGATGTCGGCGGTCTGCCGCGCGCGCGCCAGCGTCGAGGTGAGGAGGGTGACCGGGGGCGGGTCGGCGCCGGCGCCGGCGCCGGCGCCGGAACCGGGCAGGAGCTCGCCCGCCAGCGCGAGGTTGAGCAGGGCGGTGGCGGCGTGCGCCTCGCGGATGCCCTGCTCCGACAGCGGCGCATCGAGCACACCCGTGAACAGCCCGGCGGCATTCGCGGTGCTCTCGCCGTGCCGCAGCAGGATCAACACCCCGGCTTCGCGCACGATGACCAGCCCTGTTCCAGTCTCAGCCGACGGATGCCGCGGCACACGCCGTCGCGACGCCATTCCACCGCGAATCCTCAGGTTACAGCCCCGCCACTGTCCCGGCACGGCAGTCGTCCCGCCGGGTCCGCCGTCCGGCCACGAGTGCGGGTGAATCGTCGGTATGGGGCGTCCAAACCGACGATTCACCCGCACTCGCGGCAGGGGGCAGGGGGAAGTCGCGTGGGCGGGTGGAGGGGCGGGTGGCTCAGAAGCCGAAGTCACCGCCGAAGTCTCCGCCGCCGCCGAAGTCACCGCCGAAATCTCCGCCGCCCGAGGCACCGCCGCTCGCGTCGCCGTCGCCGCCGCCGGAGTCTCCACCGGAGTCGCCTCCGCCGGAATCGCCCGAGTCGCCGGAGGCATCCGTCGAACCGGAATCCATGGGCAGGAAGGCGCTCACCAGCGCGGAACCGATCACGTAGCCGGCGACGGTGCCGAGCAGGGAGCTGCCGACCATGCTGCCGAAGCTCGGGCCGCCCTGGCCCGAGCCGCCCTGGTTGCCGAAGCTGCGGGCGAGGGTGCCGGGCTGCCGCAGTTCCGCCCGGGTGGCCGCCTGAGCCAGCGCGGCCGGCTCGGCGTTCGCCGGGCGTTCGCTCGCGCCGACGCTCTCGCTGAGCTGGCGGAAGAGGAGGTCCCGCTGCTCATCGGTGAGTTTGCTGAACGCCTCCGTGTGCACCTGCTCGATCGTCTCGGGCGGCGCCGTGCGCAGCAGGTACTGGTAACGCTCCACGGCGATCTCGTCGTCGGTGCGCTGGGGTGGGCGGGGCCGCTGCTCGCGTTGCGCCTGCGGTTCGGTTCCGAAGAGTCGGTCGAAGAATCCCATGGTGTGCTCCTTGGCTCGGGTGCTGAGTCGGGGATCTCTACGATCCCATCCGTCGCTGAGTAGCCGCTGGAATGCGGATCAGCGCCGAGCCGGCGCCCGGCGTAAGACGCGGGTCCGCCCTTCTTGGGATGATTGGTCCATGACTCGAACCGTTTCCGGAGCCCGCGTGCTGATCACCGGCGCAGCCATGGGCATGGGCCGCCTCTACGCGGAGCGGGCCGTGGCCGAGGGCGCCGAGGCCGTGATCCTCTGGGACCGTGATGCCGCGGCGCTCGCCGTGACCGCCGCCATCCTGACCGAGCGATCGGCCGGCCGCACCCTCGTGGCCCCCTTCGTCGTGGACATCGCCGACCTGGGGGCGATTGCGCAGACCGCCCAGCGGGTGCGCACCGAGGTGGGACACCCGGACATCGTGATCAACAACGCCGGCATCGTGCGCGGATCCTTCTTCTGGGAGCACGACAACGGTGACGACACCCGGCCGACCATGCAGGTGAACGCGCTCGCGCCCATGTACATCACCCGGGAATTCCTGCCGATGATGATGAACAACCCGGGCCGGGAGTCCCGGATCGTGAACGTCGCCTCGGCGGCGGGGCTGCTGTCCAACCCGCGGATGAGCGTGTACGCGGCGTCCAAGGCGGCCCTGATCGGCTGGAGCGACTCGCTGCGCCTCGAACTGGTGCAGCAGAGGTACGGCCACGTGAAGGTCACCACCGTGAGCCCGAGCTACATCTCCACCGGCATGTTCGCGGGGGCCCGCGGGCCGCTGCTGACTCCGCTGATGACCCCGGATCACGTGGTCGACCGGGTGTGGCGGGCGATGCTCGCCGGCCGTCCGATGCTCACGATGCCGTGGACGGTCGGGCTCTCCACCGTGGTGCGCGGAGTGCTGCCGTTGCCGCTCTGGGACGCCGTTGCGGGCCGGGTATTCGGCGTCTACCGGTCGATGGACGCGTTCACCGGACGTCCCCGGCCCTAGCCACAGGCCCGCCGAGTGTGACCGTTCCGGTCGAGTGTGACCGGCGCAACGGGCACTCTCGACCGGAATGGACGCACTGGCGGTGCGAGAGGGATGGCGGGCGACCGGCACCCGGCGCCCGCCTGCCCCCGAACTGGGGTCCTCGTTTAGGGGGACACGGCGGCGGCCGTCGCCTACGTTGAAAGCATGGACGCAGCGGCGCACGGCCTCGTGCTCGATCGGGCCCGCCCGATTGCCGCGGCGCGGCCCCGGGGCGTCGCGGACGGCGTCCGTTGGCTCTTCCTCTGGCTGGCCGTGGTCTCGGCGGCGCTCACCGTTCCCGGCGTGCTCCTCGGCGCCCGCGGCGGCCTGATGATCCTTGGCCCGGCCGCTGCGCTGATGCTCACTGCCTCCTGGATCTTCGGCTATCGCCGCGGGAGTGCCCCCGTCGGGCTGGACATCGTCGATGCGGCGGCGCTCATCGGCATCGCGCTCGCCTCACCCCAGCCCGGGGCCGTGGTGATTGTCGTGTTCGGGGCCCTGTGGTTTCGCAGCCTGTACGGCTCCGCCTGGCAGGCGCTGCTCCGGGTCTGCCTCTATGCGGCCGCTCTGGGGTTGCCCTTCGGGCTGTGGCCGCTGCTGTTCGGGACCGAGTTCGGAATCGATCCCGGCATCTACTCGGCGGTGCTTCCCGCCCTCTTCGTCACCGTGGCCATCGCCCGGCAGCTGGGCAAATCCCTCGTGGCCCGGGACCAGAGCATCGGCCGCGACCGGGTTCTGGCCGAGACCGGTGCCCAGTTGCTCGGCGCGGTAGACCCTGACGCGATCATCGCCCTGGCCTGGGATGCCTCGACCGATTTATGCGCCGCCGCTCCCGGGCTGCGCCTGCTCAGAGTGGTTGCGGAAGGCTCTGACCTCAGAGTGGACGGAACCGCCGGCACCTTCCGCACGGCGCCGACCCGGCTGGCGGCCGACGTGCTGTTCACCCGGCCGGGGTCCGCCTACGCGCGCATCCTCGACCCGGCACCCCTCAACGCCGCCGTCGGAACGCCCGTGATGTGGGAGTGCCTGGCTTTCGAGGGCCGCGATCACCGCGGCTGGCTGCTGGTCGGCGCCCCCAGACGGATGCCCGCCGAGGTTCTCTTGTCGGTGCGGGGCCTCGTCGCCCAGGTGGCCCTGGCGATCCGCACCAGCGACGCCCACCGGGACCTGACGATGCTGGCCCGCACCGACTCGCTGACCCTGCTCGACAACCGATCGTCGTTCCTGGCCGGGTTGGCCGAGACGATCGCCGAGGCCGGTTCGCATGAAACGCAGGTGCTGTTCCTCGACCTGGACGACTTCAAGGACGTCAACGACGCCTTAGGTCACGGCGCCGGCGATGCCCTGCTGGTGGATGTGGCAGCCCGGCTGCTGCGCTGCACCCGTCCGACGGACCTCTGCGCCCGACTCGGCGGCGACGAGTTCGCGGTGCTGCTGCGGGACACGACCCCGGAGGCCGCGGCCGCGGTGGCCGAGCGGATGGTGGCGGCCATCCACGCACCCTTCCCGATCGGCGGCGGTGCAGGCGGGCGCTCCGTGCGGGTCGGCGCCAGCATCGGCGTCGCGACGGCGATCCCCGGGGTCGGCGTCGAGGGTTTGGTGCACCGGGCCGACGTGGCGATGTACGCCGCCAAGGCGCAGGGCAAGAACCGGGTCGAGTACTTCGCCCTCGGGCTGCTTAACGCGGACCGGGGCCTCGCGCCCCAGGCCTGATCGGCCGGGTCGGTTCTCCGCCCGGCAGGGGTCGGCCCGTTGCGGCTCGCAGGGCGGCACGCATTGACATTCGCTCACCTCGCGATCTAGTATGGAATCGATTCCATGGAAACGATTCCATGAACACAAAGGGGTGACACGATGGCGGAGATCACGATCAAGGATGTGGCGTCGCTGGCCGGCGTCTCGGCGGCCACCGCGTCCCGTGTGCTTTCCGGCAACCCGGCCACCTCGCCCGGGGCGCGGGCCAGGGTGGCCGCGGCCATCACCGAGCTGGACTACCGGCCCAACGCCCAGGCGCGGGCACTGCGCTCCACCCGCAGCGATTCCATCGGCCTGCTGGTGTCGGATGTTCGCAACCCGTTCTTCGCCGACCTCGCCCACACCGTCGAGCAGGCCGCGCTCTCCGAGGGGTACGTCACCCTGCTCGGCAACGCCAATGAGCGCAAGGAACAGCAGGACCGCTACCTGGACACCCTGATCTCTCGCCGGGTGGACGGCATCATCGTGGCGCCGCTCGGCGACGGCAGCGGCAGCATCGCCTCCCTGATCGAGCGGGAGATCCCCACGGTGTTCGTCGACCGCACGGTGGACGGCATCGATGTGCCGAGCGTGACGACCGACAGTGAGGCCGGCATCCGCCAGGCCGTCGAGCACCTCTCATCCGTCGGTCATACCCGGATCGGGTACATCTCGGGCCCGCAAGCCACCTCGACCGGTCGGGAGCGGTTCGCGGCCTTCACCTCTGCCGTGGCGGACACCGGGCTCAGCCAGGACCCCGAACTCGTCTACTTCGGTGACTTCCAGGCGGCGAGCGGCTCGGCGGGCGTGCATGCGCTGCTCGACCTCGACGAGCCGCCCACCGCCCTGCTGGCCGCGGACAGCCTGATGGCCGTGGGCGCCCTCGCCATCCTGCACAAGCGGGGCTTGCGTATCGGCACGGACATCGCGATGATCGCCTTCGACGACGTCGAGTGGTTCGCCCTGCTCAACCCCGCACTCAGCGTCATCTCCCACAGCGTCGAAGACATGGGCCGATTGGCCGTCGAGATGCTCCTGCAGGTCATCGCCGGCGGTACCCCGGAATCGGTGGTGCTGCCCAGCGAACTCATCATCCGGGCCTCATCGTCGTCGCCCATCTCCCCCTCAGCCGGGCTCCGCCCGAGGAAGAACTGAAATGAGTCAAGAACCACTGGTCACCCTGCAGAACGTGGGCAAAAGCTTCGGCCCGGTGACGGTCATCAAAGACGTCACCGTCAGCGTCTACGCCGGCCAGGTGCAGGTGCTGCTCGGCGAGAACGGCGCCGGCAAGTCCACCCTGATCAAGATGATGGCGGGCGTGTACCAACCCGACGCCGGTCACATCGTCGTCGACGGGAAGACGGTCGTCCTGCCCACGACCCGGGCCGCCGAGGAGCTCGGAATCGCCACCATCCACCAGGAACTCAACCTGGTGTCCACGATGAGCATCGCCGAGAACGTCATGCTCGGACGCACGCCCACCAAACACGGCATGGTCGACCGCAGCGCCCTGCGCAACCGGGCGCGCGCCGCCCTCGCCCTGATCGGGCTCGACGTCGACGTCGACACCCTGGTCGGCGAGCTGGGCATCGCCCAGCAGCAACTGGTCGAAATCGCCAAGGCCCTGAGCATCAATGCCCGCATCCTGATTCTGGACGAGCCCACCGCCGCCCTGACCCGCCACGAGACCGAAAGCCTGTTCGCCGTGATGGCGGACCTGCGCCGCCGCGGAGTGGGGATGCTGTTCATCAGCCACCACCTCGACGAGATCGCCGAGGTCGGTGACACCGTCACCGTGCTGCGCGACGGCGAATTCATCGCCGAAGTGCCCGCGTCCACGCCCGAAGCCGACCTCGTCAAACTCATGGTCGGCCGCAGCATCGAGGACCAGTTCCCGCGCGTTGCCGGACATTCGGGCGAGGCCGCCGAGATCCTCCGGGTCGAGAAGCTCACCTCGGCCGGAAAGTTCGACGACATCAGCTTCACCGTCAAGGCCGGCGAGGTGCTCAGCATCGCCGGGCTGGTCGGAGCCGGCCGCACCGAACTGATCCGGGCCATCGCCGGGGTCGACAACTACTCCTCCGGCTCCGTCGCGGTGCGCGGACAGGTCCTGCCCCACGGCAGCATCCCGGCGGCCATCGCCGCGGGCATCGGGCACGTGCCCGAGGACCGCAAGGGAGAGGGGCTGGTGCTCGACGCATCCGTCAACGACAACCTCGGCTACGCCACCCTCGCGTCCACCGCCAGGATGGGGCTGGTCGACTTCACCGGCCAGCGCCGCCGGGCCTCGGAAGTGGCCAAGAAGCTGCGCATCCGGATGCACACCATCGACCAGCCGATCCGCGCTCTCTCCGGCGGTAACCAGCAGAAGGCCGTGTTCGGCCGCTGGATCATCGCCGCTTCCACGGTGCTGCTGCTTGACGAGCCCACCCGCGGCGTCGACGTGGGCGCCAAGGTCGAGATCTACGAACTGATGAACGCCATCACGGCGGCCGGGGGAGCCATCCTGATGGTCTCCAGCGAGTTGCCCGAGATTCTCGGCATGAGCGACCGCATCCTCGTGATGCGCGACGGCCGGATCGCGGGCGAGCTCACCGCGGCCGAAGCCACCCAAGACGCAGTCATGACACTCGCCGCCCGCGATGTCGACGAGCAGAACGATTAGAGATAGGGAAGCACACCATGTCCACCACAATCCTGCCGGCGAAGCGCCGAAGCTTCAACTACAAGAAGTTCCTCGCCAACAACGGCGCCCTCGTCGGCCTCGTCGTTCTCTGCATCGCCCTGTTCATCGCGACCCCCGACTTCCTGACCGCGCAGAACCTGCTCAACATCGGCATCCAGGTGTCGACCGTGGCCGTGCTGGCCTTCGGTATGACTTTCGTCATCGTCGCGGGCGGGATCGACCTGTCGGTGGGCGCCGTGGCGGCCCTGTCGGCCATGTCGTCCGGCTGGCTCTTCGCCAGCGGCGGCCTCCCCGGCTGGCTCGCCCTCCTGGGCGGCCTGGCGGTCGGTCTCCTGGCCGGGACCATCAACGGACTGGCCAACGCCTACGGCAAGCTGCCCTCCTTCATCGCCACCCTCGCCATGCTCAGCGTCGCCCGCGGCCTGACCCTCGTCATCTCGGACGGCCGCCCGATCAAGACCGCCGCGGAGGTCTCCTTCCTCGGCGGCAACATCGGACCCGTGCCGATGCCGATCGTGATCCTCGTGCTCGCGGCCCTGGTTGCCTCGTTCCTGCTCAACCGCACCGTGATCGGCCGCTCCATGTACGCCGTCGGCGGCAACGCCGAGGCGGCGCGGCTGTCCGGACTGCCCGTCAAGCGCATCCTCGTCACCGTGTTCGCCCTGGCCGGCCTCTTCGCAGCCCTCGCCGGATTGCTGCTGGCCGGCCGCCTCGACTCCGCCCAGCCCCAGGCGGCGGCCGGCTACGAGCTCGACGCCATCGCCGCGGTCGTCATCGGCGGTGCGTCCCTCTCGGGTGGCCTCGGCAAGATCTCCGGCACCTTCGTCGGCGCCCTGGTGCTCGTCGTCATCCGCAACGGCCTCAACTTGCTCAACGTCACCTCGTTCTGGCAGCAGGTCGTGATCGGCCTCGTCATCGCCCTCGCCGTCGGAGTCGACGTGTTGCGCCGCAAGACCCGCAACAGCTGACCCTCTCACCCCGCACCACCCAACTACACCAACTACACCAACTACACCAACTACACCCAAAGGAAAAACAATGAAGTCGTCCTCGTTTTTGAAAATTGCAGCACTGACTGCCACCGCGGCACTGATCCTGGCCGGAACCACCGCCTGCGGCCGTGGCGGCGGGGGCGAGGCCTCCGGCGACAAGATCGTGATGGCCATCTCCACCCTGAACAACCCGTTCTTCGTTGAACTGCGCGACGGCGCCCAGGCCGCCGCCAAGGACGCCGGAGTGCAGTTGAACATCGTCGACGCCCAGAACGACTCGGCCACCCAGGCCAACCAGCTCGCGACCGCCGCCTCGGGCAGCACCAAGGCCGTGATCGTGAACCCGGTTGACTCGGATGCCGCCGCCTCGTCCGTGAACGCCCTGCTCAAGGCCGGTATCCCGGTCATCGGTGTTGACCGCACGGTCAACGGTGCCGACCTCGACTCCCTTGTCGCCAGCGACAACGTGGCGGGCGGCCGTCAGGCTGCCGACGAACTCGCCAAGGCCATGGGCGAGAAGGGCAGCGTGATCCAACTGCAGGGCGTCTCCGGAACGTCGGCGAGCCGCGACCGCGGCGCCGGTTTCGAAGAGGGAATGAAGGCCTACCCCGGGATCACCGTGGTCGCCAAGCAGACCGCGAACTTCGACCGAGCCGCCGCGCTCGACGTCACCACCAACCTGATGCAGTCCAACCCGGGAGTGACCGGACTCTTCGCCGAGAACGATGAGATGGCGCTCGGCGCCATCCAGGCCCTCGGCGCCAAGGCCGGCACCGAGGTCTCCGTCGTCGGCTTCGACGGCACCTCCGACGGACTCGCCGCCATCAAGGCCGGCACCCTCGTCGCCACCATCGCGCAGCAGCCGGCCGAACTCGGCAAGCTCGCCGTCGAACTGGCCGTCAAGGCCATCAAGGGCGAGAAGATCGAGAAGAACGTTCCCGTCGAGGTCGTCTCCGTCACCAAGACGAATGTGGGCGACTTCGCCAAGTGAGTGACTTCACCGGCAGCACTCTCCCTGCACCGTCCGGCGACACCGGGCCCGGGTCGGTGGTCGTCGTCGGATCCATCAACGTAGACCAGCTGATCCGGATCGACCGGCACCCGCAGCCGGGCGAGACCCTCATCGGAACGTCGATGGAGTTCCTGCCCGGCGGCAAGGGCGCCAACCAGGCCGTGGCCGCGGCCCAGCTCGGCGCCTCCGTGCGCATGGTCGGCGCCGTCGGCCGGGACTCGCAGGCCCAGGTGGCTACGGCGATCCTGACCCGCGCGGGCGTCGACCAGTCGGCCGTGCGAACTGTCGACGGTCCCACCGGGCTCGCCCTGGTCGCGGTGGCCGACGACGGGGAGAATACGATCGTGGTCATCCCCGGTGCCAACGCGATGATGGGGGCCGAGGCCGTCGAGGCCAACGCGGCCGTCATCGCGTCGGCCGCCGTGGTGGTGCTCCAGGGCGAGATCCCCGCCGCGGGCATCGTCGCCGCAACGCGGCTGGCGACGGGGCGCGTCGTGCTGAACCTGGCGCCCGTGATCCCACTGGATGCCGCGGCGATCCGCCGCGCGGACCCGCTGGTCGTGAACGAGCACGAGGCCGCCCTCGTGCTCGCGCAACTGGAGCCGGACCGCCCGATCCCGACGGAGGACGCCGAGCTTGTCGCCCGGCTGCTGGAGTGGGGCGTCGCATCCGTCGTGCTGACCCGCGGCGCGAAGGGAGCCATCTGCGCCGACCGGGACGGCACCCACACCGTGGCCTCGCCCACGGTCGTCGCCGTGGACAGTTCCGGAGCCGGCGACGCCTTCGTCGGCGCCCTGAGCGCACAGCTGGCCGCGGGGGTGACCCTGTCGGAGGCCGTTCGGCTGGCCGTGCGAGTCGGGGCCTTCGCGGTGCAGAGCCGCGGAACCCAGACCTCGTATCCGACCCTCGCCGACGCGCTGCCGACTCTGGACGGGACGGTGCCCGCATGAAGCGGCGGGGCATCCTGAACGCCGAACTGTCGGGCGCGCTGGCCCGGCTCGGGCACACGGATATCGTTCTCCTCGCGGACTGCGGCATGCCGATCCCTCGGGGGGTCCCCGTGATCGACCTGGCGCTGGTGCACGGTATTCCGCGGTTCGAGCAGGTGCTCGACGCCCTGCGCGACGAGCTCGTATTCCAGGGCTGCGTCGCGGCGGAGGAAGCCAGGACCGCGCCCGCCGGGGCGTGGCTGTCCGAGCGCTTCGATGAGATCGAGTACATCAGTCACGAGGACCTGAAGAGCCTCTCCGCCTCGGCGAAGCTCTTTATCCGCACGGGCGAGGCCACGCCGTTCGCGAACGCGGCGCTGGTCTGCGGAGTCTCGTTCTGACGCTCTCCGCCTGAATCCAGGCTGCAGGGCGAACCACCGGTCAGGATCCGGCAGGGAACGCGCACTAGGCTCGCGGCGTGAGCGAATCATTCCGCAGCATGCTGCGTTCCCTGCCGGATTTTCCCGTTGATCTTCCGGTCTTCGACCCGGCCACGGCGCCGTCCGACCCGGCCGACCTGTTCCGGGAATGGCTGGGCGACGCACTCGACGCGGGCCTGCCCCAGCCGCACGCGTTCACCCTCTCCACCTCCGACGCTGCCGGTGCGGTGTCGTCGAGAATGATGATCCTGAAGAACCTCGACGCCGAGGGCTGGCACTTCGCCACCTCGAGGGCGTCGCGCAAGGGCCGGGAGCTGGCGGAGCATCCGCGGGTCGCCATGAATTTCTTCTGGTCTGGCCTCGGCCGCCAGGTACGCGTGGTCGGCACCATCGTCGAACTGTCAGCCGAGGAGTCCGCCGCAGACTGGGACGAGCGGCCAGGCGCCGACGGTTCACCGAACCCGACCTGGCAGCTGTACGCCGTGCGGCCGGTGGAGGTGGAGTTCTGGCAGGCCAGCACTGACCGCCGGCACGTGCGCCACCGCTACCTGGTTACCGCCGACGACTGAGCCGGCCCCGGCCGAACCGTTCGTCGACCCAGGTCCGATTCAGGCGGGTATGTCGCCCATCATGGCGTCGAGGTGTCTCGCTGTTGCCTGCGCGTCGTCGTTTAAATCCATCGCCTGATTCTGTGACGAACGCCCCCCGAGATGCGACTACATCTTGAGAGATTCTCGCGGGGACCGTTTTCCGTCTCGGCGGGACCTCAGGTCCATATTCGTATCAGTAGAGGAGCTATTGCCATGGCAACATACGACTCAACCGGTTCAAACATCAATCGAAACATTGACGATCCCGGCTCCGTCGCTGGGGTCCCCGCGGGAAATGGGGCGACCATCCGCGACGAGGGCGTCCGCGGCGACGACGGCGTCCGCCGCGACCCGGTCGTCGGACGCGACGCGGCCCGCTTCGGCGGAATCCAGTGGGGATCGGCTTTCTTCGGCTGGCTTACCGCCACCGGCACCGCAGTGATCCTTACCGCCCTGTTCGCTGCCGCCGGAGCCGCAGTCGGCCTGGGCGAGTCCGATTCCGCCGATCAGGCTGCCGGAACTGCTGCCGACAACGCCGGCACCATCGCACTGATCGGAGCCATCGTGCTCGCAGTCGTGGTGTTCGTGTCCTATTTGTGCGGCGGCTACGTGGCCGGTCGCATGGCCCGCTTCGACGGCATCAAGCAGGGAATCGCCGTGTGGGTGTGGGCGATCGTGATCGCCGCCGTCGCCGGGACCATCGGTGTCATCGCCGGCGGCCAGCTGAATATCCTGGGGAACCTGAACAGCCTTCCCAGCATCCCGCTCAATTCGGGAGACCTCACGGCAGGCAGCATCATCACCGCGATCGTCATCGTTCTGGTCAGCCTTGCCGGCGCAATCGTCGGCGGACTCGCCGGGATGCGGTTCCACCGTCGCGTGGACCGCGAAGTACTCGGCCGCTGACTCTGGCACGGATTACCAGCACAGGGCGGCTGGGCGGCCCGTTCCGCCCGGCCGCTTCCGCACTCTCGCACCCAAAGAACTTCAGACGAAAAGAGATCGCCATGCCTCGCCTGCTCAAGTACGTCCCCGTGGTCGTGACCCTGGTCACCAAGTACCTGCGCAGCCCGCAGGGCAAAGCCGTGATCCAGAAGATGCGGGCGTCGCGCCCCCGGCCGTAGAACGTCGTCCACACCTGACCGAAGGCCTGAAGAAGCCCGTCCGGGTCGCTGGTCGGGCCCCGGTGGACTGCATGTCGACCCCTTCAGAGGGCGATGTCGACAGGCTCGATCACCGGTGGCCCGACCCATCGACTAGATGAGTGAGTCCTAATGGTCGTAGGCGATGAGGGATCGTTTGTTGGGTGTTCCGAGGAGCCAGTTGTGCCAGATTCCGGCGGCGAGGGCGAGTAG
>NZ_SOFY01000001.1 GCF_004402595.1 Cryobacterium shii | reverse complement strand
CCAACTCGGCTTTGGTCTCGGTGAGTTCATCAGGATTCACGCCTGAAAATTAACAGATTCCAGCGACGATTAACAGCCGACACGCCCAACCTAACTAAGAACTACTAGGGGGTGGGGGCGTCCACGGCGCCACCGTACCGGCGGTTTCGGGACGCGTAGAGTTCCACCGCCCGCCACAGGTCGACGCGGCTGAAGTCCGGCCAGAGCGTGTCCAGGAAGACCATCTCCGCGTAGGCGCTCTGCCAGAGCATGAAGTTGCTGGTGCGCTGCTCCCCCGAGCTGCGCACGAACAGGTCGACGTCGGGCAGGTCGGCGGTGTACAGGTGCCTCTGAATGGCCTTCTCGGTGATGCCGGAGGGCTTCAGCCTGCCCGCGGCGACGTCCTCGGCCAGCGCGCGCACAGCATCCGCAATCTCGGTGCGCCCGCCGTAGTTCACGCACATGGTCAGGGTGAGCACGTCGTTGCCGGCGGTGAGACGCTCGGCGTACTGCAGTTCGGTGATGACGGATGCCCAGAGCCGGGGCTTGCGCCCGGCCCACCGCACCCGCACGCCCCACTCATTGAGCTGGTCCCGCCGGCGGTGCAGAACGTCCCGGTTGAACCCCATCAGGAAGCGCACCTCATCGGGTGAACGTTTCCAGTTCTCGGTGGAGAAGGCGTAGACGCTCAGGTGCTTGACCCCGATCTGGATGGCGCCGGCGACGACGTCGAGCAGCGCTCCCTCCCCCGCCTTGTGTCCCTCCACTCGCGGGAGTCCGCGGGCGTTGGCCCACCGGCCGTTGCCGTCCATGACGACGGCCACATGCTCGGGCACGGCCTTCGCGGGCAGCGCCGGCGGATACAGGCCGGTCCAGTCGAGGGGCTTGTAAGCCACCGCGTCCTTGTGGGTGAACGGCTTCTGGCCGAAGGGGTTGGGGATCATCGACTGACGTGCTCCAAGGATCGGAGGCCGCGCCCGAGATGCCACTGCGTATACGCGGCGACGATTCCGGTGGCCTGGGCTCTGGTCTGGTCCGGGGTTGATTGTGCGTGCTCCCAGTCGCCCGTGAGAAGGGAGGCGAGCAGTGCGATCGTGGCCGGGTCGAGCCTCGGCGAGCCGGGGGCGGCGCAGTCGTCGCAGACGATCCCGCCGACCTGCACGACCACGGCAGAGTGGCTGCCCTTGGCGCCGCACCGGGAGCAGTCCTCGAAGCTGGGCGCCCAGCCGGCCATCGACAGGGCGCGCAGCAGGTAGGAGTCGAGGGTGAGGCCGGCCCCGTGCTCCCGGCGGGAGAGGGATCGGAGAGCGCCGACGAGCAGCAGGTACTGCTGCAGGGACCCCTCCGCCTCGGTCAGTTTGTCGGCCGTCTCGACCATGGCGCTGGCGGCGGTGTAGCTCGGGTAGTCGTCGGCGATCAGGGCGCCGTAGGAACCCAGCGATTCGGCCTGGGTGATGATGTCGAGGGTTCGACCCTCGTAAAGCTGCACGTCGGCGACCATGAACGGTTCGAGCCTGGCCCCGAATTTGGAGGCGGTGCGACGCACGCCCTTGGCGACCGCGCGCACCTTGCCGTGCTGCCTCGTGAGCATGGTGACGATCCGGTCGGCTTCACCCAGCTTCTGGGTGCGCAGCACGACGGCTTCATCACGATATACAGGCACCCGTCGATTCTCCCACCTGGAAGCCACGCGCGCGGCCGAGCGGCCGGCCGCCGCGCCGGGCGGGGGCTTTCAGTGGTTTCATTAGGGGTGCCCTCCACGTCTTTCTTCATCCCGCTCTGGCTCGACCTCGCCGCCGTCGCCATCGGCGCCATTCAGGGCGCCATGTTCGCGGGGCGTTTCACGGATCGGCGTTTCGACCTGCTCGGGATCGCCCTGATCGGAGTCACCGTGGGCCTGGGCGGCGGGCTGCTCCGCGACATCCTCCTCGACGGGGTGCCGGCGGCGCTGCAGAGCAACTGGTACCTGCCCGTGGCCGCCGGAGCCGCCCTGCTCGGAATGCTGCTGCAGAGTCTGTTCAACCGCCTCGGCCCGTTCATCATCGCCCTGGACGCCGTCACCATCGGCCTGTTCGGTGCCCTGGGCACCAGCAAGGCGCTCGCCGCCGGCTTGCCGGAGGTGCCCGCCCTGTTCGTGGGGGTCGTCACGGCCGTGGGCGGGTCGGCCCTGCGCGACATGATGCTGAACGTTCCCATCGCAGTCATGCACGTCGGCTCGTTCTACGCGGTGGCCGCCGGGGCGGGCAGCGGACTCCTGGTGGTGCTGTTCCTGTTGCAGGTTCCGATCACCATCGCCGGGATCAGCTGCGTCATCGTGACCACGGTCATCCGGGTACTCGCCGCCCGCTACGGCTGGAGCCTGCCGCAGCAGCGGGCGATCGGCAGTTGGCCCCGGTGGAGACGACGCGAGAACGTGGTCGCCTTCCGCCGGGGCCGCAATCGCGGCATCTGACAATCCCCCCTCACGACGAATTCCGCTCTCGCCTTTCACCCGATCCGGGGTGAGACTAATGAGAAGAACTCACATTGTTTGGAGGATCCTCATGAACAAGTTCAAGGGCAACCCGCCCGAATCGATGCCGGACCTGATGCCGGTGCTGTCCCGAGGCAAACACCGGAACCCGCGCTCGGGCGCCTGTTTCATGGAGTTCGCGTCCTATCTCGCGGGCGAGTCGTGGACGGACCATCCGGCCTGCACCCATCCTCTGCTCGCCTCCCTGGCGAGAATGGTGAACGACTGCACCTCGGACACCACCCGGGCACGCCTGGTTCCCCTGATCCCGTCGGTGATCGGGCTGAACGGCGACAATCCGCAGGTTCGCCTGCTGATCGCCCTCCGCGCTGCCGCCTCCGCCCTGCCGGTCACGAGCGCCGACCACCAGCGCGCGCTGGCGGTGGGGATCCTCAACTGCGAGCGACACCTGACCCACACCGACGGCGAACTCAGCGACGACATCGCCGGCCGGATCCGGACGGCGTTCGACTCCGCACCGGAAACCGAACGCTGGGCGCGGGAGTTCATCTCCTCCATGGGCTCCTGGACGCGAAGCAAGTTCACGGACCGCACCGCGGAGACCATCATCCGGGTCTCGGTGCAGGGCATCGCGGAGGCCTGCACGCCCGATCCGGACGGCCAGCTCTACGCGCTTCTGTCCGGGGCGATCGAGGATTGCACGGCCGTGCTGGCCCCGACCCGGTCGGCGGAGAAGATGCTCCACGGGGAGCCGGTGGCTCAGGCGAACCCGGTGCGCACAGAGCCGGTGCGTACGCACACCGCGCACGTCTAGCAGCCGCCGCACCGCGCAACCGCGGACGAAGAACGCCGTTCCGCCCGAGGGCCGCCGACTGGCGGCGATTCTCGGACGGAACGGCGTTTTCGGTGTGCCCGGGCCTCGGGCCTACCCGGGTGGACGGGGTCGGACCGGGTCGGACTAGACGCTGACCTCGGCCAGGGCGCGGTTGGCGGCTTCGGAGCGGATGCCGCGGTTCACTGCGGACACGACGGACTTGAGCGACGCGGTCGAGATGTCCGCGTCGATGCCGACGCCCCAGAACCGTTTGCCGTTGACGTCCAGTTCGACGTACGCGGCGGCGAGGGCGTCGCCGCCGGCCGACATGGCGTGCTCCACGTAGTCGTAGAGGGTGATCGCGATGCCGCGCTCGGCCATCACGCCGAGGAACGCGGCGATCGGGCCGTTGCCCGAGCCGACGGCGCTGGACACGGTGTCGTCGTCCCGCAGGTCCACCGACAGGTCGACCGTGCCGGAGAGATCGCTCGACGTGCGCGTGGAATGCAGCTCGAAGCGGCCCCATTTGGCGTCGGGGGTGGTGTGGCTGGCCGGCAGGTACTCGTCGTTGAAGATCTCCCAGATCTGTTCGCTGGTGACCTCGCCGCCTTCCTGGTCGGTCTTGGACTGCACGACGCCCGAGAATTCGATCTGCAGCTTGCGTGGCAGGTCGAGGGCGTGGTCGGTCTTCAGCAGGTACGCGACCCCGCCCTTGCCGGACTGGGAGTTGACCCGGATGACGGCCTCGTAGCTGCGGCCGAGGTCCTTCGGGTCGATCGGCAGGTACGGCACGGCCCAGACCAGGTCGTCGACGGAGCGGCCGGTGGCTGCGGCATCCGCGGCCATCGCCTCGAAGCCCTTCTTGATGGCGTCCTGGTGCGACCCGCTGAACGCCGTGAAGACGAGGTCGCCGGCCCAGGGGCTGCGCTCGGGCACCGGCAGCTGGTTGCAGTACTCGGCGGTGCGCTTGACTTCGTCGATGTTGCTGAAGTCGATCTGCGGGTCGATTCCCTGCGTGAACAGGTTCACGCCGAGGGCGACCAGGTCGACGTTGCCGGTGCGCTCCCCGTTGCCGAACAGGCAGCCTTCGATGCGGTCGGCGCCGGCCAGGTAGCCCAGCTCGGCGGCGGCGATCGCGGTGCCGCGGTCGTTGTGCGGGTGCAGGCTGATCAGCACGTTCTCGCGGTGGGCGAGGTGCCGGCCCATCCACTCGATCGAGTCGGCGTAGACGTTGGGCGTGGCCATCTCCACCGTGGCCGGCAGGTTGATGATGACCTTGCGCTCCGGCGTCGGCTCGAGGATTTCGAGTACCTGGTTGCAGACGTCGACGGCGAACTCGAGCTCGGTGCCGGTGTAGCTCTCCGGGGAGTATTCGTAGTAGACGGTGGTGCCCGGGATCGTGGCTTCCATCGCGCGGCAGGTGCGGGCACCGAACAGGGCGATGTCGATGATGCCCTGCTTGTCTTCACGGAACACCACCTCGCGCTGCAGGATGCTGGTGGAGTTGTACAGGTGCACGATGGCCTGCTTCGCGCCCGCGATCGACTCGTAGGTGCGACGGATCAGGTGTTCACGCGCCTGGGTGAGCACTTGGATGGTGACGTCGTCCGGGATGGCGTCCTCGTCGATCAGGCTGCGCACGAAATCGAAGTCGGTCTGGCTCGCCGAGGGGAACCCGACCTCGATTTCCTTGTAGCCCATGCGCACGAGCATGTCGAACATGATGCGCTTGCGCTCGGGGCTCATCGGGTCGATCAGGGCCTGGTTGCCGTCGCGCAGGTCGACGGCGCACCAGCGCGGCGCCTGCTCGATGTGCCTGGACGGCCAGGTGCGGTCGGGCAGGTTGACCCGGAACTGCTCGTGGTACGGGCGGTATTTGTGGATCGGCATCGCCGATGCGGTCTGATTGTTCTTCATGATCCTTCATCTCCTCGCGAATGGTGGTCAGCCAACGACAAACTCCGCGACGAGGGAGGCCTCAGATTAGGACTCGTCGCGGCAGCTAAGGAGGAGCACACCGGCATGCATTCTGTTAATTTAGCACCGATTCCCGGCTCGCGTGATTGCATTCTCGGCAGCGAGGGTTTCAGCCGAGGCTGCGGGCGAAGGCAACGGCCTCCCGCATGGACAGCGACGGCAGGTAGGCGCGGGCGAGAGCCAGCCCGATGGTCGGCAGCGCGACCGGATCCGGGTAGGCCATGAACAGGGGGTGGAACTCGGGCTGGAACTTGCGTTTGAACGCCAGCAGGGACTGGAAGCCGTAGACCGGCTCCAGCGCTCGGCCGAGGAAGTTCACCACCCGTGCCGCCAGGCTGCCGTCCCGCTCGTCGCCCGCTCCTCCCCCGGTGCGGGCCAACGGGGCCGCGGACAGGCTGAGGAACTCGATCTCGGGTCGTTCGCTCATCGTCTGTGCCGTCTGCGCGATCAGGAATTCCATCACCCCGTTCATGCTGTCCGGTCGGCGGCGCATGAAGTCCAGCGTCCAGCCGATGACGACCCCGTCGCGGTAGCTCGGCAGCCAGCTGGTCACGGCGTGCACGTGGTCATCGGCGTCGATCGCCAGCATCAGTCGCACCGCCGGGTCACGGAGCTCATCGAGTCCGCCGAGGGTGAAATCGAGTTCCGGCAGCTCCTTCTCCTGCACCCACTGTTCCGAGATCTCGGAGATCTGCACGGCCTGCAGCAGGGTCAGGCTGCGATAGTCCGTCCATTCCGCCCGCACCCCGGCGCGGTCGGCCCGGTTGATTGACGAGCGGATGTCTTGCCACTTCTTGCCCCTCGTGTCCCAGGTGCGCGGCCGCAGGATGGTCTCCTCCCCGATGCCCATGGACCGCCAGCCCATTCCGGCGAAGGTGGGCTGCCAGTGGTCGTGGAGGCTGTAGAAGACGGGCACCCAGCCGTTGTCGTCGCACATCGTGGCGAAGTCCGCGATCGCCTGGGCGCCGTCTTCGATGGGGCCGACCGGTTCCGTCGTGGTGATCGCAACGCCGTTGAACACCCGGTAGGCGATGGCCGTCGTTCCGGACGGGCTGAACCAGATCGAGTTGCCGTCCCAGGTGGTCATGAAGGCCAGGGACCCGCCTCCGCCGCCGCGGATGAGTAACTTCCGCAGCCTGGCCTGGTCGTTCCCGCCCCCGGACCCGCTGCTGCGGATGCCCTGGATGGCGCCGACGATCACGATGATCCAGAACGCGGGGCCCACCCACTGGTAGAGCGCGGTCGTTACCCAGTCCGTCGGGAGGAAGGAGAGCCGCTCCAGGCGGAGGAAGCCGACCGGAATGAACCGCTCCGGGACATCCGTCACGAGATCCAGCAGGGTCACCGTGGGGCGGAAACGGTCGCGCAACAGCCAGCCGCCGGTGACGTAAAGCGAGGCCAGTGCGAGGAAACCCGCCACGATCGAGAGCGCGAAGCGCCGACGCACGCCCGGACGGCTGCGCACGGGGAATCGCCGGAGGTTCGCGGCGATCAGGATCGCCGTCGCGACCGGCACGAGCACGGAAACCACGAGCACGAGTGCGACTTCCCAGTAGCGCAGGGGGTGCCACCGCCACACGTACGGCTGGCCGGAGATCGGCAGGAGCCCGTAGTACCAGGCGCCGAGCACAGCCATTGCGGCGTTGACGACGATCGCGAGCCAGGCGCCGAAGCGCCGTCCCCTGGCGAGGCCGTAGGCGGCGACGAGCAGGGTGACCAAAGGGAGCAGGCTGACCAGGACGGGCCCGACGCCGCCGACCCGTTCCAGGGTGAGCTCGTGCACGCACTGCCGGGTGATGTCGCCCAGCAGGCACCGGTCGACGACGTCGCCGGCCGCC
The DNA here is from genome assembly GCF_004402595.1 of Cryobacterium shii. Taxonomy (GTDB): domain Bacteria; phylum Actinomycetota; class Actinomycetes; order Actinomycetales; family Microbacteriaceae; genus Cryobacterium; species Cryobacterium shii. The sequence goes on along the minus strand of NZ_SOFY01000001.1, from coordinate 32,694 downwards.
GGCACGTCCTGAGTGAGCAGGAGGCCGAGCGGCGCCAGCACCCCGAACCGGGCGCCGGAGAAGATGGTGATGAGCGGTCCGACCGCGAGCACTCCCACGACCGCGGCGAGGAGCGTGCGGGTCTCATGGTGTGAGCTGCGCCGCCAGGTGAGGTCGATCGGCCGCGGGCGGAAGGCCGCCCCGAGGCCGAGACCGACGAGGGCAGCGATCAGACGGTAGACATCCGAGGGCTGGCCGGAGTACAGCAGGAGGACCAGCGCGCCCGAGATTGTGAACACGCGGATGCGGCGGCGCCACAGCGGTCCGGCGTAGAAGCTGGCGGCCATGATGGTTCCCACGATCGGAGTGAAGGGGTCGAGCGACCAGAGTTCGCTCACCCGTCGGGACCAGAACTCGCCGCCGGCGACGCCGAGACTCTGCCCGAGGATGCCGAGGCCGGCACCAAGGACGGCCGTGACGACGAACGCGATCGCGGTGCGGACGCCGCCCATCAGCCGTTCGGCCTGGCCGAGCACGACGACCGCGGCGAAGAGCGCCAGGACGACTTCTGCGGCGTTGTCGACGAAGAAGACGGAGGTGAGGGGGCTCCACCAGTGGCCGTTTTCGACCACCGATTCGTACCCGGTGCCGAGGATCCCCCTCAGGGCGGGCGACGGTCCGGTGAGCGGCCCCGTGACGAGGGCCGCCAGCAGCAGCAGCGCGTACCCCATGGCCAGGGGCTGCCCGGCCACCAGGCGCCGCAGGCCTGTCACGGTGAGGCCGGTAATCCGGTGGTTGTCGCGATGACCGGGAGCGCGCGTGTCCAGGCGTAGATGACCGTGTGCCAATCGTGTGCCGTGCCCGGTGACACGATGAGTTCCGTGGTCGCGCCCGCCCGGCGCGCTGCGGTCTCGAGGGTGTGCGCCCAGGCCAGGTAGCGGGCGTCGTCGGCGCCGACGGCGAAGATGATGTGGAGCGCCGCGTAGGGGGCGTGCGCGGCCAGGATGGCGGTCGGCGCCGCGGCGGCGTAGGCCGCCGCGCTGCCGTCGAACCCGATCTGGATGGTGTGGTCCGGGCTGCCGGACTTCGGCGCTATTTCGCCCGATATGTCGAAGATCGTGCCGTACAGCTCCGGGTGCGCGGCTCCGAGCTGGATCGAGCAGGTGCCGCCCTGGGAGAAACCGGCGATGGCCCAGCCGGTCGGCGCGGCCGCCACCGCCAGGTGCGACCGGATCCAGGCCGGCACGTCGACCGTCAAATAGGTGGCGGCGTTGCCGAGCGGGGAGTCGACACACATCGGGTTCCTGTCCGGGGCGCCCAGTTGGTCGGGCACGACGATGATCGGCGTGAGGCCGTGGTGCGCGGCCGCGTAGGCGTCGAGGATTTCGGCGAGCCGGTCGGAGGTGAAAACGTCCGACGGGCTCCCCGGCTGCCCGGAGAGCATCTCCACGACGGGCAGGATCGGCGGCCGGTCGACCAGGGCCGCGGCGGGCAGGTACACGAATGCGGGCCGCGCTGCGAAGCCGGAGGTGGATGCCGGGATGGTGACCTTTCCGATCGCGCCGCCGGTGGACCCGACCGGCGCCCGCTGCATCAGGTCGAGCGAGCCGTAGAGCGGGAGCCCCAGGGCAATCCGGAGGGTGGGGTACTCGCCGAATTCGGCGTTGATTCCCGCGGCCGTGCACAGCAGGATCAGGGGAATGGCGGCGACGGCGACCGTGCGACGCCATCGGGTGCTGCCGATGAGGTTGGTGACGGCGAGCACGAGCGCGGCGAAGAGGGCGGTCACCCACACGCGGGTCGGCAGGGACATGGACACTCCGAAGACATCCCAGACGTCGCTGAGCAGCCAGACCAGCACCCAACCGGACACGGCGGCGGCGGCAACGCCCGCGAGGAAGACGAGCGCACGACGGATGCTCAGGCGGCGCAGTGCCAGCACCACGACGACGACACCGGTCAGCGCGTACAGCCCGAGGAGGAACGGGCCGGCCAGGAGACTGGTGTCGAGCAGATCGGTCATGATGCGAATCCTCCGCCACCCACTCTCACACCGACCACGGCGAAGTGGCACGCGGGAGACCGGTTCTGAAGGACACTTCAGGAACCGCCGCCGTCGTTACAGAGAATTTACGGCTGGCATTCAGACTCGCCAGCCCGGGCGACGCCGAGGACGATGAGGCACTGGGCCGCGATGTAGCTGAGCATGACTAGGAAGCCGCTCTCCCAGATTCCCGCGTCCGGTACGAATTTGTTCAACGCCAGCAGGGAATCGGAGACCAGGACAGGGCGGCACCGACCGCGACCGGGGCGGAGCACGGGGTCACGGTGATCGCCATGGCCGTGGTCATGGAGGCGTAGATGGTGACCGGCACCAGCATCCCGCCGCGGTGCGGGCGCGAGCACGAGCATCAGCCCGCGGCGGACGGGCCGGCTAGAAGCCGAGGCGGCCCAGCTGTTTCGGGTCGCGCTGCCATTCCTTAGCGACCTTGACCCGCAGCGACAGGAAGACCCGTTTGCCGACGAGGGGCTCGATCTGCTTGCGGGCGCGCATGCCGACATCCTTCAACCGGCTGCCCGACTTGCCGATGATGATGCCCTTCTGGCTGTCCCGTTCGACAAACAGGTTCGCGTAGACCTCGACCAGTTCCTGGTCGTCGCGCTCGATGATGTCGTCGATGGTCACGGCGATCGAGTGCGGCAGCTCGTCGGTGACGCCCTCGAGCGCCGCCTCGCGGATGTACTCGGAGATGCGCGACTCGAGGCTCTCGTCGGTGACCGCGTCGGCCGGGTAGAGCGGCGCATCCGAAAGCGGAAGCAGCCGCAGCAGCTCGGCGCTGAGGATGTCGAGCTGGATGCGGCTGGTGGCCGAGATCGGCACGATCGCTTCCCAGTCGCGCAGCTCGGAGACGGCGAGGAGCTGGTTGGCGACACTCGTCTTGGAGGACGTGTCGATCTTGGTCACGATGGCCACCTTGCGGGCCCGGGGGAAGTTGTCGAGCTGCTCGTTGATGAAACGGTCGCCCGGGCCGATCGGCTCGTTCGCCGGGATGCACAGGCCCACCACGTCCACGCCGGCGAGGGTGGACTGCACCAGGCTGTTCAGACGCTCCCCGAGCAGGGTGCGCGGCTTGTGGATGCCGGGGGTGTCGACCAGGATCAGCTGACCGTTCTTCTGGTGCACGATCCCGCGGATTGCTCGCCTGGTGGTCTGCGGCTTCGAGGACGTGATGGCGACCTTCTCCCCCACCAGCGCATTCGTCAGGGTGGACTTTCCCACGTTGGGGCGTCCCACAAACGACACGAAGCCCGCGCGGAATCCATCTTCTTTAGTCATGACCATTCACTCTCTCATCGTCCGACACCCCGAGGAATGCGGTCTGTGCATCAATCAACGCTTGGTCTCGTTCCACCAGCACGGTGCTGATGCGCTTGCGGCGGCCCTCTGTGCGTTCCGCGGTGAGGACCAGCCCGCTGGTGGAGGCGACCGACCCGGCCACCGGCAACCGTCCGAGCGCCTTGGCCAGAAGTCCGCCCACCGAGTCGACCTCGTCGTCGTCGAGCTCCAGGTCGAACAGCTCGCCGAGCTCATCGACCGGCAGCCGGGCGCTCACCCGGAACCGGCCGTGGCCGAGGTCTTCGACCTCGACGACGTCACGGTCGTATTCGTCGGAGATGTCCCCGACGAGTTCCTCGATCAGGTCTTCGAGGGTGACCAGTCCGGCGATCCCACCATACTCGTCGACGACCATCGCGAGGTGGTTCGACTCCAACTGCATCTGCCGCAGCAGGGCGTCGGCCTTTTTCGATTCCGGTACGAACACCGCGGGCCGTTCCAGTTCACGGACGGTCAGGCTCTCCACGTTCGGGGGGCGTTCGTAGACGAGCCGGGCCACATCGCGAAGATAGAGGATGCCCGTGACGTCGTCGACCTCACCGTCGATGACGGGCACGCGCGAGAACCCCTTGCTCAGGAACAGGCCCATGGCCGCGCCGAGCGAGGAATCCGCCTCGATGGTGACCATGTCGGTGCGCGGAATCATCACCTCACGCACCACGGTCTCGTTGAACTCGAAGATTGAGTGGATCAGCTCGCGGTCTTCCTCCTCGAGCACGTCGAGCTCGGTGGCCTCGTCGACCATGCTCAGCAGCTGGTCCTCCGAGGTGAACGTGGCGAGCCGGGTGCGGCCGGGGGTGACCCGGTTGCCGAGCGCCACGAGCGCGTTCGCGATCGGCCCGAGCAGCACGCGGAGGAAGTGCACCAGCGGCGCCGTCGCCCGGAGCAGCCCGGTGGGGTGCGCCCGCCCGACGCTGCGCGGGCTCGCCCCGACCAGCACGAAGGACACCGCGGTCATCAGCAGGGACGAGAGGAGCAGGGCGAGCCACAGCTGCTCGATGGTGGTCGCGAACACGAGGGTCACGAGCACGGCCGCCGTGGTCTCGGCGATGATCCGCACGAAGCTGATCGTGTTCAGGTGCGCCCCGGTGTCGGCGGCGATCGCCGTCAGGGACCTCTTCGCCCGTGATTTCTCGGCCAGCTCGGCGATGTCGGCCCTGGACTGCACCGTGACGGCGGCGTCCACGGCGGCCATCAGGCCGCCGAAGGCGACCAGCACGATGGCTGCCGCGAGAAACCACCCGACGATCATCGGTTGCGGAGGCGTTCCTGCAGGGCGAAGCCGATCAGGATGTCCCGCTGGATGCCGAACATCTCCTTCTCTTCGGCCGGCTCGGCGTGGTCGAACCCGAGGAGGTGCAGGGTGCCGTGGGTGGTCAGCAGGAACAGTTCTTCGAGGGTGCTGTGGCCGGCGGTCTCGGCCTGGGCCTGCGCGACCTGCGGGCAGAGCACGATGTCGCCGAGCAGTCCAGGCGGCGTTTCGGCGTCTTCGGTGCCCGGGCGCAGTTCGTCCATCGGGAAGCTGAGCACGTCGGTCGGCCCCGGCTCGTCCATCCACTGCACGTGCAGCTGTTCCATGGCGCCCTCGTCGACGAGCACGATCGCCAGCTCGGCATCCGGGTGCACGTGCATGGAGTCCAGCGCGTACGCCGCCAGGCGGAGGATGGCGGCCTCATCGACCGGGATGGCCGATTCGTTGTTGATTTCGATGCTCAAGAAGGTCTCCGTTTCGGAAGGCGGTCACGGGGGGTGTTGGGGCGGCCCGGCCCGCGGTTGGCGAATTCGTGCGCCTGCTCGGTCTCGTAGCGCAGGGCCTGCTTCTGGGCGTCGTATTCGGTCCACGCGTCGACGATGCGGCCGACCAGAGAGTGGCGCACCACGTCGTCGCTGGTCAGGCGCACGAAGGCGATCTCGTCGACGCCTTCGAGCACGCGGCTGACGAGCCGGAGCCCGCTCGATCCGGCCGGCAGGTCGATCTGGGTGATGTCGCCGGTGACGACCATCTTGGAACCGAAGCCCAGCCGGGTCAGGAACATCTTCATCTGCTCCGGCGTGGTGTTCTGCGCCTCGTCGAGGACGACGAAGGAGGAGTTGAGCGTGCGCCCGCGCATGTACGCCAGCGGGGCCACCTCGATGGTTCCGGCGGCCAGCAGTTTGGGGACGAGCTCCGGGTCCATCATCTCGTTGAGGGCGTCGTAGAGGGGCCGCAGGTACGGGTCGATCTTCTCGGTCAGGCTGCCGGGCAGGAAGCCGAGGCGTTCCCCGGCCTCGACGGCGGGGCGGGTGAGGATGATCCGGTCGACCTCCTTGCGCTGCAGCGCCTGCACGGCCTTGGCCATCGCGAGGTAGGTCTTGCCGGTCCCGGCCGGCCCGATGCCGAACACGATCGTGTCGGTGTCGATGGCGTCGACGTAGCGTTTCTGCCCGATCGTCTTGGCACGGATGCTGCGGCCCCGGGAGGTCAGGAGTGCCGGGCCGAGGCGCTCGGACGGACTCGTGCTGCTGTCTTCTCCGAGCATCCGTGCCGACGTGCTCACCTCGGACTCGGCCAGGTCCCGGCCCGAGCGGATCATGACCAGGAGTTCCTCGATCAGCAAGCGCGCCGCCTCGACCGGGCCCGCCTCACCGGAGAGGGTGATCTCGTTGCCGCGCACGTGCACGGTGACGCCCGGGTGCTCCTTCTCGATGGTGGCGAGAAGGCGATCCTGCGCACCCAGCAAACGCACCATAGCGATGCCGTCGACCTGGACGCGGACCTCGGCCCGGCCGGGCTCGTGGGAGTCAGCGGAACCCAAGCGATCCCTCCCCGAGTGCTGGATCCCCGGGCTGCTGGGCCAGGAGATGGGCGTGGACGTGGAAGACGGTCTGACCGGCCGCCGCCCCGGTGTTGAAGACGAGACGGAACTGCCCGTCGGCGAGGTCGGCCGCGAGTGCGTCGGCCACGGCCACGAGTTCGGCCAGCAGTCCGGGGTCGCCGGCCGCCAGTTCGACCACGTTGCGGTATTCGCCGGTCTTGGGCGTGATGACGATGTGCACCGGGGCCTGGGGCGCGATGTCGTTGAAGGCGATGATCCGGTCGGTTTCCGCGACGATCGTCGCCGGGATCTCGCGCGCGGCGATGCGGCTGAAAATGGACGGTTCTGCACCGGTGGAAGACATGTCTCTATCTTAAGCTTCCCGGCTACCAGCGGCCGAGCGTCGCGTTCAGGATCGCCAGGGCGGCCGGCCCGGCGGTGGATGTGCGCAGCACGTTGTCGCCGAGTCGCACCCGGGTGGCCCCGGCCTGCTCGAGCAGGGTGAGTTCCGCGGGCGAGATGCCGCCTTCGGGGCCGACCACGAGCAGGATGTCGCGGTCGTCGGTCGGTGCGGCCTGCGAGGTGAGGCGTTCGGTCGCGGTGGGCTCCAGCAGCAGCATGCGGGTGGAGCCGGCCAGGGTCGCCAGCGTCTTCGTGCTCGCCAGGTCACCGACCGCGGGCAGCCAGGCCCGGATCGACTGCTTGGACGCCTCACGCACGATGCTCGACCAGCGGTCCCGGCCCTTGGCGATCTTGGCGCCCTCCCAGCGGGTCACCGAGCGCGAGGCGGCCCACGGGATCACCCCGTCGATGCCGAGTTCCGTGGCCGCTTGCACGGCCAACTCGTCCCGGTCACCCTTGGCGAGAGCCTGGACCAGGCGGATGCGCGGGGTCGGCGGCGCGCTGACGGTCACCGTGTCCACCCGCAGGGTGAGCAGGGACGCCTCAGCGCCGACCACGGTGGCGCCGAGCATCAGCCCCGCGCCGTTTCCGATCTGCAGGTGCTCTCCCGGGCGAACCCGGCTGACGGTGACCGCGTGCCGCGCCTCGGCGCCGCCGATGCCGACGACGCCCCCGACCGTGCAGTCCGAGGCCCGGAGGGCCTCATCGATGAAGAAGTGTGCCATGGACGCCTAGCCGCGGAACCGATCGCGGAGCTTGGCGAACAAGCCCTGCTGGAAGGCGCTGAGCGCCGGCGCGGGGGCCTTGTGCCGGGCCGCGAACGCTTCGATCAGTTCGCGTTCCTTGTGGTCCAGGCGCGTCGGGGTGGTCACGTGCACGCCGATCTTCAGGTCGCCGCGCCCGTTCCCGCGCAGGCGAGTCACCCCGCGCTCCTTGATCGTGATGACCTCCGCGCTCTGCATACCGGGCTTGATCTCGACCTCGATGTCCCCGTCGAGGGCCTTCACCGTGGCGGTGGTGCCCAGGATCGCATCCGTCATCGGCACCTCGAGGGTGGCGAGCAGGTCGTCGCCGTCGCGGCTGAAGACGTCGTGGTGGCGCACCTTCATCTCGAGGTACAGGTCGCCGTTGGGGCCGCCGGCCGGGCCGGCCTCGCCGCTGCCGGGCATCTGCAGGCGCAGCCCGGTGTCGACGCCGGCCGGGATGTCGACGGGCACCGTGCGGCGCGCGCGCACGCGGCCCTGGCCCTGGCAGGTGACGCAGGGGGTCGCGATGATCGTGCCGTAGCCGCGGCAGGAACCGCAGGGGCTGTTGGTCATGACGTTGCCCAGCAGCGACCGGACGGCACGCTGGATGTTGCCGGTGCCGTGGCAGATGTCGCAGGTGACGGGCGACGTGCCCGGCTGGCAGCAGGTGCCGCTGCAGCTGGTGCAGACGATGGCGGTGTCCACCTCGAGCTCACGGTGGGTGCCGAAGATGACCTCGTCGAGGTCGAGTTCGACCCGGACCAGTGCATCCTGGCCGCGCTCCCGGCGGGACCTCGGGCCGCGGGTGCCGCCGCCTCCGCCTCCGCCGAAGAAGGTCTCGAAGATGTCCCCGAAGTTGCCGAAGTTGGCGTCGGCGTACCCGTTGCCGCCGCCGGAGCGGCCGTTCCCGCCGCGGTCGTAGTTGTCGCGCTGCTTCGCGTCGCTCAGCACGTCGTAGGCGTGCGTCACGGATTTGAACCGCTCCGACGCGTCCGCGCCCGGGTTCACGTCGGGGTGCAGCTGCCGGGCGAGCTTGCGGTACGCCTTCTTGATCTCGTCGGTGGTGGCGTCGCGTGCAACGCCGAGTACTTCGTAATGGTCAGCCAAAGCTGGCTCTCCTCGATATGTTCTGATACGTGGTGCTCCCCCGGCTTCTCGGCCCGGGGAACTGGTCAATTCTCGCCGAGTAGGCGTGAAAGGTAGCGGGCGACCGCGCGCACGGCCGCCATGTTGTTGGAGTAGTCCATCCGGGTCGGGCCGAGCACGCCGAGGCGGGCCAGGTTGCCACCCTGCGACGAGTAGCCGCTGGTGAGAACGGATGTCTCGGCCAGCCCGAACGGCGCGTTCTCCCGGCCGATGCTGACGGACACACCGTGCTGGTCGGTGGCCATCTCACCGAACAGGCGCAGCAGCACGACCTGCTCCTCGATGGCCTCGAGCACCGGGTAGATGCTGCCGGTGAAGTCTTCCTCGGTGCGGACGAGGTTGGCCGCCCCGGCCATCACCAGCCGGTCCTGCCGGTTGGCCCCGACCTGGTCGTGCAGGGTTCCGGTGATCAGGTCGACGGCTTCCTGCTGCTCGAACGGTCCGAGCACGCCGGCTCCGGTCAGGGCGGCGGCGGCCTCGCTCATGCTGAGTCCGACCAGGGCGTGGTTCAGGCGGGTGCGGAGTTCGGCCAGAACGGGCTCGTCGAGCTGCCGGGGCAGGTCCACGATGCGTTGCTCGACCCGGCCGGCATCCGTGATCAGCACCGAGAGCAGGCGCGTCTCGGACAGGGGCACCAATTCGACGTGGCGCACCTTCGCGCGGGACAGCGAGGGATACTGCACCAGGGCCACCTGGTGGGTCAGGTGGGAGAGCAGGCGCACGCTTCGCGCCAGAACCTCGTCGAGGTCAGCGGACTGGCCGAGGAAGGTCTCGATCGCCTGGCGCTGCGCCGCGGACAGCGGACGCAGGTCGGCCAGGTGGTCGACGAAGAGGCGGTAGCCCTTGTCGGTCGGGATGCGGCCGGACGAGGTGTGCGGGGCCGCGATCAACTCTTCCTCTTCGAGGAGGGCCATGTCGTTGCGGATCGTGGCCGCCGAAACTCCGAAAGAGTGCCGGTCGACGATCGATTTGGAGCCGACCGGCTCGCGGGAGGCGACGTAGTCTTGAACGATCACGCGCAGAACTTCGAGGCCGCGGTCAGACACCATGTTGTCGCCTCCTCCCGTTCATCCTGAGCGCAGTGCACTGGCACTCTTCGTATGAGACTGCCAATCATACCGCGACCGGCTGTGGTTCCCCATTGCTCCCGCATGATTGACGGCAGTACCTTAGGCATGTAACAAGCGTCCCCCCTGTGCATCGAAAGGCACGATCATGAGCAATTCCACTGAGCCAACACCCGACGATTCGAACTGGGGACAGCGGCCGCCGCAGCCTCCGTACCAGCCCGCTGCTCCGACCGCTGCGGCACCCCTGACGGAGGCGGAAGACCGGCAGTGGGCGTCCCTCGCGCACCTCGGCGGCATCCTGAGCTTTGCGCCGTCACTCATTATCTGGCTGGTCTTCAAGGACCGCGGCCGCTTCACCAACGTCGAGGCGAAGGAAGCGCTCAACTTTCAGATCACGCTCCTGATCGGTTATTTCGCCATCAACTTGGTCGCCAACGTGATCGGCTTCCTCACCTTCGGCCTCGGGGGCGTCATCGGCATCCTCGCCTGGGCGCTCTACATCGTCGGGGTCGTCCTCTCCATCCTCGGATTCCAGAAGGCCAGGGAGGGAACGCACTACCAGTACCCCTACGCCCTTCACTTGATCAAGTAGCCGCTTGATCGGTAACCGCTTGATCGGTAGCCGCTTGATCGGTAGCCGCTTGATCGGTAGCCGCTTGATCGGTAGCCGCTTGATCGGTAGCCGCTTGATCGGTAGCCGCTTGATCCCGTAGCCCGGCACCAGCCAGAACAGTCAGAAGGAGCACGAATGTCCGAGTCCACCCCACCGCAACCGCCCGCCGGCCAGTACCAGGCCGCGAGCCAGATGAACCCCGCCGACGAGAAACTGTGGGCCACCCTGATCCACATCGGCGGGATCCTGTTCAATTTCCTGCCCGCCCTGATCGGCTACATCGTGCTCAAGGATCGCGGCCCGTTCATCCGGGCGCACACGGCCACGGCGCTGAACTTCCAGATCACGTTGTTGATCGCGTACACCGTCGGGGGGCTCCTGACCATCATCCTGGTCGGGTTCCTCATTCTCGCCGCAGCGGGCATCCTGAACATCGTGTTCGGCATCATGGCCGCCCTCGCCGCCAACAAGGGCGAGTACTACACCTACCCGTTGACGATCAAGTTCGTCAACTAGGGCCAGTCACTAGCGGCAGACACTGGTCGCCCCGAGCCAATTCGACGGAGATTTTGATTTAAAAACACGGATGCGGGCTGTTCGGCCCCGATTCCGGCAAAATCTCCGTCGAATTGGTTCCAGGACGGGCTGAGGGCAGTGGGTGCGCCCGTCAGCGCGGCAGTGGGTGCGCCCGTCAGTCGGCGAGGAGGCGGCGCACGACCGCATCCGCCAGCAGGCGTCCCCGCAGGGTCAACTCGACCGTTCCGCCGAGGGCGGCCCGGGCGTCGATCAGTTCGTCGGCGATCAGTCCGGCGACCTCCCGGCGCCCGAGCGGGGTGAGCGTGTCGATCCGGATGCCCTCACGGATGCGGGTGCGCAGCAGCACCCGTTCCACTTCGCGGGTCGCCGCGTCCAGGGTTTCGCGCCCGGCCGCCGGTGAATCCCCGGCCCGGATGCGGTCGGCGTACGCCGACGGATGCTTGACGTTCCACCAGCGCACCCCGCCGATGTGGCTGTGGGCGCCCGGCCCGACGCCCCACCAGTCCTGGCTGCGCCAGTAGGCGAGGTTGTGCCGGGAGCGGTGCGCGTCATCCGTGGCCCAGTTGCTGACCTCGTACCAGCCGTACCCGGCGGCGGCGAGTAGTTCGTCGGCCAGTTCGTAGAACTCGGCCTGCATGTCCTCGTCGACCGGCACCAGCTCGCCGCGTTTGATCTGGCGGGCCAGTTTGGTGCCTTCCTCGACGATCAGGGAGTAGGCGCTGATGTGGGTGGGGGCCAGCGCGATGGCGTGTTCGAGGCTGGTGCGCCAGTCGAGCAGGGTCTCCCCCGGTGTGCCGTAGATCAGGTCCAGGGACACGTCGAGGTCGGCGTCGCGGGCCCACTGCACGACGAGCGGCACCCGCTCGGGATCATGGGTGCGTTCCAGGGTGGCGAGCACGCTCGGCACGGCGGACTGCATGCCGAAGGACACCCGGGTGAAGCCGGCGTCGGCGAGGGTGGCGAGGTAGGCGGCATCAACGGAGTCGGGGTTCGCCTCCGTGGTCACCTCGGCCCCCGGGGCCAGGCCCCAGGTGGAACGCACGGCCTGCAGCATCCGGATCAGGTCGGCGGCCGGGAGCAGGGTCGGGGTGCCTCCGCCGAAGAAGACGGTCGCCGCCGGGCGCGCGGGCACGCCGGATGCCTCGAGGATGCCGCCGGCCGCCTCGACCTCGCTGATCGCCTGGCCGGCGTAGTCATTTTGGGACGCGCCCCTCAGCTCGGTGGCGGTGTAGGTGTTGAAGTCGCAGTAGCCGCAGCGCACCCGGCAGAAGGGCACGTGCAGGTAGACGCCGAAGTCGCGGTCCGCGGCCCGGTGCGCGGCCGTGGCCGGCAGCAGGCCGTCGCGGGGTGCGGGGTCGCCGAGGGGAAGGGCACTGCCCACGGGCCTATGCCCCGCCGATCGGGTGCAGCGCCCGCAGGTAGCGCTTCGTGAACTTCGCCTGCTGCAGCCGCAGCACCGGCGCGCCCAAGCGGTAGAACCAGGTGCTGGGGCGGGAAAAAGCCCGGATGGTGAGCCAGACGGAGTCGTCCTCCCGGTGGTCGACGATGAAGGACTCCTCGCCGCTCTCCGGGTGCCCGGCCATGGTGCCGTAGGCGAAGCCGACCTGGTCGGGCTCGTCGACCACGTAGACCACGCGCACCGGGGCGTCGATGGTGAACGGGCCGACCTTGACCGAGAGGTGCGCGGACATGCCGTTGACGATGTACGGGGTGCCGTCCTCGGCGAACGTGGCCTCGTCGGCGGGCTGCTTCTGGTCGCGGACGGCCTGCCCGTCGGCGCCGAAGACCAACCCGGTGTACTGCTCGCCCGTGCCGCCCTGCAGATCGGTCACGGTCATGCCGCTGCCCCGCTGCAGGCCCCAGGTCATCAGTGACTTCGAGGCCAGCTGGAAGCGGTCCGCGCCGCTGCCGAGACGAACGCTGCGCACGATCGGCCGGTAGCCCTTGGGCGGGTACCGGAGAAGGTCGGGCGCGAGGGTGCCGCCGATGGACGCGTAGGTGACGGCGGTGTCGGTGAAGGTGGCGCGGCGCATCCGTTTACTTCTTCTCTTTCTTGGCGGGCTCGTCGCCGGACAGTGCGGCGATGAAGGCCTCCTGCGGCACCTCGACCCGGCCGACCATCTTCATGCGCTTCTTGCCCTCTTTCTGCTTCTCGAGCAGCTTGCGCTTGCGGGAGATATCGCCGCCGTAGCACTTGGCGAGAACGTCCTTGCGGATGGCGCTGATGGATTCGCGGGCGATGATGCGGGCGCCGATCGCGGCCTGGATGGGCACGTCGAACTGCTGCCTGGGGATGAGCTTCCGGAGGCGTCCGGTCATCAGGACCCCGTAGTCGTAGGCCTTGTCGCGGTGCACGATCGCGCTGAACGCGTCGACCTGTTCGCCCTGCAGCAGGATGTCGACCTTGACCAGGTCGGCCTCCTGCGAGCCGATCGGCTCGTAGTCGAGGGATCCGTAGCCGGCGGTGCGGCTCTTGAGGTTGTCGAAGAAGTCGAACACGATCTCGCCGAGGGGCATCGTGTAACGGATCTCGACCCGGTCCTCACCGAGGTAGTCCATGCCGAGGAGGGTGCCGCGGCGGCTCTGGCAGAGTTCCATGATCACGCCGACGTAGTCCTTGGGGGCGAGGATGGCGGCCTTCACGATCGGTTCCTCGACCTTGGCGATCTTGCCGTTCGGGAACTCGCTCGGATTGGTGACCGTGACGGTCTTCTTGTCGTCGGTGGTGACCTCGTAGATCACGCTGGGCGCGGTGGTGATCAGGTCGAGCCCGAATTCGCGGTCGAGCCGCTCGGTGATGATTTCAAGGTGCAGCAGGCCGAGGAAACCGCAACGAAACCCAAAACCGAGGGCGACGGATGTCTCGGGCTCGTAGACCAGGGACGCGTCGGAAAGCTTGAGCTTGTCGAGGGCCTCCCGCAGGGCCGGGTAGTCGCTGCCGTCGATCGGGTACAGGCCCGAGTACACCATGGGCTTGGGCTCGGTGTAGCCGGGCAGAGCCACCGTGGCGGGCCGGAGGGCCGTGGTGACCGTATCGCCGACCTTCGACTGGCGCACGTCCTTCACGCCGGTGATCAGGTAGCCGACCTCGCCGACGCCGAGTCCCTTGCTGACCGTCGGTTCGGGCGAGGTGACGCCGATCTCGAGGATCTCGTGCGTCGCACGGGTCGACATCATCTGGATCTTCTCGCGCGGATTGAGCTTGCCGTCGATCATGCGCACGTAGGTGACGACGCCGCGGTAGCTGTCGTAGACCGAGTCGAAGATCATCGCGCGGGCCGCGGCGTTGGGGTCGCCGACCGGGGCGGGGATGAGGCTGGTGGCCCGGTCGAGCAGTTCCGCGACGCCCACGCCGGTCTTGCCGGAGACCCGGAGCACGTCGTCGGGGCTGCCGCCGATCAGGCTGGCGAGCTCCTTCGCGTACTTGTCGGGGTCGGCGGCCGGCAGGTCGATCTTGTTCAGCACCGGGATGATCGTGAGGTCGTTCTCCAGCGCCAGGTACAGGTTGGCCAGGGTCTGGGCCTCGATCCCCTGCGCGGCGTCGACGAGGAGGATGGCTCCCTCGCACGCGGCCAGGCTGCGGGACACCTCGTAGGTGAAGTCCACGTGGCCGGGGGTGTCGATCATGTTCAGGGCGTAGGTCTGGCCGTCGAGCTCCCACGGCATGCGCACGGCCTGGCTCTTGATGGTGATGCCGCGCTCGCGCTCGATATCCATCCGGTCCAGGTATTGGGCGCGCATCGACCGGTCGTCGACGACGCCGGTGATCTGCAGCATCCGGTCGGCCAGGGTGGACTTGCCGTGGTCGATGTGGGCAATGATGCAGAAGTTACGGATGAACTCGGGCGGGGTGGCGGCCGGTTCAAGCGCCGTGAGGGGTCTCGGTGACATGGTCTGGCAATTCTCCCATAGCTGGCTGGTTCCCGGTTTCGCCCGGCACCGGCGAACCAATTCGACGGAGATTCTCTTGTCGCAAACCTTTTTCGGTGCGTTCCGAGCGGTTTCGGTCAGAATCTCCGTCGAATTCGTTCAGGAAGGAGCGCCATCCGCCCCGTCAGGCGTGCGCTTTAGTCAGGACTGTCGGTGGCTGCACCTAGCCTGCTGTCATGTCCACTTCGGTCGGCACCACCCAGAAGCAACTCGGTCTCCTCTTCGACGCCGTCGCGGCGGCCGACCGGGTGATCGCCCGGAACCACGCGGTGCGAGCCGCCGCCGTCGATGAGGCCCGCCGGTTCAGCGAAGCCCACGCCGCGGAGATCCCGCTCGGCCCGCACTCCCGCTGGGACCGCGACGAGATCGCCCGCCGCGAGTTCTCCAGCGAGCTCGCCGCGACGCTGCACCTGCCCGAGCCCACCGCGGACAACCTGATCGCCGAGAGCCGCGCCCTGACCGAAAACCTTCCCGGCACCCGGGCGGCGCTGGAGGACGGGCTGATCAGCTACCGGCACGCCCAGACTCTGATCGGGCAGGCCTGCTCGATCCCTCTCCCCGGCCTGCCCGCCTTCGAACAGGCCCTGCTGCCGGCCGCCCAGAACCAGACCGTGGCCAAGCTCAAGCACACGGCCCGGGTGCTGCGGGAACGCCTGCACCCCGAGACCATCACCAGCCGCCGCGCCCGGTCCATCCTGGAACGCACCTCCTGGCTGCAGGCCGAACCCGATGGCATGGCCACCCTTCATCTGAACACCGGGGCCGAGCTCGTGCAGTCGATCTTCACCCGGGCCAACGACATCGCCGTCAGCCTTCTGGGTCCGGGCGAGCAGCGCACCCTCACCCAGGTGCGCACCGATGTACTCAGCGACCTGCTCATCAACGGTGTCACCCCGACCGGGGTCGGCGACGGAGTCCGGGCCACCGTCCAGGTCACCGTTTCCGTGATGACGCTCCTCGGACACAGCGAGGAACCCGGTCACCTCGAGGGCTACGGGCCGATCGATCCGGACACGGCCCGGGACCTGGCCTCGCGGGCTCCGAGCTTCACCCGGCTGCTCACCCACCCGGAGACGGGCGTCGTCCTGTCGGTCGGGCGCGACAGATACAAGGTTCCCAAACGGATGCGCCGCTTCCTGCGGCTCCGAGACGAGACCTGCCGCTTCCCCGGCTGCAACAAGTCGGCGCGGCGAGCCGAACTCGACCACACCCACGACTGGCATCTTCTCGGCCAGACCGCGCACGACAACCTCGCCCACCTCTGCAAGGCCAACCACGCCCTGAAATCCGAGACCCGATGGCAGGTGGCCCAGACGCCGGGCGGCATCCTGACCTGGACGTCACCGACGGGCCGGGACTTCGTCACCGCGCCGGCCAGGGTGCTCCCCACCGGGCCACCGGGAACCGCACCGCCGCTACTGCCGGAGGACGCGCCGTTCTGAGCGGACAGGCACCGTTTGTGCATGTGCGGAACGTGGATGTGCGGAAATTCAGCACAATCTGTCGAGATCCCTGCCTAAATGGGGAGATGACCCCAGCCACCCCGGTCCTCTTCGTCCACGGGATCCGCACCTCGGCCACGATGTGGCGGCGCCAGTTGTCCGCCCTGGGCGAGACCGGGCATCCGGCCCTGGCGATCGATCTGCCCGGGCACGGCTCGCGCATCGACGAACCATTCACCGTGGCGGGCGCCCTGACAGCCATCGATCAGGGCGTCGAGGCCCTGGGCGGCCGGGTGTTGCTGGTCGGGCTCTCCCTGGGCGGCTACTACGCCATCGAGTACGCCGCGCGGCACCCGCAGAAGGTGATCGGGTTGGTCGCCGCGGGAAGCTGCGCGATTCCGGCCGGGTGGCCCCTGGACGCCTACCGGAGCCTGGCCCGGCTCGTCCGCCGGCTGCCCGACCACGGATTGTGGCTTCACACCGCACTCGTGCGGGCCCTCCTGCCGCGAGACGGGGCCGCAGACACGCTCGCCGGCGGGGTTCCGCTGAATGTGATGGATGCCGGCCTCGGCGCCACCGGCACGCTCCGCCCGCTCGACAGCCTCTCTCGCTACCCCGGACCGGTGTGGCTGGTCAACGGCTTTTTCGATCAGTTTCGGCTGCACGAACGCCGCTTCCTTGCCGCCTGCCGGGACGGTCGTCTCGTGATCGTTCCCCGGGCCTCGCACCTGGTCAGCCTGGCCCAACCGGAACGGTTCACGGCGGTGCTCGGCGAGATCCTCCGGGAGGTCGCCGCCGGCCGGGCCCGGCCGAGTGTCGGGCCGGGCGAATAACTGGTATCGTTTCCTGTTGGCTTGCGTGTTGGGTCCCACCCCACACGATTATTGCCGTTCGGCGCCCTCTACCGCCAAGCGGCCCATCCGAACAAGAACCTAACGAAAGCGTATAAACGTGGCAAATATCAAGTCGCAGATCAAGCGTATCGGCACCAACAAGAAGGCCCAGGAGCGCAACAAGGCCGTCAAGAGCGAGTTCAAGCGCGCGATCCGCGCGACGCGCCTCGCCGTCACCGCTGGTGACAAGGACAAGGCCGTCGCCGGCCTCGCCCTGGCCTCGAAGAAGCTCGACAAGGCCGTCAGCAAGGGCGTCATCCACAAGAACCAGGCTGCGAACAAGAAGTCCGCCATCGCGAAGTCGGTCGGCGCACTCGTCTAGTCTCCAACTGACCTGGATCCGGGCCGTCTGACGGTCCCGACCTCGTGCTCGAAAAGCCCCCGCCGATTCGGCGGGGGCTTTCGTGTGTCCGGGGCTACCCAGTTGGGCGAGTCAGCGCTCGGCGGCCAGGTCAAGCCCGGTCAGCGGCGGCGCGGTCAGCTCTCGCCCTTGCGAGCGATCACGCCGATCAACCGCTCGAGGGCGAACACCGGGTCGCGCTCGGCGCCCTTGACCGCGGCATCCGTTTCGGCCAGGGCCACGACGCAGCGCGCGAGTCCCTCGTCCGACCAGCCGCGCAGGTCGCGCTGGGCCCGCTCCACCTGCCACGGTGCCAGACCGTACTGGGAGGCCAGCTGGGCCGAGCCGCCTCGCACCCCGCAGAGTTTCGCCATGGTGCGGATCTTCATCGCGAACGCCGCGACCACGGGCACCGGATCCGCGCCGGAGGCCAGCGCGTGCCGCAGGATGACGAGGGCCTCGCCGCGGTGCCCCGCGATCGCGGCGTCGGCCACCTTGAAGGCGTTCGCCTCGACCCGTCCGCCGTAGTACCGGTCAACGGTCGTTTCGGTCACCTCGGCGCCGGTGTCGGCGATCAGCTGCTGGCAGGCGGCGGACAGTTCGGCGAGGTCTCCCGAGAACGCCCCGACGAGGGAGCGGAGCGCGCTGGGCGTGACCCGTTTGCCGGCGGCCTTGAATTCAGAGGATGCGAAGTCGTGCCGGTCGGTGTCCTTTTTCAGCTCGGCGCAGACGACCTCGATGCCGCCGCCGGTTCCGGCCCGGATCAGGTCGAGCAGCTTCTTGCCGCGCACCCCGCCGCCGTGCCGGAGCACCAGGTAGGTGTCTTCCGCCGGGTTCTGCAGGTAGTCGATGGCTTCGGCGAGGAAGGTGTCGCTGCACTTCTCGACCGAGCTCACGCGGATCAGCCGCGGTTCGCCGAACAGGGACGGGCTGGCCACGGTGAGCAGCTCGCCGGGCGAGTAGCTGTCGGCCTGCACATCGCTGATCTCGAGGCTGGGGTCTTCCAGTTTGAGGAAATCCCGCAGCTGGCGGATCGCTCGCTCGGCCAGGAACACCTCGGTTCCGGAGACCAGCACGATCGGCGCCGGACGCACCTGATGCCAGGCCAGCTGCGGGATCGCAGCCGATTTCGGTGCGGCCTTGGGCGCGCTGCGGGGTGCGGTGCGGCCGGCTGAGGCGGTGCGTGCGGCCACTCGGTTCCCTTCGTTGCTGGTTCCACAGCCAACTGGTCGACAGCGTGCTGGTTCACACCCGTGGAGGAGCTCACACCGGTGGCGCGATTCAAGCCTAGTCGGGGCCGCCGACCGGCACGGTCTCCGTCCACACGGTGAGGGCACCGCCGCCGTCCGGGGCGGGCGCGACCACGATCATCCCGCCGAGGTCCGTGCGCAGGGCGAGCGTGCCCGCGGATGCCAGCATGCCGAGGAGGGCGTCGGTCGGGTGCCCGTAGCCGTTATCTCGGCCCACCGAGATGAGCCCGACGGTGGCTCGCAGGTCGGCATAGAGTTGAGGGCTCTGGTCCCTCGACCCGTGGTGGGCCACCTTGACCACGTCCACGGTGGCGAGTGGGGCGACCCGGCGGAGGGCGTCCTGCGGTTCCTGGCCGAGGTCGCCGAGGAAGATCGAACGGATTCCGCGCCCGTCAAACCCGATGGTCACGCTCCCGGCGTTGCCGGTCTGCATCGCCGGGGAACCCCGAACGGGCCAGAAGATCTCCCAGCGCAGTGCGCCGAGCGTTCCGGTGTCGCCGCGCGCGGCCTGACGCACGTCCGCGCCGCCCCGCGCAAGGCGCAGGTGGAGGCGCTCGTCCTCTGCGTTCTCGGGGACGCCGACCAGGGCCGTTCCGACCCGGCCGATCACGGCCTCGACGCCCCCGATGTGGTCGAGGTCGTAGTGGGTGAGCACGAGCAGATCGATCCGGTCGATTCCGAGGGTGTCGAGGCATTCCGCCAGGAGCGCCGGATCAGGCCCCACGTCGACCAGTGCGTAGAGGTCCTGATCCCGCACCACGACCGCGTCACCCTGCCCGATGTCGCAGGCCGCGATCTGCCAGTCCGCCGGGAAGGCCACGGCACGTCCCACGCCCGACCCGATCAGGGTCCCGGTGTAGGCGCCGCCCGCCAGGACGAGCACGGCGACGGCGGTCGGCGGCCACCAGCCCCGGACCGCCCCCGGACGGCGGAGAACGAGCGCCACGAACGCGACGGTCAGGATGCCCGTGGCAGCCACCCCGACGACTCCCCCGAGCCACGGCAGCCGACTCCCCGGCAGGAGCGCGCTCGTGCGCGCAATCGCCGCGATCCAGGCCGCGGGCAGCCAGGCCAGGTACAGGACTCCCCCGGCGATCCCCGGCAACCAGGGCAGGAGCAGGCAGGCCACCAGGCCGACCACGGTCGCGAACGGGGCCGCCGGGCCCGCCAACAGGTTCGCCGGCACCCCGTACAGCGGAAGCGTCGGGGTCAGCAGCACCAGAACGGGCTGGCAGGCCAGCTGCGCGGCGAGCGGGATTGCGATCACCGCTGCCAGCGCGGTCGGCATCCAGCGGCTCAGCACCCGGGTCAACGGACCGGCGAGCACCAGGAGCCCGCCCGTGGCCAGCGCCGAGAGCGCGAAGCCGTAACTGCGCGCCAGCCACGGATCTGCCACCAGCAGAACCACGACGACCAGGGCCAGCAGCGGCACACCCCGGCCCGGCCGGCCGGACGCGACGGAGAGCATCAGGATCGTGGCCATCAGCGCCGCGCGAAGCACGCTGGGCTCCGGTGTCACGAGCACCACGAAGCCCAGCAGCGTGGCGAGGGACAACGTGATGCGCATCCCGCGTCCGAGCCGCAGGTACCCGCCGAGCAGCATGATCCCCGCGATCACCACCGCGCAATTCGCGCCGGACATGGATAACAAGACAGATGGGTGCTTATTTGCGAGGCGGATCGAGTCGCCCAAGAATTGGCAGACGTTAGCGTGGTCCCGGGCCGGTCAACGTCTAAGGGTCTTTGGCATGTGCTCGCCTCAACCCGCCGGGTGCAGGTTCGACAAGACTGCCACTGGAACGTTGGTTGTGCGCGGCATGGACAATGCGACGAAGACCCTCGGTCGAGTCGGGGCCGAGTTCAACCAACTCGATGTCACGTGGGCGCAACCGCTGAGCGCTCTTACATCACGTTCTGCACGCGGCGTTAAGCCGACCGACCGTTCGGTTTGAAATTGAGGACCTGGTGGATGAACTGGCCTCTAGACTGTCCAACTGCTGTGAATTGTTCCCAGACTTCAGGCGGGCAAGCGGAATACCACCACTGGACGCCGCCCTTCGGGAACTCCACATAGATGGTCTCTGTTTCCACGTCGTACGCTTCAGCGACGATACGGGCGGATGTAACTGGTCGCCAGTCCATAGTCATTCTCTCTCCTGTTCATAAATGCCCCGCCACCGGGCCAAAGCACCGCTTACGCCTCGCGTTCCAGCGTTGGTGCGCCACGGCTCTAGGGAAGGGTCCTCGGCCAGTGGGAGGGGATTCGGTCGGTCGAGGACCACGCGAGTTGGCAATACGAGCGCTTCGCCACTGATGATTGCTTCTCCCGTTCTGAGGGAAGGGAGCGTTTCTGCAAGCCCGACGACGCTGTCGGGTAAAGCTGTCCGAATTCTGCCTTGGTCAGCGCTGTTACTCAGACGCAGGGCGATGATGGTCCCACATTGCGCCAATGCCGTGTCCGGCAGGTCGGACGGCCGCTGAGTCACGAGCATAAGTCCGACTCCGTACTTTCGACCTTCCCGAGCTATTCGATTTGCGGCATCTCGTGCAATGGGTGCTGCCTTGTCGCCTAAGTATCGGTGGGCTTCCTCAAGCACGATGAGAATGGGGCTTGGGCGGCCGATGCCGTCGATTCCACTCGGCGTTCGTATCGCGACGTCGAAAAGCAGTTTTAGAATGACGCCGATGGCCAATTCGGCGGCCGAATCGGGTACACCATTGAAGTCGAGGACTGATACTGGCGCTGTCCCCCCGATCCATGAGTCGACAGCGTCGACGAGTGGGTCGGGCCCATCGATGGTCCCAGCTGGCTCCAACATGAATGCCAGGCGAGGGTCGAGGAGACCAAGGCGGAGGAGTTC
The DNA here is from genome assembly GCF_004402595.1 of Cryobacterium shii. GTDB lineage: Bacteria > Actinomycetota > Actinomycetes > Actinomycetales > Microbacteriaceae > Cryobacterium > Cryobacterium shii. The sequence goes on along the minus strand of NZ_SOFY01000001.1, from coordinate 11,293 downwards.
CGGTGTGCTCCCGTGAACACCGAAAAAAGGACCCTGCATGGGCGGACTTCCTGCGGGACCGTGAGGGGTGTAAATCGCCGATGTCAGGGTTGACGCGTCTCCCGCAACTTCCAGACAGATTGAATCTGGATTTGCTTTGGTTTGCCGAGTTTCTCTGTTCTCAGAGTCCAGCTGCAGCCATGCCTCGCGAACATCAAACGGCACTGGAGTGTCTGCAGTAATCGCGTGTGGATCGAGGTGGAGCCAAGAGGCCGCATTCACGAATTTGCGTCGCTCCTCCGCGACCAGGGTCGCCCACGTTTTCTGGGTCGTCGGGCCTCCGGAGGACCCGGTAAAGGCCCGCAAGATGTCCTCCGCTGGGAGCGCCCAGTACGGGACGTGTAGCCGGCCACTTTCTGGGCCAAGGACAGACCTAACAGACGCATGTCCGGACAGCGCATGAGAGTACTCGCCATGGCTGTCGATGACCACGATGTTGGCTGCGGGCCAGTGCCCATTGGCGAAGCCCTGCAGGAGTGACGCGACTGCGCTTGTTTTTCCGGAACCCGTAGAGCCAACCACGGCAGAATGGCGAACGACCAGTTTGTTGACATCAAGGGCGACAGGAACTGTCTCCGCAGCTGACAGCCGACCAATGCGAATGTGCGAGGTCGATGAAGGAGGATAGACGGCTTCCAGCTCCTCCCTCCGGGCGAAATGGACGGGATCGTCAAGACCTGGATAAGAACCTACGCCGCGGCGAAATTGCCTCGTTCCCCTATCGACCTCGCCGAGGAGTTGCACTTGCAGCCATCTCTCGCCCGCCGAGGAATTCTCGCGAGGGCCCAGTCCAGCAGTCAGTTCTGATATGCCAACGAGGGTGACGGTAGCGATGAGATCTACCATTCCCTGGGGCAGCCGAACAAGAGAACCGATTTGTCCGATTTGCTGAAGCTGCCCGCGGTAGATTGGCGCGATTCCGGCGAGGCCAGGATCCAGTTCCACTGTTATCTGCGAGCCAAGAACGTGCCTCACTCGGCCGACATAAGTCTCGTCCCTATCCGACATACGAGACTCCAACTGGTCGACTCTGGCTGTCCAAGCTGGAGTCCGAGGAACTCCGCGACAAGAAGCTGGCCAGGTTGCCAAAGTCTCCAAGCCCGCAAGTTGTCCCGTTCCAGATGTCATCGGGAAGAGTCACGCCCTCACCAGGGCCTTCCCAGGGGGCACGAAGACCACCGATGATGGCCTCAGTTTGCGTGATCACCTGCAGGTTCGGCGTCTGCATCGCTTTTTCTGCCAGGTTGGCGGGGATAGCCGAATAACAGAAGGCGATGAACTCCGAACGTGGTCGGCGAGCCGCGGCATCGAAGAAGAGCTCATTCAGGTGATCATCAGCCCACGAATAGCCCGATACGAGAAACATAGTTTCGGGTTCGTTGAGTGCGCGTCGGAGTCGGTCCTGAAGCACGACGAAGGGCATGCGGCGGGATTCCTCGTATTTGGCGTCCGAGGGAAAAATGGCAGCGACCTCATCGTTGGGAACGGTGGCACCCAGCCGCAGGACCTCACCCGCTGGATGGGTCTGATCCCACGTCCAGTTCACGGAACCATGCAACTTCCACAGTCTTGCGAAGAAAGGTGGCAACAGGACTTCTGAGTCGTTCTGGGTTGCCTCGACCATGTCTGTCCTGAACCGCGCTTTCCACGTCCCAACAAACCCGTCGAAGTACGGAACGCCTCTCGATTCCAGCGCTGTCTCTAGTACGCAGTCGTAGTTGACGGTGAACAACTCGATTGGCCGCAAGTAGTCGGCACGAGCGACCCAAGCCGCCAGCTTGTCGACGGGTTCCATATCAGCATCGACAGCGGACAACTCCTCGATGATCAGTTTGCAAATTGCCAGATCGAGATCTTTCGCTTGCTCCAGGGTGAGGCCGTCGACCACGTCCCCTTCGTCTACGACCGCCTGAATCCTTCTCAGCCGACTAAGGGCCTGCTCGAGATTGCGGGACGAGGTGAGGCGCTTGAACGATTCGAGTTGCTTGCCTTCCAGCCCGGCCGAGATGTTCGCCGTCAGCAGGACGACGTCGGGTAGGCCGCATGCTTTAGAAGTACCAGCTCCGAAGAACGTGCACACGTGCCGCGATCGTGTGGCGAGCTTCGCACTCAGTCCTCCGGCGAAACTGGCAACGTTGTGAGTGAGCATGATTCTGAAGGTATCGGATGTTCAATGCAGATCCTGACGAAGTGCCACAACCTGCGGATACACCAGGTCGCAACGCCACTATCAGGGCTTTCTCCTGAACCGACGGCCGGACATTGTTCGGTTGGGCGATGAGTTCCGCCTCGGCCGGCTCTTCCGGTCGAGGTGCTGATATCCAGGGCCGTCTGGTCGGTTCAAGCGCCAGGGACCGACGAACTTGCGCAGACCCGCCCTCGGTGGCGCCGTGCAGTGCGGTCGAATTCCAAAGTCGCTGGCTAGGCTGAGCGCATGAGCGACACGCGCAATCGTCTGACCCCTGTATCGGCAGCGACACGCGAACTGTATCTGTATTCCGGCAATCGCTGTGCGTTCCAGACCGCCGTCGAGAGTTGCAACAAGTCGCTCCTGAGAGACGACGGAACTTGGAACTGCGAGGTTGCACACATCCAGGGCGTCAAGCTGACTGCCGCGCGCGGCGACCACTCGCTGGACGACGAACAACTACGAGACCCTCAAAACTTACTTCTGGTATGCCGTGAGCACCACAAGGTCATCGACAACAAAGACTTGGAAGACCGCTACACGGTCGCTGTCGTCAAAAAGATGAAGTCTGATCACGAATCTTGGTACCGCGAAGCGATGGCTGGGCTTGCCCGCATCGTAGACACAACTGCAGGGTTGACGCCAAGATTTCCCGTCAACCTCCGCGCGCTCGATGGAGTTGACGACGGTGCCTTTGCCGCCGAGAGCCTCCCCGAGATGACGGCGTTTGTTTCCGCCCTTGCGAAGCAACCGATAGCCATACGCGACTTGATCGCACTCATACTGATTCACGGCGATCTGGAACCTAGATTTGGAACAGGGCTCCACAAGGGCATCGGAGCATCAGTTGTCCACATTGAAGGGGTTGCAAATATCAAGGACTACGAGATCGAACGTCGCGCGAAGCATCTAGAGCAGGCGGGTCTGCTGGCAACCCTCGAGGACGACGATCTGTGCTATTTCACTCTCACAAGTCCACTCGCGAAAGACGGGGGTTGGGACATCTTCGCGGATCTAAAGACCATTGCTGGCGACGATGCGTCTCTCATCAAACAGGCGATCTTGGATCTCGACTTCACCGTTTTCGATCGCTGATTGCTCCATAGCCCGACGGGAAGGTCGACACCCAGGCAACACTGGACTGAGTCCAACACGTCAACCCGCCGATCGTCCGAACGTCTCGTGGGAGAGGTCCTCGCGCATCGCAGCCATTGGCGGGCGATGTCGTCTTCCAGGCCGCCCAGTTGCGAACCGAACCTTGATGCGACGTCAACATGCTGGCCGATCATTGCCGGCGTCGCTCATCCGCAACGAGGACGCGACACGCAACTAGCGCTTCAAACGTGGTTCCACACCCAGAAGCTGAAGGCCACGCCAATGGGAGCCAGCACCGCCCGGTCTGATCCCACCTCGGCACAGTTCACGCACGGCACGGTCACCCCATAGGGTCAGTAACGTGCTGGATGACCAAAACCTACTTGTGCGGGAGTATCTGCGCGTCTCACTCGACCGCTCGGGCACAGGTAAGAGCCCCGATCAGCAACACGACGAAATCACCGCAGAGGCGCACAGGCGCGGCTGGCAAGTCCACTCCAGCTACTACCGCGATGACAACCGCAGCGCCAGTCGCTTCGCAACCAAGCGCAGAGAGGGCTTCGCGCAACTTGTCGCAGACCTCGAAGAGGGCAGATTCGAAGCTAATCTGCTCGCGATTTGGGAGTCAAGCCGAGGTTCTCGCAGGACGGGAGAGTGGATCGATCTCATCGATCTCTGCCGCGACCACAGAGTACAGATTTGGGTTCTCACGCACAATCGCGTGTACGACCCGAGCAATTCCCGCGACCGTCATAGCCTGCGCGAAGACGCATCTGACGCCGAATACGAGTCCGACAAGACCAGCGAGCGGCTTAAACGAGATATGCGGGCTGCCGCCAAGAGCGGGCGACCTCACGGAAAAAACGTGTACGGGTATCAGCGGATTTACTCAGTGAAGCCCAACGGAATGCGGGTCCTCGAAAGAGTGGTTGAACACCCCGACCAAGCTTGGGTCGTGAAGGAAGCAGCGGCGATGGTGCTCATGGGCCGCTCCTATTACGACATCGCAGCCACCTTCAACGAGAAGGGCATCCCGCCACGACGCCCGGCGCGCGAGGTACACCGCAAGTCGATGGGCTGGACCGCCCCCGCTGTGAAGCAGATGCTGACCATGTCCGTCTACACAGGCAAGCGCGAGCACAATCCAACCGAGGGTGAACTCGCGACATACGAAGGCATCTGGCCTCCCCTGATCAACCCGGAGGCTTGGGAGAAACTTCAGCTTGCTATGGGCTCACGGGGTTTCAAGTCCAACAATTGGCCAGCCAAGCATCTACTCTCCGGCATCGCGCTCTGTGGAGAGTGCGGCGCCCGCATGCGTGTCGGGCGGCAGAACGGCGGAGTTCAGAAGTATGACGAGAACGGCGAGCCACTCCCCCGACCTCGTTACCACGCCTACCAATGCATCGGCATGCCGGGGCGACCAGGGTTCCATGTCTCGATGCGCGAGGAGCACCTAGACCTGATCATCACAGAGCTCGTGCTGGCTCGCCTGGAGCGACCTGACTTCCTGGCAACGTTGGGCGAACAGGACGAAGACGTCAATGCAGAGCGCGATGCGGTCCTGGAGGAGATCCGAGGTCACCAGGAGTGGCTTGACCAGGTTGCGACGGAGGCCGAGCGTCGCCGCGACCTGCGAATGCTCACAGAACAGCGCGATCTTGTGGAACCCAAGATTGAAGATGCACGGAGACGGCTCGAATCGCTGGCAGCGGCTGACCCCCTCGTGCTCGAGCTGGCTCAGTCCGGACGGGTGCGCGAGATGTGGGCGGAGCGTGACCAAGCGGGTGACATCGCATGGCAGCGCCATGTGATCAGAGAACTGATCGTGCCAAGGATTCACCGTGTACCGCCGGAGGCGGTGGGGCGAAAGGGCGCAAATCCTGGCAGAGTCACCTACGACTGGCGATAGCTCGGAGCAGAAGCGTCGGTGCCGGCTCCACCTCAGTGCCGGCTCCACCTCGGCGGGGTACGCCGGCGTGGGGACGCCTCCACGCCCTCAATCAGATCAGGCCGACGGCCCGAGCCCGTGCAATCCAGTTGGTGGCGGTGCGGGCCTGGAGGCAAAACGTTTCGGCCACCGCCTTCGCCGGCGGATAGCGCACAATCGTCGCGAGGCGATATACAGTTCCGACATCCGTCAGATCGATGCTCACGGATCCCCCGCTGGGCGCCTTCCGATATGGCTTGAGCTCGGGTGCGACGAAGTCCACGACGGCAACGCTGAGCGCCGAGGCGTCGAGCTGAAATGTGCGCGGCAGTATCCAGCGCATGACGCCGAGGGGCGTCACAGTGCGCAGTAGTACCCCTGTGACTTCTTCATCCTCTGGCGCAACGAGGGAAACCGAGCGCAGTGTGTAGTAGCCGAGCGGCTGACTGTACACAGCTTCAATCTCGAGTCGGAACCCCTCGTCGAGGGCCGCGGCACCCACTTCGGCTGACGGCACACGACTCAGCGGCCCCCCTGCACGCACGAGGCGCGGTATCGCAATGCCTGGGTGAACGTCGATGAGTCCGTTTGACGCACTGACGTGCCAGTCGCGCTCCCGCAGTTCGGTTTCTGGAGTAATGGGCACGAATCGGATCCTTTCCTAGTGTTGACATGCATAGGAAACGTAACTAATGTAGCAAACATAACAGAACAGCAAGATCCGGCGGAGCCTTCACTAAACACAATCCATGGCCGGAAAAACTCAATCTCGATGCGGCGGCCTCTTCGGGACACGACCTACTTAGGAGTGTTCCGTGATACCCAGTGATGCATCGACACCCACATACGACGACCTGCGTTGCGCGCTCACCGTACCGCAGGCGGAGGACACAAGCGGGCGATCGAGCTTCGTCCTTCGCGACGATATCCGCACCGGGCGGCTACCTGCCTACAAGGTGGGCGGGCGCTGGCGGATCCTCCCTGCCGACCTCGACGCCTACCTGGAGGCGCTCGTAGCCCCCTCGCGGGGCACCCGATGACCGCCGCGCTCCTTGAGCGGACCAGGACGTCGCCGCCGCCGATGACGGAACTTGAGGCGATTCGCGCGTGGGCGCGCGCTGAGGCGGCTTCCGCACCTGCTCTCTCTGCCCAGCAGGCGTTGCGACTGCGCGGCCTCTTCTTGGGCGGCGGTGGTCACAAGTGAGCACGAAAGAGGCCCAGCCCGCGCTCGAACGGGGAGTCGCTACCCCGTGCCATCAAGAAGATCCGGCACGAAGTGCGCTGGCGCCAAGGCGACATCGTTGCCTGGGTACAGCACGATTCGTGCAGGCAGCGTGAGCCGAATGCCGAAGCACAGATGTCGACGCGGCCCGACCAAGTGAATACAAGCAAAACGCCCCGGCAATTGCCGAGGCGCTCTACACGATTTCTATCTCCAGCCGACGAGTTACAGCTCGTTGCTCGGCTGAAAGGACTTAACGATGACTCTAACAACAGACGCCGAAAGGGACAAGGAAGTTCAGCCCAACCTCGTCCGCGCTGCCAACCCCGAGGGGAGGACCTCCGCTAATGATCACGCGCTCCCGACGAGTAGTTCTCTCACCGAGAATGGCTACGAGCGTCCTACCAGCGACGAGGAAGGCTCGATAGCCGACACGGAGTTCGCGCCTGACCCCAACGTCGAGTTCGACAAGAACAGCTGGCTTGACGAACTTCCGCAGCAGTGGAGTCGTGCGGAGCGGATCCACCACGCCACCGAAAGATACCTTGGGGGGCTCGCAGGGCTCGACCCCACGGCACTGCCCGCGAAGTTGACCTCGAACTCGGAGCTCTTGGTGCGCACGACAATGGCATGCATCCGCGAATGGTACGGGGAAGACGGCAAGCAGCGGCCTGTGTACGTGCCGGGTGGCGCCCCTGCCGCGTTGACCGCCTGGCAGCTCGCAAAGCTGGCCGCGCGCTGGCATCGGATCCGTCGGATCGCGCACGCTGGCCTGGGTGATACGACTCTCGATGAACTCAGCTTTTACCAGCCCACCGGCGCGAACCGCGGCCTCTTTGTCTCAGACGAGTCGGCCCTGAGAGCGTTGATCCTCGGCTTCGACCAGGACGTCTCCGACCCGAAGATGAGGGAGATCATCGGCAAGCTCTACGACATCGTGCCTCGCGTAGAAAAGACCTCCGATCGCGACGCGATCCCGTGCAAGAGCCGCGTCTTCGATTTCAAGACGAAGACCCAGAGGGACTACGACCCCGACGTCGATGTCTTCACGTCAAAGCTCGCCGTCGACTGCCCGCGCACCGAGCCTGAAGAACCGATGCGCTTCCTCAGCGACCGCTCGCCGTGGCAATTCAGTGACTGGCTGCTCGATCTCTTCGAACCGCTGGATGATGCTGAGAATGTTGCGAATACTGTCTGGGAGATCATCAGCGCCAGCGTCCGCCCGGGCGTTCGTTGGAACAAGATGGCCTTCTTCTACAGCACCCTCGGCGAATCGGGCAAGGGCACCCTCGTGGAGATGATCCAGCATCTGTTCGGCGAGGGCTCTGGCGCGTACTGCTCGATTCCTCTCGACCAGTGGGGCGGGCCGGGCAATGACTTCAAGCTTGAGCCGCTCCTAACGGCGTTCGCCGTGCTGGTCGACGAAAACAATGTCGGGGAGCATTTGACCTTCTTGGCCAACCTAAAGGCCGCCGTAACCGGCGATCGGATCCCGATCAACCGCAAGGGGCGAAGGGTAATCACGATCCGCTTTCGCGGCTTTATTGTTCAGTGCGTCAATGCGCTTCTCAGCACAAAGGACAAGTCCAGCTCGTTCTCGCGCCGCCAGCTGTTCGTCCCCTTCCCCAAGAGTTTCACAGGGGCCGCCTTCCCAGAGATCAAAGAGACCTTCCTCAGCGATAAGAAGGTTCTGGAGTATGTGCTGTGGAGGGTTCTCCACATGACTCACTACACGCTCTCAGAGCCGAAATCGTGCCGCGACCTGAAAGAGGAAGCGCAGATCCGAAACGATTTGGTTCGCGAGTTCTGGGTGGAGCTTCGTGAGCAGTTTGCATGGGACCTCCTCCCGTTCCCGTTTCTGCACCACCTGTTTGAGGCGTGGCGCGTACGCGAGAATCCAGGAAGTAAGCCGATGGGAAGGCAGACGTTCAATGACCGTCTGATGGAGGCCGTGCGTAATGATCAGCTCTGGTTCTCTGACGGCCGCGACAGGGTGATTAATCGTGCCCAGCGGATGCTCGGTGAGGAACCGATGCTGCAGGAATATGGCGTCCCCTCGGATGCCTGGAACAACAAAGCGACAACTTACAAGGGATTGCAGCGGCGCACCTCACTGCCGGGCGGCATCCAGGAACTGACGGATCTCCAGGCGCGAGACAACACCGACTGGGAGCGTCGCGCCGTCGAAGACGACGGTGTTGTCGATCCGGCTCACGTCGGAGATCATGCCAGGATCCGACGCATGGGCTCCAGCTGCGCGTGCCCGCCGAGGGGTGGCGCGACGAGGCCGCAGCAGACCCTGACCGCCGTAGTCAATCGCTCACTGGCGATTGACCTCGCGCTCGTGAATGCCCAGGCAGACGCAGACGCACGTGCGAAGGCGGCCGCGCTCGTAGACGCTAGCTGACAGCTCGGACGGGTGGAGTGCCTACGCTCTTCACCCGTCTCAGCAGGCCCAAAGCGTTCATTCGCTTGCCCGCGACAGTCATACTTGCCCAGCAGCGGTGGCGACATCCCCCAAGCAGAGCTCGCTCAGGAGGCGCTCAAGGGCAACTGAGTATTTGCGCTTCTGGGGGCCAGTGTTATTGACGTTCGGGGCCACTGGTCGATCTGGTCAGTAGCGCGGTGTGGGGCCACCGAGTATTTCTGTTGAGGGCCATCTGCTTAGCTCCTTCCGCTGCGTGTATAGGCACGCGGCGGAAGGAGTAATTAGTAATGGTACGAAGGATCAAAGCGAAGCTGGTGCTCGAACTCCGCGCCGAGGGCATGACGGGGCGCGGGATCGCGCTCGCGCAGGGCATGTCGCGCAAGAGCGTGCTGGCCGTGTTCAATGCCGCTGACCAGGCCGGCATCGGCCGTGACGGTCACGTTGGCCGCAGCGACGGCGAGGTATATGCGCTGCTGTTCCCGGGCCGCGGCGAGCACGAGAGTGTGTTCGTGCAGCCCGATTGGGATGGGGTGCACAAAGAGCTCGGCAAGGTCGGGGTGACGCTGAAGCTGCTCCATGGCGAGTATGTCGACGGGTGCGCGGTGACGGGGCAGCCGGCGATGGGATATGACCGATTCTGCAAGGCATACGCGGCGCACACCTTGGTCACGGGGGCGGCGTCGCGGGTTGGCCATAAGGCTGGGCGGACGGTCGAGGTCGACTGGTCGGGGCCGACGATGCAGCTCACCGACCCGGTGACGGGCGAGACGTCTCGGGTGTATTTGTTCGTGGCATGTCTGCCGTTTTCCCGGTATGCGTTCGTCGAACCGGCGCTGGATATGCGGCAAGACACCTGGCTACTGGCCAACGTCGCGATGTTCGAGTGGTTCGGCGGAACGGTTCCCCGGATCGTGCCCGACAACCTGAAGACCGGCGTGATCAAGCACCCCCGCGAGGGTGAGATCGTGTTGAACGACGCCTACCGGGAGATGGCAGCGCACTACTCGGCAGCCGTGCTGCCGGGCCGCCCGCGGGCGCCAAAAGACAAAGCGAGCGTGGAAAATACGGTCTCTCATGTTGCCACCTGGGTGATCGCAGGGTTACGTCATCGGAGCTTCGGAGCGCTTCCCGAACTGCGGACCGCGATCCGGGAGCGCATGGATGCTTATAACCGGGAACCGTTCCAGAAACGTGCCGGCTCCCGCCTGAGCGTGTTCCAAACCGAGGAGAAGGCGTTGCTGCGGCCGCTGCCGTCGGCTCCCTACGAGATCAGCCGGTGGATCATCGGGCGTCGGGTGCAGAAGAACGGGCATGTGGTCTGGGAGAAGAACTTCTACTCCGCCCCCTACGCCCAGATCGGCCAAGCCGTGGATCTGCGCATCACAAGCCAACTGCTGGAGATCTATCGAAACCATGAGCGGCTCACCAGCCACCTGCTGTTCGGCGAGCATGTCGTGAACGAATACCGCACGAACGATGCCGACCAGCCCCAGGGCGAGAAGTATCGGGAGTGGGACACCGTCCGGATCCGGGCTTGGGCCGAACGAGTCGGCCCGCACATGGTGACCGTGGTGAACAGGATCTTCGAGGTCGTGCCGGTGGAAGAGCAAGGCTTCGACGCCGCCCTCGCAGCGCTGCGGCTGAGCCGCCGCTATTCCAGTGAGCGAGTGGAAAAGGCGTGCCAGATCGCGCTGGAGGGTCGTGTTCGCTCGCCCCGGTATGCGCACTTGCAACCGATCCTGGAGACGGGGCAAGACAAGAAAAGCACCCGCAAGATGCCTCGCTTCGAACCCGCCGAACCTGAATCCGGCGGATATGTCCGCGGCGCCGACTACTACGGAGGCGGTGCACGATGAGCCGGATCGATATCGAGACCAAACGCAAGCTCCGCGAAATGGGCGTGTCCACCCTGCTGGACGCGTTCGACGCGCAAGACGACACCCTCACCCTTGGTTTGGCGTTCGAGGAGAAGATCAAACTCGCCGTCGATGACGCCCACTCCGTCTTCACCCAAACCAAGGTCGAGGGGCTGATCCGCCGGGCGAACCTGCGCTATCCGAACGCGGACCTGCGCCGTCTGGACCTGGTCGAGGAACGCGGCCTTGACCGGTCGATGCTCGCGGGGCTGGGCACGTGCTCGTTCATCGATCGGCAGCAGAACGTCGTGTTCCAGGGCTTCACCGGGTCGGGGAAATCGTACCTGGGCTGCGCGCTGGCGAAAGCCGCGTGCCGGCACCGGGTGCGAGCGCACTACATCCGGATGCCGGAACTCGAAGAGGCCTGGCAGCTGGCTGTGTTTTGTCAACTTGAAGCCGGCCATTTCAGCGCTAATTAACCGGCCAGTGCGGCACCGTTTCCGGCCAGTTGAGCACGGCGGCCTCAACGGCCGGT